>CAYXJD010000174.1:0-1939 GCA_964465225.1 uncultured Actinomycetota bacterium
GTCCTCGCCGAGCAGGGCATGTTCGACGCCTTCGTCAACTCGGTGGTCATCGCGATCCCGGCGACCGTGATCCCGATCAGCCTCGCGGCCTTCGCGGCCTACGCCTTCGCGTGGATCGACTTCCCCGGCCGCAAGCCGCTGTTCGCGCTGGTGGTGGGGTTGCTGGTGGTCCCGCTGCAGATGACCTTCATCCCGCTGCTGGAGCTGTACGTGCGCTGGGACCTGACGGGTACCTACCTCGGGACGTGGCTCGCGCACACCGGGTTCGGGCTGCCCATGGCGGTGTTCCTGCTCTACAACTACATCGCGGACCTGCCCAAGGAGATCCTGGAATCGGCCTACGTCGACGGGGCGAGCCACTTCGCCGCCTTCACCCGCCTGGTGCTCCCGCTGGCGGCGCCGGTCCTGGCTGCCTTCGCGATCTTCCAGTTCCTGTGGGTGTGGAACGACTTCCTGGTCGCCTTCGTGTTCCTCGGGACCTCGTCGGATGTGGCCGTGCTCACGGCGCAGCTGCAGCAGCTGGTCGGCACGCGTGGTGAGTCCTGGCACCTGCTGACCGCCGGTGCCTTCGTGTCGATGGTCGTCCCGCTGGTGGTGTTCCTGGCCATGCAACGGCACTTCGTGCGCGGGCTGCTGACCGGTGGGGTCAAGGGGTGAGCGAGGAAGGCTCCGCGCCGTCGACCGACGGCCACCTGCTGCGGGCGTTCGAGGGGCTGCAGCCTCCTCCGACCCTGCTGGCGGAGATCGCCGCCGGCGAGGTGGTTGGTGTCACGCTGTTCCGCGCGAGCAACGTCGCGTCGCTGACACAGGTCAGCGAGCTCGTGGGTCAGCTCCAGGCGGCGCGGCCAGCCGGCGCGCCACCGTTGCTCGTCGCGATCGACCAGGAGGGCGGGCAGTTCCTCGGTCTCGGTCGGGAGACGACCCCGTTCGCCGGCAACCTCGCCTTGGGGGCCGTCGGCGATCCCGAGCTCGCCGAACAGGTGGGGGCGGCGATCGGCGCGGAAGCCGCCGCGGTCGGCATCAACGTCGTCTACGCCCCGGTGTGCGATCTGGCCACCGAGCTGGAGAACCCCTCGCTCGGGCTGCGCAGCTTCGGCGATGACCCCGCCGCCGCCGGTGCGCTGGCCGCCGCGTTCGTCCGGGGCCTCGAGCGATCCGGTGTCGCCTCGACGCTGAAGCACCTGCCGGGGCTCGGCGCGGTGACCGTCGACTCGCATCACGAGCTCGGCGTCGTCCCGGTCGACGTCGCGACGCTGCACGACCGTGAGCTCGCCGTGTTCCGCACGGCGCTGGCCGCCGGTCCGCGGCTGGTCATGTCGGCGCACGTGGCGGTGCCGGCGCTGACGGGCCGAAGCGACCTGCCGGCGTCGCTGTCCCGCGAGGTGATGACCGATCTGCTCCGGGACGAGCTCGCCTTCGACGGTGTCACGATCACCGATGCGCTCGACATGCACGCGCTGCAGCAGGACCCGGCCGGCCAGGTGCTCGATGCGGTCGCGGCCCTGCGGGCAGGGGTCGACCTGCTGCTCGCCGCCCCGGACCCGCTGGCCATGGCCCGCGTGCGCGACGGCCTGCGTTCGGCGCTACAGCGGGGGCTGCTCGACGCGGCTGCCCTGGAGGTCTCGGCCGACCGCATCGACAGGCTGCGCCGCTCCCTGCCGTCGCCCGAGGCGCGACCCTCGGGGGGCGATCCTGCCGCGCACCGGGTGCTCGCCGAGACCCTGGCTGCCCGTGCCATCACCCTGGTGCGGGATGCGGACGGCCTGCTGCCGTTGTCGCCAGGTGACCGTGTCGTGGTCGTCGAGCCCCAGCCACGCAACGTCACTCCCGCCGACACGAGCGTGGAGGTGCCACCAACGCTCGGGGCGGCGTTGCGTGACCGCCTGGGGGCAGCGCTGCCGTCGGCGGAGGGCGCCACGACGGACCTCGCCGGGCCTGG
>CAYXJD010000174.1:2039-7035 GCA_964465225.1 uncultured Actinomycetota bacterium
GACCTCGGGTGCGGCCTCCGGTGGTGTCGAGGTCGTGGTCCACCCGGACCCTCCCTCCGTGGCGGACGTCTCGGCGGTCCTCGGGCACCTGCGCACGGCCGACCGGGTCGTGCTCGGTGTCAGCGCCGCGGCGATCGACCCGGCGCAGCGGGCTCTGGTGCGTGCCGTGCTCGACCGCGGGGTGCCCACCGTCGTGGTCGTGCAGCGCTCCCCGGCCGACCTCTGCGTGGTGGAGGACGTCGGGACCGTCCTGTTGAGCTACGGGTTCCACCGACCCTCCAGCGACGCCGTCGCGGCGGTGCTCACCGGCGCCGCGGTGGCGCCGGGACGGCTCCCGGTCGGGGGGCCACGATGACCACGCCGAGCGGATCCCGTCGCGAGTTCGAGGTCCTCACCGCTCCGCGCGTGCTGCTCGGCGACCGCCTGGTGGCTGACGGCTGGGTGGCGGTGGCCGCCGGTCGTGTCGCCAAGGTCGGTGTCGGCACGCCGCCGACCGCGCCGACCCGCCACCTCGACGAGGGGGTCCTGGCACCGGGGCTGGTGGACGCCCAGATCAACGGTGCCTTCGGCACCGACCTGGTCGACGCTGATGACGCCGCCTGGGATCGCATCCGGGCCGAGCTGCCACGCACGGGGGTCACCGCCTTCGTGCCGACCTTCATCACCGCGCCCCTGCCGGTGCTGACCGCGGCGCTGCACCGGGCGCGTGGTCGGGCGGGCGTGCCCGACCGTGGTGCGGCGGTGGGCGGAGCGGCACGAGCCAGCGGTCGGGTTCCCGGGCAGGCAAGGTCCGGGCGAGGCCCGGGGGTGGCGCCGCCGGGTGCCCGGGTCGTCGGCATCCACGTCGAGGGGCCCTTCATCGCCGCCGGACGACGTGGTGCCCACAACCCCGTGCACCTCACCGACCCCTCGCCCGACGCGGTCGGGGCGATTCTGGACGCCGGTGGTGACGCGCTCAGCTACGTCACCCTCGCACCCGAGCGTGACGGGGCGCTGGAGGCCATCCATCAGCTGACGGCTGCCGGGGTGCGGGTCGCCATCGGACACAGCGATGCCGACGATGGCCGGGCCATCGCCGCGGTGGACGCCGGGGCCAGCCTGGTCACCCACCTCTACAACGCCCAGAGCCCGCTCAACCACCGCGATCCCGGCGTGGTCGGCGTCGCCCTGTCCGACCCGCGCCTGACGTGCGGGCTGATCGTCGACCTCGAGCACGTGGCGCCGACCGCGGTCCGGCTCGCCTTCGCCGCGGGCGCGGGGCGGATCATGCTGGTCACCGACGCGATCGCCGCCCTCGGGATGCCGCCCGGCACCTACGCGCTGGGCGGCCAACCGACCGAGGTCCGCGACGGCGCCGCGCCGGTGCGGCCCGACGGGACCCTGGCGGGCTCGGCGCTGCGGCTCGACGCGGCGCTCGCCAACACGATCGCCTGCGGGATCGACCCGGCCGTCGCCCTCAACGCCGCGACCAGGGTGCCCGCTGACGCGCTCGGCGCACCGGACCTCGGTCGGCTCGCTCCCGGGGCGGCGGCGGATCTCGTGTGGCTGGACGGGACCTGGTCCACGCGCACGACCTGGGTCGCCGGCGCCGTCGTGTCCGGTGCCGAGCACCTGCCGGCCGTGACCTCGTGACGGCCTCCTGACCTGACTTCATGACCCTCCTCGACGTCTGGACCTCGACATGACGACCGACATGCTGCGCGAGATCGGCGAGCAGCCCGACGCGCTGGCGCGGACGCTGGAACGTCTGCTGCCCCTGCAGTCGCAGCTCGCCCGCCTCCTCGACGGCCGACGCCACGTCCTCTTCGCGGCCCGCGGTACCTCCGACAACGCCGCGGTGTACGGCCGCTACCTCGTCGAGGTCCACACCGGTCGCGGCGCCGCCCTGGCCGCCCCGAGCCTCGCCACGCACTACGCCGTCCAGCGTGACCTGTCGGACACCGCGGTGATCAGCCTGTCGCAGTCCGGTGCCACCGAGGAGATCGTGGCGACGCAGGCCTGGGCCCGCGACGCCGGTGCGGTGACGGTGGCGATCACCAACGCCGATGACAGCCCGCTGTCGGAGGGTGCCGACATCGCGCTCGTGACCGAGGCGGGTCCCGAGCTGGCCGTGCCGGCGACCAAGACCTACACCGCACAGCTGCTGGCGGTCGCGGTCCTCGTGGACGCCCTGCGTCCCGAGGGACCCGCGTTCGGCGACGAGTTCGCGCGGGTGCCATCGGAGGTGGCCAGGCTCGTCGCTGCCCGCCACGGCATCGATGGGGCGATCGCCACGCTCGCCGAGTCGACCCACCTGCTCGTGAGTGGTCGTGGGATCGTGTACGGCACGGCGTTGGAGCTGGCCCTCAAGCTCGAGGAGACGTGCCTCGAGCCCGTACGGGGGTTGTCCTACGCGGATCTGCGGCACGGGCCGATCGCGGTCGTGGAGGCCGATACCACCGCGCTGCTCGTCGCCGCCGGTCACGGTCCCCTGGTGGAGCCGATGATCGAGCTCGCCAGGGAGCTCGCCCAACGGGGTGCCAACGTGGTGACGATCGGTGGCGACCAGCGGCTGGCCGCGGCCGGGACCGTGCATCTGGATGGCCCGGAGTTGTCGGAGGCGCTGGCGCCGCTGGGGTTGATCGTCCCGGGCCAACTGCTGGTGGAAGGTCTCGCCCGGGCTCGCGGGCTCGACCCGGACGCGCCGCGGGGGTTGTCCAAGGTCACCCAGACCGACCGCGGCTGACCGCCCGAGCGCGACCGATCGGGGCCGGGCGGGGCTGAGGAAGCGTTCGCGGAACAGGGCGGCCGGCTCGGTTAGCGTGCCGGGTCCCCTGCCGCTTCGATCGGAGACCAGCGGTGATCGTCGACCGTGCGCTGTACGTGGCTGGCCGCCGGGCTCCCGACGGTGCCTCGCCCAGCGAGGATCTCGAACGGGCCTACGCCGAGCCCTCCGGCTTCGTCTGGGTCGGGCTCCACGAGCCGACCGATGAGGAGTTCGCCGGCGTCCGCGAGGCCTTCGGACTGCACCCTTTGGCGGTCGAGGACGCCATCAACGCCCACCAGCGACCGAAGGTCGAGCGGTACGACGAGAGCTTGTTCGTCGTGCTCAAGACCGCGAGCTACGTCGATCGGGACGAGGCGGTCGACGTCGGTGAGATCATGCTGTTCATCGGCGACCATTTCATCGTCACCGTGCGGCACGGGGAGTACACGCCGCTCGGCGGTGTGCGTCGGCAGCTGGAGCGGGATCCGTCCCAACTGCTCGAGCATGGGCCGGTCGCGGTGTTGTACGCGGTGGCCGATCGGGTCGTGGACGGCTACGCCCGTGTGCTGGCCGGACTCGACAACGACATCGAGGAGATCGAGGAGCAGGTCTTCACCGCAGATCGTGAGAACCACGCGGAACGGATCTACCGGCTCAAGCGGGAGGTCCTCGACTTCCGCAAGGCCGTGACCCGCCTGCCCGAGGCGATGGACGACCTCCGGCGCGCTCGGTTCCGCGCCGATCACGATCTGCATGCCTACTTCCGGGACGTCCACGACCACGCCGTGCGGGCCAACGATCACCTCCTGTCCCTCGATGAACTGCTCAACGATGCGCTGCACGCGAACCTGGCGCAGATCACGGTGCGTCAGAACGAGGACATGCGCCGCATCTCCGCCTGGGTCGCGATCGCTGTGGTGCCCACGGCACTCGCCGGTATCTACGGCATGAACTTCAGGAACATGCCGGAGCTCGACACGAGGTACGGCTACTTCGTGGTGCTGGCCGCCATGCTGGCGATCTGCGTGATGCTGTACCGGTTGTTCAAGCGCAGCGGCTGGCTCTGACGGCTTCCCTGTGGCCGCGACGGTCCGTCGTCGTTGCTGTGCGTGCGCGGTCGGTTCCGAGATCGCGCCGACCGAGCCGATCGCGGTGGCGGGTGCGGCGTTGGCGCTGAGCGGCCGTGATGGCGGCGCGGGGCCACCGGACCCTGCCGGGGGAGGACGTCCCGTCGAGCACGGGCCCAGTGGCCTGTCGATAGCTGCTCATGGTCCCTAGAGCAGGACCCTGCCGCGCATGCATCCTGCAGAAGCTGCATGAGCAGCAGGTACGGCAGGAGCGAGCAACCGTGGTAGCGACCTTCCTCTCAACCCAGCAGGTCCAGGACCTGCTGGACGTTGATGCGTCGACGATCTACCGGATGGCCGCCGACGGTCGCCTCCCGGCGGTGCGGATCGGCCGACAGTGGCGGTTCCCGGCCGACGAGATCGAGGCCATGCTGCGGCCCGCGACGGTGAGCAACGGCGCCGCGGCGAAGGCTGGACAGCCGCTCGCACCGAGCTCGTCCACCGGGACCTCCTCGAGCCCGTCGACCGCATCGACCGCGCCGACCGTGGGAGCGGTGCCGGCAACGGCCGGTCACCGGCCGCCCGCCGCGGTCGCGATCCCCATCCCTCCCAGTGACAGCCCCCTGCCACCCGAGATCGCCACGGCGACGCTCGAGACGGTGGCGCCGGCGCTCGGGGTGTCGATGGTCGTGACCGACCTGTCCGGTCGGCCGCTGACGCCGATCGTCCATCCAGCCCCGGCCATCGTGGCCTACAGCCAGGATCCCGAGTTCAGCCCAGCGTGCTCCCGAGAGTGGCGCGGGTTCGCCGACGAGCCACACCTCGTGCCGCGTCTGCAGCCCGGCCGGTTCGGGTTCCTGTGTGCTCACAGCTTCGTGCGGCAGGGCGCCTCGCTGGTGGCGATGGTGCTGGCCGGCGGGATGGCACCCGACGACGGCGAAGGCGCCGGCCTCTTCCAACTCGATGCTGACCGGCACGCGGTCGTGCTCGAGACCCTGCCCCGCACCGCCGCCCTGTTGTCGCGGTTCGTGACAGCCGACCCGGCCTCGACGAACGGCCAGACCACGACCGTGTGAAGGGGCGGCGCCGCGCCGCACCGCGACGACTGCCCCGACCCGATCACGACCTCCGACCCGATCACGACCCCCAACCTGACGACGACCCCCGACCCGATCACGACCCC
>CAYXJD010000175.1:0-7003 GCA_964465225.1 uncultured Actinomycetota bacterium
CCGTCGTGGAGCCCGCGGTGGGCCAGCGGGACCTCCCTGAGCCACGACGGACAGGTCTCGCTCGGGACCAGATCGGGGTAGGCCTCGGTGGTGGTGTCGCTCACCACTGGCTCCCTGGGGCCAGCTCCAGCGCGGCGTAGGTCACGACCACGTCGGCACCGGCACGACGGATCGAGAGCACCGACTCCCGCAGGGCCGCTGCGCGGTCGATCCAGCCCCGGTCGGCGGCGGCGTGGACCATCGCGTACTCGCCCGAGACGTGGTAGGCGACGACCGGCAGGCGGTGGCGTCGGCGGGCTTCGGCGACGACGTCGAGGTAGGCGAGCGCGGGCTTGACCATCAGCGCATCGGCTCCCTCAGCGGCGTCGAGATCCAGCTCACGGTCGGCCTCACGACCGTTCGCCGGATCGAGCTGGTGACCGGCACGATCGCCGGAGACCATGGCCGAACCGGCAGCGTCACGGAAGGGTCCGTAGAACGCCGAGGCGAACTTCGCCGCGTACGCGACGATGCCCACGCGCGCCTCGCCGCTGCGGTCGAGACCGGACCGGATCGCCGCGACCTGGCCGTCCATCATGCCCGAAGGGGCCACCAGGTCCGCTCCGGCGCGGGCGTAGGCGATGGCATCCCGGACGTAGCCGGCCACCGCCGCATCGTTGTCGACCTGCCCCTCGGCGTCCAACGGTCCGCAGTGCCCGTGGTCGGTGTACTCACACTGGCACACATCGGCCCACAGGACCAGCTCGTCCCCCACCGCCGCCCGGATCGCCGTCAGAGCACGCGGGACCGGACCGTGCGGATCCCAGCCGCTGGTCCCGAGCGGATCCTTGTGGGTCGGCAGTCCGAACAGGAGCAACCCGCCGATGCCCGCCGCCACGCTGGCCTCGGCCACCTCGACGACCGAGGCGAGGCTGTGCTGGAGGACGCCGGGGAGCGACGGGATCGGCGCGGGCTCGTCCCGGCCGGCCGCCACGAAGACGGGCAGCACCAGGGCGCCCGCCGGCACCGTCGTCTCGGTGAACGAACGCCTGAGCGCGGGCGTGCGACGTAGGCGCCGCGGTCGCGACACGGGGGGCTCCGTCAACGCGGACCTCAGCTCGTCGGGGTGACCCTCAGGAGGGTAACGGGGACATCGCACCCGCCCCGTGTGGTCGGGTCACGCCCACGGAGGCCGGTCAACGATCGCTGCCGCCGAGGAAGCGCCACCCAGCCGCCAGCGCACCGACGGCCAGAGCGAAGCCGACCGCCGTCCGGGGATCGCGCCCACCGGTGCGCTCGGTGCCACTGCCTGCCGTGCCGTCTGCGGTCGCCGGGCTGGCCGTGGTGCCGGTGCGGCCACCTGCCGCGCCGGAACGGCCGGCGTCAGCGGCTGCGACCCGCCCGCGGGTGCCCGGGGTGATCGTGGCGGCCACACCCCGCGGGCCGGGGTCGGTCGGGCGCGCGCCGCCGGCCGCATGCGGCGGTGGCGGCGGACCGCCGGCATCAGGCGCCGGGGCGGCCCGCGACGGTCCGACCGGTGCACCTCGGGCTGCGGATCCACCGGCTGCCTCGGCACCCGGCTCGGCCTGGGCCGCGTCCAACTCCTCGCGCTGGTGCGGCGCGATCAACGGGCCGTGTGCACCCTCGTAGCGCACGGCCGACAGCACGGCGCCGTAGAGGTAGAGGCGACCGGCGAGGTAGAAGAGCAGCAACAGGGCGATGACGCTGCCCAGTGCCCCGTACAGCGCGTTGGCGCTCTCGACCTGTGCGCTGACCCAGGTGGCGCCGGCGATCTTGAGCGCCGTCCAGCCAGCCCCCGCGAGCACCGCGCCGGGCAGGCGGTCGCGCACGCTCAGGACGGCCGACGGCGCGAGGAAGGTGTAGGCGGCCAGGAACAGGCCGACGTCGAGCACGAAGCTGACCACGGACGACAGCAGCACCGCGACCGAGGACGGCACGAAGCCCAGACCGACACCGGCGAAGGAGGACGCGGTCGTACTCGCGATCGCCAGGAGCCCGAGCATGACCAGCGCCAGCAACTGGCGGAGCCACTTGCCGATGCCCAGCAGGATGGGCGCTCGGAACACCACGCGTGTCGACACCATCGCGGCGTTGATGACCCGGCGTCCGGAGAACAGCAGCACGAGGAGACCGATGGCCCCGATCGTGCCGCGCTGCGAGACGACGTTCGACAGCAGCTCCGCGACCTGGCTGTCCCCACCACCGACGGTCTGGTCGAAACCGGGGATCGCCGCGGTGAGCTGCTCGGCCACCGCCAGTTGGTCGGCCGGATCCTGGAGCACGAAGCCGGCGACCGAGATCGCCAGCAGCAACAGGGGGAACAGCGACAGGAACGCGAAGAACGCGATCGCGGCGGCCAGAGGATCGGCGGCATCACGGACGTACCGATCCTGTACCCGTAGCGCGGTCCCGATCACCGGGAGGCCCAGGAGCCGCTGCTTCACACGTCCTCCACACTCGTCGGTCTGCCGGGAGGGTAGACCCCTGTTCAGGCCGCAGCTGCGACCAGGGCCGCCACCAGACCGTCGAGGTCGTGCGGATCGGCTTCGGCCGCCACCGACAGACCGTGTGCCGAACAGGCGGCGCTGGTGACCGGCCCGATCGACACCAGGCGCCCCGACCAGCGACGGTCCTGCAGCAGCGCCAGCAGGTTGTGGACGGTGGAGGGGGAGGTCACCGCGATCAGGTCGATCGCCCCGTCGGCCAGGTCATCGAGCACGGCCTCGGGGAGCGCGGCGGGCCGCAGGATGCGATAGGCCACCACCTCGTGGACGTCGTAGCCCTTCGCGGCGAGCGCCGTGGGCAGCTCCTGGCTCGCCAGGTCAGCGCGGGGGAGCAACGCGAGGCCGCGACCGGGCGGGACCGCCTCGGCCAGGGCACGGGTCGTCGCCCGCGCCGGAACGAGATCGGCGCGACGACCGAGCAGCTGCGCGAGCCGGTCGTCGGTGCCGCGGCCGACACAGGCCACGAGCCCGACCGCAGCGAGGCCAGCGGCCGGTACGCCCGCCGCCTCCATCGCCTCCGCGAGCGCTGCCACGCCGTTGGATGAGGTCAGCGCCAGGACCGACACCTCGCCTCGAGCCATCCGCCGAGAGGCCTCGACGAGCGCGTGCCGCTCCCCCGGAGCGATCTCGAGCACCGGCGCCTCCACGGGGGTGCCGCCCAATGCCCGGATACGGTCGCTGAGCTGCGCGGCCTGCTCCCGGGTGCGTGCGACCAGCACCCGACAGTCGGCCAGCGGCCGGTGGCCACCGCTCATCTCGGCTCGGCCCGTAGCGTCGACAGGACCTGCTCGCCCCCGGCCTCGAGCAGGGTCGCTGCCATGGCACGTCCCAGGGTGAGCGCATCGTCAGCGGCCGTCTCGTGGGAGGCGCGGTACAGGCGGGTCCCGTTGGGATCGGCCACCATGCCGAGCAGGACCAGCCGCCGCTGGCCCGTCGAGCTCGTGCGCTGCTCGGCGTGCGCGCCGATCGGCGCCGTACAGCCACCCTGCAGCTGCAGCAGCAGCTCGCGCTCGGCGGTCACCTCCGTGCGCGTGACCAGGTCGTCGAGGTGCGCGAGCGCCTTGCGCGTGGCCACCGCGTCACGGCGGCACTCGATGGCCAGGGCACCTTGCGCCGGAGCGTGCAACAGTTCGCCGTGCTCCAGGGGGACCGCGACCAGTCCGTCCGTCTCCGGCCGGAGCCGCAGCAAGCCCGCCAGCGCGACGACGACGGCGTCGAGACGGCCCTCGGAGACGGCCCGCAACCGGGTGCCGAGGTTGCCGCGCAGCGGCTGGACGAGCACATCGCGACGGTGGCGCTGCAGCTGGGCCTGACGACGCGGTGCCGAGGTCCCGACGGTCACCGTCCGGTCGCGTGGCAGCTCTGCCAGCCGCCACCCGTCCCGGGACACCAGTGCGTCACGGGGATCGACACGGGCCGGCACCGCACCGATCACGAGCTCGGGATGCTCCTCGCTGGGCAGGTCCTTGTAGGAGTGCACGACCATGTCGCAGTCGCCGTCGAGGACCGCTCGACGCGTGCCGTCGACGAACAGCCCCTTGGCGTCGAAGGACTGGATGGCCCGGTCCGGATGCTCGTCGCCGGTGGTCGCCAGCGGCACGATCTGAGCTGCCCGTCCCGTTGACGCCTCGAGCGCCGCGGCCACCGAGCGGGCCTGGACCTGGGCCAGCGGGGAGCGTCGGGTCGCGAGACGCCAGGGTCCCTGCCCGGTCGTGACCGGAGCAGCACCACTCACGCGTCATCCTCTGGCAGGTCGAAGAGTTCGCGCACCAGGTCGACCCCCGGATCGGCACCACCGAGGTCGGCCAGCTCCTTGAGCCGGACCGTCGGATGATGCAGCAGCGTGTTCACGATGCCGCGGGTGAGCGCATCCACCGCCGCGAGTTGCTGCTCGTCGAGGGACGCGAGGCGACCCCGCAGCCGTTCCAGCTCGGCCTGACGCACCGCTTCGGCCTGGGTGCGGATCGCGCGGATCGTGGGCTCGACCTCCGACGCGCGGGTCCAGGCCACGAAGCGTGCGACCTCCTCCTCCACGATCTCGCGTGCCTCGGCGAGGACCGAGCCGGCGTGGCCGCGATCGGCGAGCTGCCGCACGTCCGAGACGTCGATCAGCGTCATCCCCGTGAGGTGTGCACAGCCCGGGTCGACGTTGCGGGGGACCCCGAGGTCGAGCACGACCAGTGGCTCGGACGGCGGCTCGTCGTGGAACACGGACCCGGCCACCGCGGCCGGGGCCGGTCCGCTCTCGCGCTCGCGCAGGACCCTTCGTGCGAGGTCGACGTCGATCACGGCCTCCGCGGCTCCGGTGGTGCACACGACCACGTCAGCACCGCGCAACGCCGTACCGAGCTCGTCGACGACCGAGTGTGGCACCCGGCCGTCGAGCTTGGCGGCCAGGCGTTCAGCCTTGTCCGCACTCCGGTTCCACACCGTGACGTGCCCGGCACCGAGTTCGGCGACGCGGCGGACCGTGAGCCCACCGAGGTCACCGGCCCCGATGACGGCGACGCGCGCGCCCGCCAACGAGGTGCCGCGCTGCCGATCCACCGCCGCCAGGCCGACCCCCACCATCGAGGACGCACCCTCGGCGATACGGGACTCGTTGCGGACACGGCGTCCGACCCGCACCGCCTGCCGGAACACCCGCTGGAGCACGCGGCGGGCCGTGCCCTCCTCACGCGCCACCTCCATGGCGTGCTTGACCTGGACCGCGATCTGGCGCTCTCCGACCACCATCGAGTCGAGGCCCCCGGCGACCGCGAACAGGTGGGCCGCCGCTCGGTCGTCGTGGTAGCTGTACTCGAGCGCGTCGAGCTCCTGGGGGTGGATGTCACCACGCTCCGCCAGCCAGCCCCTGACCTCCTGCAACCCGGGGTGGAACCGGGTCACGTGGGCGTAGACCTCGACCCGGTTGCAGGTGGAGAGGATCACCGCCTCGGTCACGTGCTCCAGGGAAGCCACCGCGTGCAGCGCCTTCGGGAGTTCGTCCGCCGGGACCGCTACCCGCTCCAGCAGACCGAGTTCGGCGCTGCGATGGTTGCAGCCGACGACCAGGAGTGCCATGCGGGGACGAACCTCTCGACGGAAGGGCTGCGCTGCGGCCGTGTTCCGAGGTCGTTGGGACGGGTGATGGAAGCGCCCCACGCAGGTGCGCCGCACCGGGGCGTGGAGCGGGTGCTCGCCGGGAGGGTGCACGGCCGCCGGACCATGGGCCGCCACACGCCTACCGCGACCGATGGTACCGCGCGCCGCGGCCACGGCCCCAGTCGAGAGCACGCCGAGATCGCCGCCCTCAGACGGGCCGGGCGGTCGAGCCCGTCCGATGCCGCGAGGGGGCGGCGGGCAGCCTCGGGCCGGCGTGCTCGTAGAAGGAGAGGATCTGCAGCTCGGTGGCCAGGTCCACGCGGCGCACGGTGACGTGCTCCGGGACCGAGAGGTAGGTCGGAGCGAAGCTGAGGATCGACCGCACACCCGCTGCGACGAGCCGCTCGGCCATCCCCTGGGCATGGGCGGCGGGGATCGCCAACACCGCGACCCCGATGCCCTCCGCCGCCACGAGTGCCTCCAGCTCCGACACCGGCAGCACCTGATGTCCGGCGACCTCCTGGCCGATCACCTCCGGGGCAGCGTCGATCAGGCCGACGATCCGGAAGCCACGCCGCTCGAAGCCGCCGTAGCTGGCCAGCGCCCTCCCCAGGTTGCCCACGCCGATCAGCAGCACCGGTCGGTCCTCGACGAGCCCGAGCGCACGCGACAGCTGGTGCGCGAGTCCGTCGACGTCGTAGCCGACACCTCGGGTGCCGTGGCTGCCGAGGTAGGACAGGTCCTTGCGCACCTTGGCGGCGTTCAGCCCGGCGGCGCGTGCCAGATCGTCACTGGACAGCACCCCGATCCCAGCCTCCGCGGCCTCGATCAGCACCTGGAGGTACACCGGCAGGCGCGCCACGGTTGCTCCGGGGATCTGGCCTTCCCGCACCCCGTCCCCCTCGCTCTCGACCGCCGATGCGGCGCGCTGGTGTTGGCCTCTGGCCGCCGGTGCGCCTCCCAGTGTCCCAGCGCTCCGGCATCCGGGAGGCTAGGCGCCGCAGGAGCGCGACGTCACACTGGCGTTAGCAGCGGTGTGCCGAGCGCCGGCGGCCGCACGCCCCACCACCGCTCAGCCGAGGTGTCGGCGTCGGGCATCGCGCAGCGCACGACGCACCTGTCCGGGCGCCACCTCCAGTTCGGCGATCTCGACACCGTCCACGCAGATGACGGGCACGCGCACGCCGTAGCGCCGCACCAGCTCCGGATCCTCGTCGACCTCGATGGTGTGGACGACGGCTGCACGTCCCTCACGGGCGACCAGCCGTGCGGCCCGGTCGCACAGACCGCACCCTCTGCGGGTGTAGAGGTGCAGGACCGGAGGGTGCCCTCGCGCCATCCCTGGCCCCTGCTGTCGGTGGTCAACCGGACGCACACCCAGCAGGCACAGGCACCGCCCCCCCTCGGCGGCCGTG
>CAYXJD010000176.1:0-6948 GCA_964465225.1 uncultured Actinomycetota bacterium
CCGGTGCCTCCCCCCCACCCGCACATGCCGCACCACATGCCGCCCTTCCCCCACGGCCCCCCTCCTCCCCACCTCCTCCCTCCCCATCACTACCCGCACGGGCCACCTCCCCCCCCGCACATTCGCATGAGCGCCTTCCCCGGCGGCCCTGGCCTTCCCCCTCTGGGCCCCCCCCCCCCCCCCCCCCCCCCCCCCCCCCCCCCCCTCCGCCTCCCCTCTCCCACCACGCCATGGGGATGAGGCCGGGAGGGCCGCACCCGCCTTATCGAGAGAACGCGGGTCAGGAATTTTCCGGGGAGGAGGGGGAGGAGGAGGAGGAGGAAGAAGAGATGGTGGAGGAGGAGGGCCGGGACAACGGGCGAGGAGAGGATGGTGACGACGGTGGGGGCAGTCCGGGGTGTGGATACGCGTCGGCGTGAGCAGGACCTCGCCGAGCGGGGCGCCCAGGCCATGGTCGCCGGAGAGGTCGAGGCTGGCGACGACGCGGCGGACCAGGCTGTAACCGTTGCTGTGCAGACCGGACGACGGCAGCGCGACGAGCGCATCTCCGGCGACGACCCGATCCGGTCCCAGGATGGCATCCCGCTCGACGACGCCGACCCCGAAGCCGGCCAGGTCGAACTCGTCGGCGCCGAGCAGCCCGGGGTGCTCCGCAGTCTCACCACCGACCAGCGCGCAGCCAGCTTCGGCGCAGCCGTCGGCGATCCCACGGACCACTTCAGCGACCCGATCGGGGTCCAGGGAGCCGACCGAGAGGTAGTCGTTGAAGAACAGCGGCTCCGCACCGGTGACCACCAGGTCATCGACGACCATGGCGACCAGGTCCCGACCCACGGTGTCGAGCACGCCGAGCTGACGCGCCAGGTCGACCTTCGTGCCCACCCCGTCGGTGGAGCTGACGAGCACCGGCTCGCGGTAGCGACCGGTGTCCAGCGCGAACAGCCCACCGAAACCGCCGATACCACCGAGTACCTCGGGGCGGGTGGCGCGCGCCACGATGTCCCCGAGCATGGCGACGCTCTCGTCCGCGGCGTCCAGATCGACCCCGGCGTCCGCGTAGGTCACAGGGTGACGGTCGCTGCGTCCTCCGGCCGGATCCGGCGCTGCCCGCTCGATGTCCACGTCGTCCCGATCTCCTCTGGCGGGGTGCGGCCGACCCGGTGGTCAGCCGCTGCCTCACTCAGCCGGCGTCACGTGGCAGCTTCCAGTGGCGCCGCCACGCGCGCTCGGCATCTGCGTAGGCGTCCAACGGCTCGATGACGTCCTGCACCGCCGTGAGCAGTTCCTCGAGCTCGTCCGTGGACGCCGCCACCTGATCGATCTCGTCGCAGCCACGTTCCGCCTCGTCGAGCGCGTGGAGGCAATCCTGCCACTCCCCCGCCACCTCGTCGATGCGCCACCTCGGCATCCAGGCGCGGGCATCGGCGATGGATCGACGGACCGCGTCCGTTCCGACCCCGATCGGTGCCGGCTCGACGCGACCCGTCGGCAGCACGCCGAGGAGTACGCGCCGGCCGCCCTCGATCACCTCGGCGCAGTCGAGGAACACCCTCCAGGCCTGCATGAGGTCGGTGGGCAGCTCGGGCTTGCGGGCGAACAGCGGCATGGCGGGGGAGTATCGCGGGTGCCGGGCCGCGACGCGAACCGCCGCTCCCACGGCCGCGCCGCGCCGGTGGTCGCACACCCGCCACCACTGCACCACGCGGATGATCGCGCCACGGCGTTCGTCGAGCACGGGTCGACGAACACCGTGGTCACAGGACCAGCGCGTCCGACCTCGCCGCTCCCCTGGGTCGGTAGCACCAGCGTGGATCCCTGCGATGGCCAACCAGAACCCCCGCAGCCTGGCTACCGCTCCGCAACCGGGCCACCCACCGCGTCACTACAACACGTCAGGAGCGGCAGCGGCAGCGGACAACGCTCTGCGGAGGGTGGCCACAACCTGAGCTGCATGGTGGCGCAGATCCCACCAGGAGAACCGTAGGCACGGCCCGTAGCCGGCCAGCAACACGGCGTTCTCCCTGCGCTGGTCATCGTGCCAATCGACGAGCGTCCCGTGGAACCGCCGGGAGTCGAGCTCCGCAACGACCCGCTCGGGTAACCACACGGCATCGAGGTAGCGCGTCCGACCCTCAGCGTCGGTCACACGATGGTTCATGGCCGTGGGGGAGACGCCGGCCGCAGTGGTGATGCGCAGGAAGAGGGACTCGAGTTCCTCCCTTGCCATCGGTTCCAGGGGGGACAGTTCGGCGACCACGTGTCGCAACGACGCGCGACCTGCGAAGGTGCGCCGGCGCTCGATCTCCTCGCGGAGCTGGTCGATCCGGGCGTCACCCGACCGGACGGCAGCGGCGACGACGCGGCGCATCCGATCCGGATCCCTGATATCGCCCGCCAGGTCGCAGAGCGTCCGAGGCACCGAGGTGACCCGCAGCACACCGTGGCGCTTCGCCGTTGCCACCTGCAGCTTCCGCGATTCGTGGACGACGATGCCGGCTGGCGACTCCCGCGAACGCCGTGGCACGATCACATGCAACGCATCCTCGACCGCACCGTGGTCGAGGCCGTGGATCGCTGCAGCCGTCTGGTGCGAGAGGACCGCGCGGCGCCCGATCGCGAACTGCGCCGCCAACCACCTGGCTTCCCGGCTGTCGGGCGTCCCGCGGAAGGCGTACACGCCCCGGAAGCGGCGCACCAGGACCCGACTGCGAACGAGGGTGGCGAGGGAGTCGCGGCTGACACCGGCCACCTGCGCCTGCTGGGTGGTCACGACCCCGAACTGGCGTCGCGCCACCCGGGACAACCGTTCCAACGCCACATCACGTCGGGCTACCGCCGGGTCCGCGGCCGAGGTGCGTCGCAGCTGGTTCGGCAGCGGACCGATCGCGCCCGACGACCGACGGATAGCGGCGTCACTGCGCTCGTCCTCCATGGTGGATGCTCCCCGTCCCACCTGCCTCTTCACCGCTCACTCTGGCTGTCGGGGAGCTTGCCCACCCGGGCCTCGCGAGCGCGCCTCGGGACCTCTGGAGCTGTGGACAGCTGGGACTGCCGTGCATGCCGCGTTCGCGCCGGACCCGACGCTGACGCGTCACGCCTCACGGCGTTCGTCGACGACGGGTCGACGAACGCCGTACATGGACCGATCGGTGGAGAGGGTGCAGCCACCGGACCGCGGTACCGCGCACACCGGGTCGACGACGCAGCCCCCCGGGACCCCGACCGCTGCAGGCGCCCTTGGGCGCCAGTAGCGACGACGCAGCCCACGCCCGGGCGAGTAGCGCGCACCCCGCGGGCGCGCCGAGGCCGAACTCCCCGTCCCGCACGTTGAGCGGCGCGACCTACCGGCGAGTCGATGCCCGGCCTCCACGCGCCGTACCCTGCGTGGCCGTGGTTACCGCACCCCTCCCCCCGCTCGCTTCGCACCCGTTCCTCGACGGGCTGCGTGAGCGCGTCGTCGTGCTGGATGGAGGCATGGGAACCAGCCTCCAGGCCGCCGAGCTGACCGCAGCCGACTTCGGTGGCGATGAACTGGAGGGCTGCAACGAGGTGCTGGTCCGCACCCGACCGGACGTCGTCGAGCGGGTGCATCGCGACTTCCTCGAGGTCGGGGTCCACGCCGTGCAGACCGACACCTTCGGCGGGGCGCCGTGGGTACTGGACGAGTACGGCCTCGGCGCCGACACCGAGCAACTCAACCGTCGTGCTGCCGAGGTCGCCCGGCGCGCCGCGGATGCCTTCGCCACCCCCGGTGACCCTCGGTTCGTGATCGGCTCGATCGGCCCGGGCACCCGTGCGCCGACGCTGTCGCTCGGCAAGGACCCCGCCGACACCCGCGACTACATCGACGTCACCGTCATGGAGGAGGGCTACCGACGGCAGGTGCGTGGGCTGCTCGACGGCGGCAGCGATGTGATCCTCGTCGAGACCTGCTTCGACCTGCTCCAGATCAAGGCTGCCGTCGCCGCCGCCAACGACGTGTTCGTCGAGCGTGGGGCGCGGGTGCCGCTGGTGGTGCAGTTCACCGTCGAGAAGGACATCAACACCCTCCTGCTCGGCACCGAGCCGCCAGCCGCCATCGCCGCACTCGATCCGCTCGCCATCGACGTGCTGGGTATGAACTGCGCGACCGGTCCGGCCGACATGCGTGAGCACGTGCGCACCCTGGCTCGGCAGTCGCGGCTGCCGATCAGCGTCGTGCCCAACGCCGGTATCCCCCACCTCGAGGACGGGCGGACCGTCTACCCACTGACCCCTGAGGGCCTGGCCGAAGCGCAGCGCGAGTTCGTGACCGAACTGGGCGTCGGCATCGTCGGCGGCTGCTGCGGGACGACCCCGGCGCACCTGGCCGCGGTCGTCGACGCCGTCGGTGGACGACGTCCACGGCAACGTGCCCTCGACCGTCCGGAAGCCGTCCGGCTCGGAGCTGCCGGGCGGCTCACGGACCCGGCGGCACTCAGCGGCCAGGCGGCAGCTGCGGCCCCGCACCACGAGCCGGTCACGATCGAGTGGCGACCGGCACTCGCCTCGCTGTACGCCGCCGTGCCCATCGAGCAGGAGAACGCGTTCCTGGCGATCGGTGAACGAGCCAACGCGAACGGCTCGAAGGCCTTCCGGGAGCTCCTGCTGGACGAGGACTGGGACGGCACCGTCCAGCTCGCCCGGTCGCAGACCCGCGAGGGCGCCCACGTGCTCGACGTGTGCGTCGACTACGTGGGCCGAGATGGCGTGCCCGATGTGATCGAGATCGTCGACCGCTACGCGACCCAGTCCACGCTGCCGCTGGTCATCGACTCGACGGAGGCCGAGGTCATCGAGGCGGCCCTGACCCGGCTCGGTGGCCGGGCCGTCATCAACTCCGTCAACCTCGAGGACGGACGCGTCAAGGCTGACCGGCTCCTACCGCTGGCCAAGCGCTACGGCGCCGCGGTGATCGTGCTGGCGATCGATGAGCAGGGCCAGGCCCGCAACGCCGACTGGAAGGTCGAGGTGTGCGAGCGGGTGGCCCGCATCGCCATCGACGAGTACGGGCTCGAGGCGCACGACCTGATCTTCGACTGCCTGACCTTCCCGCTCGGCTCCGGCCAGGAGGACCTGCGGCGCGACGCCCTGGAGACGCTGGAGGCGATCGAGCGGGTCAAGCGAGCCGTTCCGGGTTGCGCGACGACGCTGGGCGTGTCCAACGTCTCCTTCGGACTGTCAGCCGCGGCACGACAGGTGCTGAACTCGGTGTTCCTCAAGGAGGCGATGGACCGCGGGCTCGACTCCGCGATCGTGCATCCGGGCAAGATCCTGCCGCTGCATCGGATCCCGGCGGAGCACATCGCCGTCGCCAGCGATCTGATCCACGACCGGCGCGGACCAGCGGGGACCCCACTGCCGGCGGCGGCCGACGGCACCGGTAGCGATGGCGACGGCGCCGGTAGCGATGGCGACGGCGCCGGTGCCGACCAGGAGGTCCGATCCGAGCCCCGCCCGGCCACCTACGACCCCCTCCACGAGCTCATGCGACTGTTCGAGGGTGAGCGCGAAGCCGGCGCGACGGCCGAGGAGCTGGCCGCCCTGCCCGTCGAGGAACGCCTCGAGCGGCGCATCATCGACGGCGACAAGGACGGCATCGACACCGACCTCGACGAAGGGCTCACGGCCCACGGGCCGCTCGAGCTCATCAACCGGTTCCTGCTCGCCGGCATGGCCACCGTGGGAGAGCTGTTCGCCTCCGGCCAGATGCAACTGCCCTTCGTGCTGCAGTCGGCCGAGACGATGAAGACCGCGGTGGCCCACCTCGAACCCCACATCGAGGCGGCCGGCGGCGGCTCCTCCACCAAGGGCCGGGTCCTGCTGGCGACCGTCAAGGGCGATGTCCATGACATCGGGAAGAACCTCGTCGACATCATCCTGCGCAACAACGGCTACGACGTCGTCAACCTCGGGATCAAGCAGCCGATCGACACGATCATCGATGCCGCTCAGGAGCACGACTGCGACGCGATCGGGATGTCGGGGCTGCTGGTCAAATCGACGGTGATCATGAAGGAGAACCTCGAGGAGCTCAACGAACGTGGCCTGGCGACGAGGTACCCGGTGCTGCTCGGCGGTGCGGCGCTGACCCGCGGCTACGTCGAGGACGACCTGCGGGCGATCTACGAGGGCGAGGTCTTCTACTGCAAGGACGCCTTCGAGGGGCTGCGCGTCCTGGACGCGGTGATGGAGGCCCGACGCGCCGCCGCTGAGGCGGCTACCGCCGCGGCGCAGACCGTGACGTCCCAGGCCGCGGCGCCGCAGCCGGTGGCATCCGGACCGTCCGGAGCGCCGGCACCTGCTGCGGTCGGCGCGCAACGCTCGGACGTCGAGGTGCCTCCGGGCGCTACCGGCGGCGTGCGGACCGGCCTGGCCGAGCGGCGCCACCGGCGCAAGCCAACCGTCACCCGCAAACTGGTGGAGGCACCGGCACGTGACGCGGCTGGTCGACCACGGTCACTGGTGGCCACCGACGTCCCCGTACCCACCCCGCCGTTCTGGGGCCAGCGCACGGTCAGGGGCATCCCTGTCGGCGAGGTGGCACCGCTGCTCAACGAGGTCGCGCTGTTCCGCAACCAGTGGGGCTTCGCGCCGGGTGACCTCGACCCGGACGGCTACGCGCACCTGCTCGACCGCGAGGCACGGCCGGTGCTGCGCGAGTGGCTGGCGCGAGCGCAGGCCGAGAAGGTCGTGACCCCCGAGGTGGTGTACGGCTACTACCCGGCCAACGGCGACGGCGACGAGTTGGTGGTGTGGGACCCCGAGGCACCGCTGCAGCGCGAACTGGTGCGCTTCAGCTTCCCCCGCCAGGACCGCGGACGGTTCCTCAACATCGCCGACTTCTTCCGCCCCGTCGACACCGGCGAACCCGACGTGCTCGGTGTCCAGGTGGTGACCATGGGTCGGCGCATCAGCGAGGTCGCCTCG
>CAYXJD010000177.1:0-6903 GCA_964465225.1 uncultured Actinomycetota bacterium
CGCGACGACCCGCGGCGACCTGCCGCGCGAGGTCGGCGGTGAGCGCACCCACGTACCGCCGCTCGAGGTCCTCGCGACGCCGATGGTCGAGGCCACCGACGGCCGCGACGGCGAAGTCGCAGTAGCCGCAGCGGTGGTGGCAGAAGGGCACGTGGAGGTAGACGCCGAACCCCGCCGCTGGGCCGCTCTCGATGGGCGCGGTCAGCCAGGCGCGCCGCTGCTCGGTCACCGCGTCCGTCGCGTCCACGGGCGATGGCCTCAGAACGTGTCCCAGGGATCCACGGCCAGCCGGTCGCGGACCTCCGCCACCACCTCGTCGTCGGCGGTGGCGGCCAGCAACCGGGCGGGGAAGCGCGACACCTCGTGGAGCGCCCGCATCCGGTGGCAGTCCTCGACCAGCAGGAACAGCGCCGCTTCACCCTCGGACAGTTCCTCGCCCATGCGCTTCATCTCGGCATCGTCGATGCCGAAGTCACGCAGTTTGGCGAAGAGGCCGCCGGCCGCAGCACCCAGTGCGCCACCGACCAACGGGCCGCCGGGTCCCAGGAACAGTCCCGCCAGGATGCCGATCCACGCACCGCCGACCGCGCCCTGGGAGGGCGAGACGTCCTTGGTCTGGGTGATCCGCACCTTGCCCCGGACCTTGGCGACGATCGCGGCGTCCTCGAGCTGGAGGTGCTGACGAGCCACGAGCCGCATCGCCGCCAGCAGCGCCTCCTGGGCCCGCAGCGAGGAGTCGAAGACGAAGGCCCACAGGTCGGCGTCGGAGCCCTCCGGCACCGCCCGGGCGTGGGCGACGACCGCCTCCTCGTCCGCGGTGAGCACGTCCTGTGCTTCGGCCGGGACCAGCGGCTCGTCCGATGCCTCGATCGGCCGATCGGCGGACGATGCGCCCGGCTGCTTCGATGGATCCGTGTCGCTCATGCGAGCCTCCTCGTGCGGCGCCGTCGCCCTCGGGCGCATCATCGGTGATGGCTGACGGTCAGTCGCTGCTGGCCGCGCCGGCGCGCAGTGCGGAGACGAACGCCTCCTGCGGCACCTCGACCGAGCCGACCGACTTCATCTTCTTCTTGCCCTCCTTCTGCTTCTCGAGCAGCTTCCGCTTGCGTGAGACGTCCCCGCCGTAGCACTTGGCCAGCACGTCCTTGCGCTTGGCCTTGATCGTCTCCCGGGCGATGATCTTCGACCCGATCGCGGCCTGGACGGGGACGTCGAACAGCTGGCGGGGGATCAGCTCCTTGAGCTTCTCGGTCATCGACTTGCCGAAGGCGTAGGCCTCGTCCCGGTGGACGATCGAGCTGAAGGCATCCACCGGTTCGCCGTTGAGCAGCAGATCGACCCGCACGAGGTCGGCGACGATGTACTCGCCGCGCTCGTAGTCGAGCGATGCGTACCCGCGCGTGCGGGACTTGAGCTGATCGAAGAAGTCGGTGATGATCCCCGCCAGCGGGAGCTCGTAGCGCAGCTCCACCCGCTCCTCGCTGAGGTAGTCCATGGCCAGCATGGTCCCGCGTCGGCTCTCGCACAGCTGCATGACCGGGCCGACGTAGGTCGTCGGCGTCAGGATCATCGCCTTGACCGTCGGTTCGCGGATCTCGGCGATGCGGTTGGGTTCGGGCAGCTCCTGGGGGTTGGCCACCTCGACCACCCTCGGCTCGCCCGTGCCCTCGTCGGGTCCGTCCTCGAGCGTGACCCGGTAGCGCACGCTCGGCGCCGTGGTGACCAGCGGGATGTCGAACTCGCGGTCGAGGCGTTCGGTCACGATCTCGAGGTGGAGCAGCCCGAGGAAGCCGCACCGGAAGCCGAACCCGAGCGCCGCCGAGGTCTCGGGTTCGAAGCTGAACGATGCGTCGTTGAGCCGCAGCTTGTCGAGCGCGTCACGCAGCTGCGGGAAGTCGTCGGAGTCGACCGGGTACAGCCCGGAGAAGACCATCGGCAGCGGCTCTCGGTACCCGGGCAGGGCCGGCACGGTGCGTGAGCCCCGACCGGCCAGTGTGATCGTGTCCCCGACCTTGGCCTGACTGACCTCCTTGATGGCGGCCGACAGCACCCCCACCTCGCCGACCCCGAGGGCCGGGATCGGGGTCTCCTCGGGGGCGTGGACCCCCAGATCATCGATCTCGCCCTCGAACCCGGTGGCCAGCAGGCGGATCCGGTCACCCGGTTCGAGCTTGCCGTCGACGACACGGAAGTAGACCAGCGTGCCCCGGTAGGGGTCGTACATGGAGTCGAAGATCAACGCCCGGGTCGGTGCCTCGGGGTCGCCCTGCGGCGGCGGGACTCGGTCGACGATCGCATCCATGACCGCGGCCACGCCCTCGCCGGTCTTGGCGGAGATGCGCAGCACGTCCTCGGGCTCGCCCCCGATGATCGCCGCGATCTCGCGCGCCACCTCCTCGGGACGAGCGGCGGGCAGGTCGATCTTGTTCATGACCGGGATGATCTCCAGGTCCGCCTCGAGGGCCAGGTAGAGGTTCGCGATCGTCTGCGCCTCCATGCCCTGCGCGGCGTCCACCAGCAGCACCGCCCCTTCACAGGCGTTCAACGCCCGGGACACCTCGTAGGAGAAGTCGACGTGCCCTGGGGTGTCGATCAGGTTCAGCAGGTACTCGTCCGCCACGTCACCCAGTGGCTTGTAGGGCAGACGCGCCGTCTGCGCCTTGATCGTGATGCCGCGCTCGCGCTCGATGTCCATCTTGTCGAGGTACTGCGCCCGCATGTGTCGCACGTCGACGAGCTCGGTCAACTGCAGCATCCGGTCGGCCAGGGTCGACTTGCCGTGGTCGACGTGCGCCACGATGCAGAAGTTGCGGATGCGCTCGGTGCGGTAGGTCACGGCGCGGTCGGGCCTTCCACGTCCCACAGGGGACGTCCAGCGGGCGAGGCCGCGGAGCCCGGTGCGACAGGACCGGTCCGCGAGCGGGAAGGGCAGCGTATCCGTGCCTCGTCCCGGTCCGTGGCGCTGGTACCGAGAACCGGCCGGAGTAGCATCCACCCTGGCCGCCGGCACGTGACGCCGGTGGTGACCGGTTGCCGCAGCAGCGACGCCGCTGGTACCTTCACCCACCGCCGTCACCGCGCGGCCTCGCTCTCGTGTCGCACGGGCCCTCACGAGCCGCCGTCAGCCGCTCCCGTCACGAGCCTCGTGTCATGAGCCTCGTGTCACGAGCCCCCGCACCACGCAACCGGTGCCGCAGCCTCGGCTGCCATAGCCCAAGGAACGATCACCGCATGGCGAACATCCAGTCCCAGATGAAGCGCAACCGTCAGAACGAGACACGACGGGAGCGCAACAAGCGCGTGCGTTCGGCGCTGAAGACCGACGTCCGGCGCTTCCGGGAGGCTGCCGGGGCCGGCGACAAGGACGCGGCGACGGCCGCCTTCCAGGTCGCCGCGCAGTCACTGGACAAGGCTGCGAGCAAGGGCATCGTCCACCGCAACGCCGCCGCGAACCGCAAGTCCGGGATGGCCAAGCAGCTCGCCCAGCTCTGAGCCGCCCCGGTCCCCGGACCGTGAGCCATCGACGTCCGTGGCGCCATGAGGGGCGCCATCCGTCATCCGTGGCGCCCTGAGAGGCGCCATCCGTGATCCGTGGCGCCCTGAGAGGCGCCATCCGTCGTGTCCGTCCCGGACCGCACGCGCCCGCCACGACCGCTGCCGCCTAGGGTCGACCACGGACGTGCAGCACGACGATGGGCGGTGATGTGATGGATCCTGGACCTTCCGCCGCTGCCGTCCATGCCGCGATCACGGCCAGCGGGCACGAGAGGTCCGGGCTGCTGGCTGCCCTCGCCGACGGGTCCCTGCGCCGTGCGCCCGATCACGTCCTCGCGCAGCCGGTCGAGACCATCGTCGAGCAGCTCGCCCACATGCTCGAGCAGCTCACCAGCCGCCCGCTGGAGGAGCTCCGGGTCACGCTCAGGCGCCACGACGAGGTGTCCGGGCGCGCCACCGTCGAGGTGGTCTGGAAGGATCGCCCCTTCCTGCTGTCCACCATCACCTCGGAGCTGGTGCACAGTGGTGTGGAGATCCAGGGCACGTTCCATCCGATACTGGGTGTGGAGCTGGACGAGGGTGGTCGGGTGGCGGGTTTCGTTCCCGCCCGGACCGCGGCGCACCGGGCATCGGTGATCCAGGTCGAGGTGGCCGGCCTGGCGGCGGACGATGCTGGCGTCACCGCCCTGCTCGATCGTGTCCGGGCCGACCTGGAGGACGTCGAGGTGGTCACGGACCACCATGGCGCCATGCGTGCGGAGGTGGAAGCCGGTGCCGCGGCACTGGCCACCGGGGAGCCGGGCGACACCGAGGTAGCGGCGTTCCTGTCCTGGCTGCTGGATGACAACCTGCTGCTCGTCGGGTGCGAGGCCACACCGCGTCCCGGCGCAGACAGCGACCTCCGCAACCTCGGGATCCTCAGCGACCCCGCACGCCGGGCGCAACTGCTCGCCGACGTCGATACCGCCCCGAGCTGTGACGACCTCCCACGGCTGACCACCTCACGCACCCGAGAGCGTTCCAGCGTCCAACGCCACGCCCCGCTCGAGGTCTTCGAGGTGACGTTGCCCGACGACGGTCGGGCCGGCACCGCCCGGCTGCGACTCCTGGGCCTGTTGACCCGCAAGGGCATCGCCGAGCCGGTGCGCAACACCCCGGTCCTACGGCGTCGGCTGCGCCTGGTGCTCGAGTCCGAGGACATGGTCGACGGGTCCCACGATGCCATCACCCTGACCGCTCTGACCCATGCGATCCCCAAGGACGAGTTGCTGCGGGCGACGCGGGCCAGCTTCCGCGACCTGCTCGTCGGGCTGCTCCAGGCGGAGCAGCACCGCGAGGTCGCCGCGGTGGCCTGCCCGCATCCGCCGAGCGGCACCGTGTCGGTCCTGATCGCGCTTCCCCGCGAGCGGTGGAGCCCCGAGCTGTCCCGCCGCCTCCGGACCGTCCTCAGCGAGCGGTTCGACGCGGCAGGTGTCGAGGTGGATGCCTCCATCGCCCTCCAGCGTGACACGATCAGCCGCTACCTGCTCGAACTGCGCTCGCCGGACGCTCCACGGACCTGGAGCACGCAGGTGCCGGCAGCCGCCGCCGACCTCGACCGCACGATCGCCGACCTCGCCCGGCCCTGGGACGAGACGGTCGTACGGGAACTGTCGCGCCGTGTCGGTGCCCGCACGGCGGAGACCATCGGTCGGTCGATCGTCTCGCGACTCCCGCGCTCCTACCGCGACGTCACCGAGCCCGTCGATGCGGTCACCGACGCGCAGCTGCTGGCCCGGACGATGGAGGGCGACGCCACCCTGCTCGTCTGGCTGCGTGCGGCGCCGCCGGACCCGCCCCCGCCGGAGCTCTCCGGCGCAGAGGTGGCAGCGTCGCGCCGCGCCGGCGCACCGATCCGTCTCCTGGCGGCCAAGCGATCGAGGACCCTGGAGCTGTCCTCCTTCCTCCCGATCCTCGAGAGCCTCGGGCTCACGACGGTGGACGAGGTCCCCCACCCGCTGGAGGAGCGGACCGATGCCGAGGTGACCCTGCACGACTTCGGTATCCGGGCACCTGGCCTGGACCCGACCACGGACGGTCCGCGGGTGGCCGATGCGATCCTGGCGGCCTGGCGTGGCCACCTCGAGGTGGATCCGCTGAACCGGCTGGTGGTGGTCTCGCGCCTCGACTGGTTCGACATCTCGATCCTGCGGGCCTACCGCCGGCTCCGACGGCAGCTGGGGACCTCCTACACCCCCGCCTACGTCGACACCATCCTGGTCTCCCACCCGGAGACGGTCCACGCCCTCGTCGACCACATCCACGCCCGCTTCGAACCCCGCCGGGCCCCCGGTGCCCCGACCGCACAGGAGACCCGCGCCGCCGTGCTGGCGGAGCTCGACCAGCTGGAACGGCTCGACCACGACCGCATCCTCAGACGCCTGCTGGAACTCGTCGATGCCACCTTGCGGACCAACGCCTTCCGGCCGGACGCTCGGGCCGACGACAGTGGCGAACCGTACGTCGCACTGAAGATCGACCCCTCCCGCGTCTCCGATGCTCCCGAGCCGCGTCCCTACCGGGAGATCTTCGTCCACTCCCCCGGTGTCGAGGGGGTGCACCTGCGCAGCGGCCCCGTCTCACGCGGTGGCCTGCGCTGGTCCGATCGTCGTGACGACGTGCGCAACGAGGTGCTGGACCTCGTCAAGGCCCAGGTGCTGAAGAACGCGGTGATCGTGCCGTCCGGAGCCAAGGGCGGCTTCGTCCTCACCCGTGAGCCCGAGGAGCCTGGCGACGCGCCGGCCGAGGCCCGCCGGCAGTACGTGACCTTCGTGCGGGGGCTGCTGGACGTCACCGACAACCTCGAGGCCGACCGCGTCGTCCCGCCACCCGAGGTGGTCCGCCACGATGGTGACGACCCCTACCTCGTGGTCGCCGCCGACCGCGGTACGGCGACCTTCTCGGACCTGGCCAACGAGGTGGCCGCCAGGTACGGGTTCTGGCTCGACGACGCCTTCGCATCCGGCGGGGAGCACGGGTACGACCACAAGCGTCACGGGGTGACCGCCAAGGGGGCATGGGTGGCCATCGCGGCGCACTTCCGTGAGCTCGATGTCGACGTCAGCACCGACCCGATCTCGGTGACGGGGATCGGCGACATGTCGGGCGACGTCTTCGGCAACGGGATGCTGTGCTCCCGCAGCGTGCGTCTCGTCGCCGCCTTCGACCACCGCCACATCTTCCTCGACCCCGACCCCGATCCCGAGCTGAGCTTCGCCGAGCGCCAGCGGCTCTACGACCTCCCCGGCTCCTCCTGGGGCCGCTACGACCGCCGGGTGCTCTCGCCCGGTGCGATGATCGTGCCCCGTGCCGCCAAGCGGGTCGCGCTCAGCGAGGAGGTACGGCAGCTGCTGCGGGTCGAGGACGAGG
>CAYXJD010000178.1:0-1638 GCA_964465225.1 uncultured Actinomycetota bacterium
AGACAGCGGCGGGAGAGGGTGGCAGGCGCCCGCTCACCTCAGCCGTGGCGCTAGACGCTCGATGGCCCGGCTTCCGAATCGTCCTCGCGCACCCGACGACGCAGTTCGTCCATCAGCCTCCGGGCGACACCGGGTGCCTTCTCACGCAGCTGCTCGAACCCTGCCGGTTCGATCACCACCGCTTCGACCGGCGCATCCGCGGAGGCGGTGACGGTCGCCGTCCGTCGTCCGGTCTCGTACTTCGAGCGGCGGTCCTTCGGTGGTAGCCACCAGTCCAGGATCGCCGACTCACCCAGCACGGTGCCGGAGCCAAGGGTCGCCAGCGTCGCGCTCTCGTCCGAGACGACGACGGAACCATCGACGATCAGGAACATCTCCGCACTCGGCGAGTCCTGCTCGACGAGCACGCTCGACGCGTCGTAGGTGCGCAGTGACGATAACTCGGCCAGGGTCTGGAGTTCCTGCTGCGAGCATCCCTCCAACACCGCGATCCCCTGCAGTGGCTGGGTTGGCGTCTTCTGTCGCTTGAACACGATGCTCCTCGGGTCAGGTCGGCTGGACCATACCGCTACCCGGAGTGACGTCAAGGTGGCGGGACCGGCTTCTGCCGCCGGCACGAGGATGCGGTAGCAGGGTCCGGTGCACGCCCGTCGGCGATCCGCTCCTGGGACACGTCCGAGCTCGCGTGCACCGGGTCAGGTCGAGCTCGACCCAGCGTCGGTGGTCTCGTCACGGCTGCTCGACCGCACCAACGAGATGCCCGCGCTGATCGTCACCGCTGCCAGGATCGCGAAGATCCCGACCGTCAGCCAGTCGCCGGCCTCCGCGTAGTAGCCGGGGGAGTTGATGGTGGTGTACGCCAGTGCACCGACGGCGATGGCGCCGAGCGATCGGCCGGCGCGGCGATCCCCGAGGAGCGACACCCCGGCCGCCACGAGCATCCCGGCGGTAGCGAGCTCAGCGACGATGTGGAACCAGATGTCCACGCGTCCCTGGGTCACCTCTGGCACCTGGCCGGTGGTCAACTGCACCACCCACAGCCCGGCGATGGCGATGCCGGCGGTGAGGAGGAAGCCTCCGATCGCCCGCATGGTGGCTCCTCGGCGGTGTCCGGCCCCCACCCCGGGGCCGGCGCGTGAGGCGCGCGGCGGATGCCGGCGTCCACACAGATCGTGCGTTTGCGCGGGCGAGGGTTCCAGCGCCGCAGGCCACGATCCGTCGGGCCGTTCGTCCCGGTTCGGTCGCACGGTCGAGGTGGTCCCTGTGGACCCTGGTCCTCGGTCCCCGTCATGCCCCTCCTGCTCGAATGGGGTCGGGTGCAGCTCCTCAGGAGGAGGCGGGCGATCCGGTCACGACGATCTTGTCGCCTTCGACCTCACCCACCAAGGTGGCCTCGGTCTGCCACTGCACCCCGCCGCTCTCCTCCAGCGGTAGGCCGGTGGGGTCGAGGCCCTCGACGGTCAGAAAGTCGCCGCCGCACTGTGGCGGGTAGCTCTCCATCACCGTGTCGCACAGCCGCCACCCCGACCCGTCATCGATCAGCAGGCCCGTGACGTGCACGCTGCCCTCCTGCTCGAGGGCGATCGCCTCGCTGACGGCGTACACGCGCATCGTGGTCCCGGCTGCGTCGTCACCGAC
>CAYXJD010000178.1:1738-5509 GCA_964465225.1 uncultured Actinomycetota bacterium
GCGTCGTCACCGACCGCTTCGCCTCCGGCGGCGTCGTCACCGTCGGGGTCCTCCCTCAGTTCGTCCCCGGGGGGTGTGGCCGGTTCCTCGGTACTGGTGCTGCAGGCGGCGCCCAGGACGGCCAGTCCGCACACGAGTGCGGCGAGGTGGGAACGGCGACGGGGACCAGGCATGGTGTGCATCCTCTCGGTCGTGTTGTCGGTACGACGTCAGGGCCACGCGGAGGGTTCCACAGCGACGAACCGCGCCTCGCGGCCCTCCGCGTCACGTAGCAGCGCGCGTCAGGATCCGCGCTTGGACGGTGATCGTGGCCGACCGGTTGGCCGTGAACGTGCTGTCGGCCGTCTGGTGCGCCGGACGCTGACCGGTCAGGCGTTCCCAGCCGACGGTGATGGGTGATGGCCTGGGCCCACCAGCCCGACTCGAATGGTTCACACCACCGCGTGGCCGGTTCGCACCGACGCGTGCTTCATGGGCGACGCCTGCGCTCGGTCGGTGTCCCCTGCCACCGCACCAGCCGATCGCGCCCCCGGGTGCGGGCGTAGGCACGCAGGTCAGAGCGGCGGTCGGTCTCGTCCACGATCGGGCCGGTGAGCACCTCGATGACGTCCTCGAGGGTGATCACGCCGATGAACCCTCCGTACTCGTCGATGACCAACGCCAGGTGATCGCGTTGCTGGAGGAACTGCTGGAGGAGATCGTCGGCCCGAGCGATCCAGGGGACCGCGGTGACCGGACGCTCGTAGGACCCTATGGTCGCCTGACGGTCGTCGAGGAGACCGGCCAGCAGATCGTGCTTGTGGGCGACCCCCTCGGCATGGTCGAGGTCGCCGGGTGCCACCACGATCCGGCTGTGTGGAGAGGCCAGGATCTCCGCATGCGCATCCGCGAGCGACCGGTCCGCGTCGAGCCAGGTGACCGCGGTCCTCGGCGTCATCAGGTCACGTGCTGTGCGGTCGTTGAGCTGGAACACCCGGTGGATCATCTCGAGTTCGTCGTCCTCGATGACACCTTCGGAGAGGCCGATCCTGGCCAGGATGCGGATCTCGGCCTCGCTGACGGAGGGGGAGCGCTCACCCTTGGTCAGCGGGCGCATGAGGACCTCGAACAGCACGACCAGGGGCGTCATCAACGTGGTGAGCCAGCGCACGGGGATCGCGACCGCGACCGAAGCCTTCTCGGCGTAGCGCTCGCCCAGCGTCTTGGGCATGATCTCCGCGAGCAGGATCACGAGGAAGGTCAGGACCCCGGAGACGACGCCGACCCAGCGATCTCCGAACACCTCGGCGGCGATGGTGCCCACCGCGATGCTGCCCACGATGTTGAAGATGTTGTTGAGCACCACGATGGCGGAGATCGGGCGGGCGATGCGCTGCTTGATCCCGAGCAGTGCACGGGCTGAGCGGCCCCCCTCATCCGCCAGCTGACGGACCCGGATCTCCGGAACCGAGAGCAGGGCGGTCTCGGTCCCGGAGCAGAGTCCGGAACCGATCAGGACAACGAGCACGGAGACGATGAGTGCAGTCATCGGCTGAGTCTGCCACACCCGGCTGAGGTCCTCGGCCGGGTGTGGCTGGCCGCGTGAAGAAGGGTCGCGGTCGGGCGACGGTTCGCAGCGGCTATCTGCTGTTCGCTGCCCCGGGGCTGCCGCCGCCTGGCCAGGGGCGAACGCTACGGGATCGGGGTTACGGTCGATGGGAACGGGATCCACACGACGGCAGCCACACCCGGTCCGGCACGACGGCCGGATCGCGCCAGTCAGGGGGAGACCATGGGCCGCACGACCGTCCTCGTGCTCGCGGCGGCAGCGCTCGTGCTCACCGCCTGCGAGATCCGGACCACCTACACGATGGCGGTCGATGACGACACCTCGGCGACGCTCGCCTTCGAGATCGCCTACGACGGGGAAGCTGCCGAGGTGCTCGGGCCCGCGGAGTCCTTGCTCGAGGAGGAGATCGCGGGGGCCGTCGGCACGGAGATCGACGGGGTGACGCTGGTGTCCATGGAGGCCGACAGCTCCGATCCGGGGGACCAACGTGTCACCGCGACCTTCGCGATACGCGACGCCGAGGCCCTGGACCGCCTGGTGGCCGACCTGTTCCCGGACTCGTCCTTCACCAACCAGGGCGGGAGCACCTGGTCACTCGAACTGCGCCCCGGCGTCGACGTCGCCGAGGAGTTCGGCGACGAGTTCGCTCTCGAGGAACTCGGTCTCGACGTTCTCAGCGGTGAGGTGCGTATCGACCACGCCGGCTCACAGGTCGCGATGACCGGTGGTCGTCCCAGGGACGGGAACGAGGTCGTCTGGGATCCCTACGGTGCCGAGCGCCTCGAGGTGGTCATGGACCTCTCCGGCGCCGCGGCCGAGGCCGCAGCACCCGATGAGCAGGCTGACCGATCGCTGGAGCTGTCCGGCGAGGAGGAGGGCGGTGGCCGCTCGTGGTTGCTGCTGGCTGCGATCATCGGTGGCCTGGTCGTCCTGACGCTGCTGGCACTGCTGGCGGTGCTGCTGCTACGAGGGCGCGGCTCAGGTACTGGACGGAGCGCCGGATCCGAGGAGGAGCCGAGCTCCGCACGCGCGGTGCCCGACACCGGCGCTCCGCCGCCGCCGCAGCCACCACCCCCACCGCCACCACCCCCGCCGCCACCGCAGGGGCGCTGAACGACCCGCTCGCTGCAGACCACCTGACCGAGCGCCACCTGCTCGATGTCGTCGAGCAGGCTCGGCGAAGGACTGGACACGCAGGGCCTCGGGTTCCGGCGCGCGTGCGGCCGGTCGGGTTCGGGCGCGCATGCGGCCGGTCGGGTTCGGGCGCGCGTGCGGCCGGTCCGGGGCGCGGCGGACATCGACAGACGCCGCCCGACCGGTTGGCCGGCGGTCACCTCCACGTCGGTCCGTACCCTGTTGGCGGCGTGCCAGCCACCATCCGGGAGCCCTCCTCCGGGAACCGGACGTCCGATCGGGGCGGGACGTCGGATCAGCCGTCGTCGAGCACTCTGGAGCCGAGGTGGTCGAGGAGCCGAACCGCCGCTCGGACGGCGGCCCCGAGGATCCTGAACCGGGCAACGGGCAGCCGGGCACCGGACCGGACCAGCCCGGGCCCCGGCCGTCGTCGGGATCGTCTGCCGAGCGGTCGGGGTCGTCTGCCGAGCGGTCGGGGTCGTCTGCGGAGCGGTCGGGGTCGCCTGACGGTGCGTCCGGGCCGTCGTCCGAAGCATCGGAGGAAGCATCGGAGGAAGCATCGACCAGCTCAACCCACCTGGCGGAGCGGTACGTGGCGATCCGGGCCGCGACCATCGAGCGTGACGGCGGACCGGGGCTCATCGTGCGGACGGCGGCCCGCGCGCCCGCAGTGGCCACCGTGGTCATCGTGCTGGTGCTCGGGACCATCTTCGTCGTCACGTTCGGTGTGCCGCCGGTCAGTCCGCTGTTCCTGGTCGCGTTGCTGTGCGCTCCCGTCTACCCCTGGCTACGGCTGGAGGCGCGCGCCATCGCTGTGTGGGGTTCGGGGGAGGGGTAAGGGGTACCCCGACCCGTCGTCCCAGGCCTGCCCCGCCAGCCCCAGCAGCGCCGGAGACGGCCGGCATCTGACCGCGGCCCGGCACTGACGGCCCACGTGACCGTGCGTCGATGGAGAGCGGGGGTGTGCGACAGCCAGGCGTGGCCGGTTGGTGTCACGGGCGCTGCGAGGTGGCCCGCGTGGGGTCGGAGTCCGGCCAGGCGTGGCCGGTTGGTGTCACGGGCGCTGCGAGGTGGCCCGCGTGGGGTCG
>CAYXJD010000178.1:5609-6894 GCA_964465225.1 uncultured Actinomycetota bacterium
GAGTCTGGCCAGGCGTGGCCGGTTGGTGTCACGGGCGCTGCGAGGTGGACCGCGTCGAACGTGCGGCCTGGCTGCCGTGCTGATCCGGATCAGGCCGAGGTCTCGGCCGCGAACCACGCGGCGAGCCGATCGAAGCCCTCCTCCAGTCCGATCTGAGGTCGCCAGTGCAGCGCCGCCCGCACCTCGCGCTGGTCGAACCAGTGAGCGGTCGCCAGTTGCTCAGCGAGGAAGGAGGTCATCGGCGGATCGTCGGCCAGGTGCAGCCGTGCCCACAGCCGCTCAGCGACCGCGCCGCCGGCGTGGGCGACGCGCAGCGGCACCTGACGCCGGGGTGCGGGCAGACCTGCTGCACGGCAGATGCGCGTCAGCAGCTCAGCCACCGTCCGCGGCTGACCGTTGGAGACCACGAACGCCCGGCCGCGCACGGCATCGTCCTCTGCGCGTCCGAGGGCCGCCAGCAGCGCGTCCACCGCGTTGTCCACGTAGGTCGTGTCGATCAGGGCGGCGCCGTCGTCGACCAGCGCCAGGCGTCCCGCCCGGGCGCGTGCCACGATCCGGCCGATCAGTTGCGTGTCGCCTGGCCCCCAGACCAGGTGGGGCCGGATCGCCACGACGGCGATGCCGTCGCTCGCCCCGAGGGCGATCTGCTCAGCCCGCGCCTTGGTGCGCGCGTAATGGCCGATCGCGGCGGCGGGATCCGCTGGGTCCGCATCGGCACCCACCAGCGGTTCCCCGGCGTGGGCAACGGAGGGGGTGGAGACGTGGACCAGCCGCGGCACGCCCTCGGCGCGGGCCGCGGCGACGATCTGCAGGGTGCCGTCGACGTTGGCGTGCTCGAACTCCGCGGCCGTACCGACCACGCCGACCCGGGCTGCCAGGTGCACGATGCCGTCCTGGCCGGCTGCCGCGCTGCGCACCACCTCGGCGTCGGCGATGTCGCCGAGCACCTCACGGATCCGAGGCCGCTCGTCACGCGTCGACGACTGCTCCGCCAGGCCCGAGGCGCGGCGCTGCAGGACGGTGACCTCGTCACCGCGGGACGCCAGCGCCACCGCGGTCGCCCTGCCCAGCATCCCGCTGGCGCCGGTCACCAGCACCTTCACGCTTCGCTCCGTTCGCCCGACCGCGCTGCGCCGGCCTCCGGGCCGGTGGCCAGGGCCAGCCCATCGGCCGTGGCATGGCCGGCGGCATCACCGGCGGGATCACCGGCGGGATCACCGGCGGTACCGCCCCGACGGCGCCCGCCGAGACCGCGACCGGCCAGCATCGCCGCTGCCCCGCGCGC
>CAYXJD010000179.1:0-6858 GCA_964465225.1 uncultured Actinomycetota bacterium
GTCATCACCAGGATGCCCTTGGTGTGCATCAGCATGGTGGCTTCGGCGTTCCAGTAGGGCTGGGCGCCGACGTTGATCCCGGTGACCACGACGTTGACCTCGCCACCTGCCTGGGTGAACTCGATCAGCCGGCGCAGCACGGCGGCCACGCCGTCCATGTTCTCCGTGCCGGAGTCCAGCGCGATCCTGGCACCGGCGGACAGCGCGAACCACTCCACGGGGATCGAGCGTTCCTCGGCCAGGTCGAGCGCGGCGCTGATCCGGTCGCACTCGGCCCCGGTGATCGCCCCCAGCGCGCGGGTGGGATCGCCGAGCAGCACCACCCGGCTCATGCCCTCGGGATGACGCACCGAGGTGTTGGTCACCAGCCCGACCACGATGCCGGAGGGGTTCTGGCCCGGGGGACGCTCCACCGGTACGAGGCGGCCGCCCTCGAGCTCGTGCTCGACGAAGGCGCCGCCGGTGATCTCGGCGAGCCCCCCGGCACCCGGAGCCGACAGCAGCTGCAGCAGCTCGTAGGGGTAGGGCGTGCCACGACGCCGGCAGCGCACCACCTTCTGGCCGTACGCGTCCAGCGACTGCAGGGGATGAGGCGGCGGGGCGCTCTCGGTGACGGTGAAGCCGGCGTCCGCGGAGCGCGTCAGCCGCAGCACCCGCGGCACCGTCTCGCCGGTCGCGGGGTCGTGGCGACGGCAGCTCACGTCGACCCGCTCGAGGCCGAGGCCGGCGGCGGCGGGCGCCAGCGCATGCGCCATGGCGACGACCTCCTCGGCATCGAGCTCGAGCACCGGCCAGACGTGGAGGACCACCCGGTTCCACACCGGCTGCGAGCGGACCGGCATGGCCGTCAGCGCGCTGCGCATCGCCTCGAGCGTGCGGCTGGCCGCCCAGTCGATCTCCACGAACCGTTCCACCTTGCCGCGGCCGTCCCGGACCGCCGTCAGCGTGCGGACCTCGGCGATCGCGAACAGACGCTCGTCCGAGGGGTTCGAGTGAGCCACGGCGTGGTAGAGCTGGACGCCGGGCCCAGCCGGCAGCCGGGTGAGGTCGAAGCGCTCGTAGCGCCACAGCTCCAGCCGCTGCGCGACGATCGGCTGGAGCCCCCGCAGCTGCCGGTCCTCGGCCAGGGCGCCGTCCTCGTCGGGCCGGAACGTGAGGTGGCGCAGGTCGGTGGTGCTCTCCCCGGCACCCTGCCGCAGGGCCGCGACGCTCGCGTAGCGCAGCCCCTCGATGGGAGCCAGCGGCGCGAGGGCGGGACCGATCACCGCTGCCAACGCGTCGTCGTCGGCGGGCAGCTCCTCGGCCCAGGTGTTGATGTCGATCCGCACGGCGTCACGCTGTGGGTGCGACGCAGCGAGCGCGACGATCTCGGCGATGAGCGGTTCGAGCTCGCCCAGCGCGGCACGTCCGACGATCGTGTGGAGGTCGTCCCCGTCCTCGTCGAGCACGGCATGCACGATCCGGCCGCCGGCGTGCACCGTCAGCGGCGTGTCCACCCCGAGCCGGTAGTACCGGCGGGTCAGGACATCGAGGAGGAGCTCGCCGAGCCCTTCGGGATCCTCGACCAGATGCGCCAGCAGCATCGGGGCGAGTGGCGTCGGGAAGGCCAGCAGGGCCTCGAGGTGGCGCGCGCGGCTGGCGGGGTGCAGGTCCGTGCGCTGCAACGCCCTGAGGTGCCGGGCCATGCGACGCTGGTCCTCGAGCTCGGCTTCCAGGACCGCGACGGCCTCGAAGGAGCGGTAGCGCACCTCACGCGCCAGGTCGGCGACCTGCGGCTGGCTGCGGACCGTGGCCACCACCAGACGATCGAGCACCGCGAGCACATCGTCGGCGACGGCTCCGGCATCGACGATGCCCTGGTCGTGCCAGCGTCGCAGCAGCGCGACGACGACCGGGACCTGCTCGGTCACCCGCCGCTGGGCCGTGAAGATCCAGTACAGCGCCGCCTCCAGCTCCGGCGTGCGCTCGCGGTCCTGGACGCCGTACCACGTCAGCGCGCGGTCCAGATCGGCCAGGAACCGCTCCGGCAGGCCCTCGCCGCCAGCGTCGATCGACCGCATGTAGGCGTGCAGGTGCTCCTCCGGGCTGCGCTCCAGGAGCGGGTCGCTGGCGAACTCGTCGGCCTCACGGTGGCTGCGGAACAACGCCCGCAGGTCCGCGAAGACCTCGAGCACCTCGATCTCCGCCTCGAGCACCCGGGTGCCCGCGCCGGCAGGCACGGTGTCGACCGTGGCCAGCGCCCGGGCGGTGCTCGGCGCGAGCTCGAAGCCCTGCACGAACCGTCGCAGATGGGCGAGCTCCTCGAGCCGGAGGTCGACCGGATCCGCGTCCTCGGGCGCGACGGTGCCGGTCAACCTCAGACGTGGCTGCGTGCTCGGTGCGCCTCGCGACGGACGTCGGCCGGCGGCGCCGATCGGGTCCAGCTCCACCAGCGGGCCACCGGCGTCGACCTGCACGTTGGTGCCGGTCAGCACGTGCCGGACCTGCCCGTCGAAGGGAGCTGGCACGGCCCGCTCCATCTTCATGCTCTCCAGGACCGCGACGGGGTCACCAGCCCGGACCTGGTCGCCGACCGCCACCGGCACGGTCACCACCACCCCCGGGCTCGGGGCCCGCACGATCCCGCCATCGCGGCGCCGCAGCCGGTGCGGGACACCGTCCACCTCGACGAGGTGGTCACCACCCTGGACCGCGGAGACGACCGAGACCGTGCGGCTCCCCACCTCGACGCGGCTCTGGAGGTGGCCGAGGCGGTTGACGGTCAGCGACACCTCGACGCCGTCGACCGCGAGTTGGTACTGGTGCCGTCCGGTCCGCAGCACCTCGACGGCGTAGTCGTGGCCGTGGTGGACCAGTTCGATCGTGCGGCCACGCTCTGACGAGGTGCGGGGACGCCCCCGGGCCGCCGAGGAGAACAGCTGGGCGCGAGCGAACCGCTCCTCGGTGTCGGCGGCATCCACGGCGGCCATCAGCAGGGCCAGGTCGGCTTCCTGGGCACCGCCGAGGTCACCGGCCCGGACCACCCGGTCGATCCAGCCGGTGTCGTAGCTGCCGGTGAGCAGCTCGGGACGTGCCAGCAGGTCGAGGAGGAACCCCTTGTTGGTGATACCCCCGTCCAGGGCGATCAGCAGGTTGGCCAACGCCAGGCGCAGCCGGACCCGAGCCTCCTCCCGGTCGCGACCCCAGCCGACCACCTCGGCGATCGTCGGGTCGGCGTGCACGGCCAGGTCATCGCCCTCGGTGACGCCGGTGTCCACCCGGATCCCCGGACCCGAGGGCAACTGGAGCAGCTGGACGCGCCCCGGCGCCGGGCTGAGCGCGGCCTCTGCATCCTCGGCGTTGAGCCGCACCGACAGGGCGTGACCGCGTGGTACCGGCGGGGCACCCTCGAGACGACCGCCCTCGGCGAGGTGGAGCTGCAGCTTCGCCAGGTCCAGGCCGGTGGTCATCTCGGTGATGCCGTGACCGAGCGGGACCCCGACGCTGATCCTGAGCAGCGCGGCCTGCCGGCGCTGGTCGGGTCGCACGAAGGTCACGGTCCCGGCGCCGGTGAACCCGGCGAGCGTGAGCAGCCGCTCGGCCGTCGAGCGCAACGCGCCGAGGTCGACCCCGGCACGGGCCTCGATGGCGGATTCCACCAGCACCTTCTCCGTGCGGCGTTGCAGGGTGCCGTCGTGCACGTCGACGGCCCAGGCGGTCCCACGGTCGTCGGCGACGGTCAGGACCTCGAGGTGGCGCCGCACGAACCCACGGTCCGAGGTCGGCTCGGCCAGCGGGACGCCGGCCTCCGCCGCCAGATCCGCGAGCGCCTCTTCATCGGTGAGTCGCCGCAGCACCGCACCGCTCGGGCCGACGCGGTGCACCCCGAGGGCATCGCACAGGTCCGCGAACTCCGGCACCTGCGCCAACGGACCCCACCCGACCCAGGCGGCATCGACCCGGCTGCGGACCAGCGCCCGCTCGAGCAGTCCGAGGTCGAAGCTGGCGGCGCTCAGGGACCCCCCGCTGACGATCGCCCGACCGCCGTCACCGAGCGCGACCGCCTCGTCGGCGGCACGCACGAACACCGCGTCACGTTCCGCGTCGGCGTGGATCGCGACGAGTCTGAGCTCACGTCCGCGCTCACGGGCGTGCTCCCGCGCCGCCCGGATCTGCCGGGCCGCGGGCCCGCCCCAGGTGATGATGGCCAGGCGGGTGAGCGGACCGCCCCCCGTGCGGCGCGGGTCCATGGCACCGGCGTCGGTCATCGCATGGCCGCACTGAGGGGTGCCAACAGCTCCTCGTCGGGCCCGTCGGGCAGCACGGTCGTGCCGTAGCCCGTCACGCGCAGCCGGACACGGCCCTCGGCATCCACCACCTCGACGTCGGCGCCCGCCTCGTCCGGCGCAGCCACCGCCCAGCAGGGTGCGTCGTCGGTCAGCGGTCCGAACACCTCCAGCCTGCAGATGCGCGCGGGCAGGGCCATGCGGTGCGAGGTCCCGAGCTCGTGCACCCCGGCGACCTGGAAGCACAGCTCCAGCAGCCGCGGCGCCGTGGACGTCGGTGCGTCCTCCGGCCGGTGGTTCGGCGGCAGGTCATCGGCCAGGGAACCGACCGCGGTGCCGTCCGTGGTCCATGCCGATGCCAGCACCTGGTAGGTGGGACCGTGGAAGTAGATGCGGTAGATCGCCTCCGCGTCCACGGTGGTGTCCACGTCGTCGGCCGGCACCTCGCGTGTCGGTGCCTCGGGGGGCTCGGCGGCCAGGACCACCCGGCCGCTGGCGTGCTCGGTGACCTGCTCGGTGCCGTTGGCCAACGTGCGACGCCCGACCAGGGTGCAGGTGGCGACCAGCGTGCCGTCGTCAGCGGGGGTCAGCCGGGCGCTGATCCGGGCCCGGCGGGGTTCGTCGCGGTAGAGCTTGAACGGCGCGTCGAAGGCCATGTCCTCCACCGCGACCACGGTGTGGTCGGGGACCAGCAACCGGGCGACCTCAGCGAAGCCCTCCAGGCTCATCACCCCGGGCACGACCGGTGTGCCGTCGATGCGGTGATCGTCCAGAAACGGCTGCGAGGCCTCCAGTTCCACCTCGGTGACGAGCCCCTCGGCCAGCGTCACGGCGACCACCTCGCCCAGCATCGGACCGGGCTGGCCGACCGTGGCGGCCAGCGCCGTCGGGTCGACCCCGCCGGTCTCGTGGCGCTCCTCCATGAGCAGACCGAGCGCGCCGGCCACCAACGTCTCGCCACCGTCGCCGGCGGCCTCGAGCTCGTGGCGCACGATCGGGATCCCGATCTCCGGCGGCAGCATGTCGATGCCGGCGAACTCCATCATCGTCGGGATGGAGCCACGGGTGGCCATGCCGATCCCGCCCCAGGCGGTCCAGTCCAGCGCGATGCCGCGGGTGTCGGGCCGCAGGGTGCGCAAGGCCGAGACCGTCTTGCACAGCAGGTCGTTCGCCGCGCTGTAGTCGGTCTGGCCGCCGTTGCCGAAGCGTCCGGCGATCGAGGAGAACACGACCAGGTTGCCGAGCTCCGCCTCGCCGAGGCCGTCGAGGCAGTGGAACAGCCCGTCCGCCTTGACGTCGAAGACCAGGTCGTACTCCGACTGCGGCTTGTCCGGCAGGTTGTGGCTGATCTCCAGCCCGCCGGCGTGCACCAACGCGTCGACGCGGCCGCCTTCGGTCGCGGCCGCCATCGCCGCACCGACGGCCTCGCCGTCGGTCAGGTCGACCTGGTGCCAGTGGGCGGTGCCACCGGTGGCTTCCACCGACAGGATCGTGTCGAGGGCGGCGCGGGAACGCTCGATCCCGGCCAGTGCGCGGTTCACCTTCGCCGGGGTCGCCTTCTCGCCGCTGTCCTTGATGCGCTGGGCCAGGTCGACCTTGAGCCCGTCGAGGTCGTCGACGAACCGGGCGAGGTCCGTGTCGTCACGCTCGGGCTCGGGGGTGAGGTCCAGCAGGTGGAAGGTCCCCCCGCCGGCACCGGTGGCCAGGTCCGCCGTGATGGCGCTGACGATGCTGCCGGCCGCACCGGTGATCACGAACACGTCGTCCGGGGTCAACGCCCGCCCCTCATCACGCTCGGTCGGTTGGACGTCCAGGCCGACGCTCGTGCGCAGCCCCTCGGCGTAGCCCACCTCGATCACGCCGGGGTCGGCGAGCAGCTCGTCGATCAGGTGCGCGGCGACCGTGGCCGCGTCGGTGTCGGGCGCGTGGTCGACGACCTTGACCGTTGCCTCCTCGCGCTCGCGGGCCAGGGCCTTGGTGAACCCGCTGACCGCACCGCCGAGCACGTCCTGCGCTCCGGCCTCGTCGTAGCCGAACCGTCCGCCCAACCGGGTCCCGGTGACGAAGGCGGCACCGGGCCCGAGGTCCTCGTACAGGGCTCGCGCCGCGGTCGCCAGCAGCTTCACCCGCACCCGCAACCCCTCGGTCCAGGTCTCGGCGGTCAGGGACGAGAACGGTGCGAGGTCCAGGCCCGCCAGGCCGAGCAGCCCGCTGATCGGACCCTCCTCACGCCAGGTGGCGAGCTGCGCCTCGAGCTCCTCGGCCGTCGGTGCCGCCGGCAGGGTCAGCACGGTCGCGCCCCGCTCCTCGAGAGCTGCCGTCACGGCGTCGGTGACGCCACCGTGATCGGGCAGCACCACGAACCGCGCGCCGTCCAGGGCGACACCGGTGGGCACGCACACCTCGATAGCGGGCCGTACCACCGTCACGGGGACCCGGCGCGCGAACGCGCTGGTCTGTGAGGTAGCCGTCGAGTGCGCGGGCTCGTCGCCGGCCGGCGCCTCGGTGGACGCGGGCGCGGCCGCCTCGGGTGCGCGATCGCGCACGAACCCGATCACGTGCCCGAGCGTCGGGTAGTCACGCAGCTGCAGTG
>CAYXJD010000180.1:0-6805 GCA_964465225.1 uncultured Actinomycetota bacterium
CGAGAAGCTGCGCACGGAGGGGGCCAGCTTCGACGACATCGCCGTCTTCTACCGCACCAACGCCCAGTCCCGCGTGCTCGAGGACGTCTTCATCCGTGTCGGCCTGCCGTACCGCGTGATCGGGGGCGTGCGGTTCTACGAACGCAAGGAGGTCAAGGACGTCCTGGCCTACGCGCGCCTGCTCGTCAACCCCGACGACGACGTCGCGGCCCGACGCATCGTGAACACCCCACGCCGCGGCATCGGCAACCGCACGATCGAGGCGCTGGACTGGCACGCCCGCCGTGAGGGGACAAGCTTCCTGGCCGCGTGCCGGGACGCCGAGGTGGTCCAGGGTCTCGGTGCGCGCGCGATCAGCGCCGTGACCAGCTTCGTCGGGCTCCTCGACGGGCTGCGCACGGCGCTGGAGCACGACCTGGCCACCACCGATCTGCTCGCCACGATCATGGATCGCACGGGCTACCTCGCCGATCTGGAGGCCGAGCGCACGATCGAGGCGATCGGCCGGCTCGAGAACCTGCAGGAGCTGCGCTCGGTCGCGAGCGAGGTCGCGGAGCGGGGTGGGCAGCCGTCGGGCCCCGCAGGACTGGAGGCGTTCCTGGAGTCGGTGACGCTGGTCAGCGATCAGGACCAGCTCGCCACGGCCGCCACCGGCGGCGAGGGTGGCGACGCACCGATCGCGCCCGAGGAGGGGCGCGTCACGCTCATGACCCTGCACACGGCCAAGGGGCTGGAGTACCCGCACGTGTTCCTGGTCGGCATGGAGGACGGCGTCTTCCCGCACGTGCGCTCGCTGTCGGAGCCGGCACAGCTCGAGGAGGAACGGCGGCTGGCCTACGTGGGCATGACCCGCGCGCAGGACCGCCTGCACCTCAGCCACGCCGAGCAGCGCAGCTTGTGGGGAGGCACGAACATGAACCCGCCGTCCCGCTTCCTCGACCAGCTCCCGGACACGCTGGTCGAGGAGCGCGGCTCGCGGACCTCGAGCTCCCCGGCTCGCCGGTCGCGCGATCGCGAGGTCCTGGAGATCGGGGGTGCCGAGTTCCACGTCGGCGACGATGTCGTCCACCCGAAGTTCGGTGAGGGCCGGATCATGGCGCTGTCCGGCGAGGGTGAGCGCTCGGAGGCCACCGTCGACTTCATCGACGAGGGACGCAAGCACCTGATGCTCGCCTACGCCCCGCTGGTCAAGCGGTGATGGAGGCCTTCGTCGCCACGCTGGGCCTGGTGTTCCTGGCCGAGCTCGGTGACAAGTCCATGCTGCTGGCGATCGCCTTCGCCGCCCGGTACCGACCCTGGCCCGTGGTGGGCGGGGTCGCGATCGCCGCGTTCGCGATGCTCGGTGCCGCCAGCCTGTTGGGCGCGGCGCTCGGCGCTGCCCTCCCGGAGCGCGCGGTCGCGATCGGTGGCGGCCTGCTGTTCATCGTCTTCGGGCTGCTGACCCTGCGCGACGAGGATGACGACGAGGCGGAGGACCTCGCGGGCGTGCGCCGTGGCCCGGTGCTGCTCGGGGTCACAGCGGCCTTCCTCGTGGCGGAGTTCGGTGACAAGACGATGATCGCCACCCTCACGCTGGCCGGGAACCAGGCGGCGCTGCCGACCTGGCTCGGTGCGGGCCTGGGCATGACCTTGGCGAGCGGGATCGCGATCGGGCTGACGACGGTCATCGGGACCCGGCTCCCGGAGCGCACCCTGCGTGTGCTGGCGGCAGGGGCGTTCCTGCTGTTCGGGGCCCTGCTCCTGGTCACCGGGATCCGAGGGTGAGCTCGTGGGTCGTGCGCTGACGGGCGGCGGCCAACCGCCCGGCCCGCTGTCTCGAAGCTCGATCGTCACCGAGGAGTCCCGGATGTCCAAGCAACGCCAGGTTTCGACCAGCCGCGTCATCGACGCCGATCGGCAGGCGCTGTTCGATCTCATCGCCGACCCGCGGATGCATCCGGTCATCGACGGGTCCGGCACCGTGACGGGTGCCAGGGAAGGCCTGCCCGAGCGGCTGTCCTCCGGGACCAGGTTCGGCATGGACATGAAGGCGGGTGCCAGCTACCGCATCACCAACACCGTCGTGGAGTTCGAGGAGGGGCAGCGGATCGCCTGGCGGCACATGAGCGGCCACCGTTGGCGCTACGAGTTCCGCGACGTCCAGGGCGGCACCGAGGTGACCGAGACCTTCGACTGGTCCACCGCGCGGGCGAAGCTGCCGCTGGAGCTGGCAGGGTTCCCCAAGCGCAACCTCCGGGCGATGGAGGCCACGCTGGCGCGACTGGACCGGTTGGCGACCACGGGGTCGGTCCGCGATAGCTGACGACCGCGCGCGCGGCTGCGCCTCGGCGGAACCCCGGGCTGCGTGCCGCGGCGTCTGTGGTCAGCCGCACCCCGGCGTCGCCGCCTCGGGGGAGGCATCGGGGCCCGGCACGGTGCGGGTCGGATCGAGGTAGACGACCCCCTCGTGGATCAGGGTCGGATGCTCCTCGAGCGACGCCGTCCCATCGAGGCCGCGCCCGGTCAGCGTCCAGACACCACCGTCCGCAGACTCGAGCCGGTTGGTCGGCTCGCAGTAGGCCACCCCGCCCGCATCGACGAACGCGCGGACCCGTCCCGCTCCCGCCACGAGCAGGACGCCCCCCTCCTCGGTCGGCGTGGCCCGCCCGATCGCCGCCACCTCGCTGGTGGGCAGCCAGGGGTCGCCGGGCACCTCGGCGCTCTGCTGGAGGAACATGACCCCGGCGACCACCACGACCACGCCGGCGAGAAGGGCGGCGACCATCCACTGGACCCCGAGCGGCGCCCGGAGCACGATCTTGCGCGCGCGCTTGGAGGCCCGCTCCGGGAGGTAGCCGGAGGGACCGAACTCGAGCTCGTCGTCGGGGGCGCGGTCGTCATCCACAGCCGGCCACGGTACCGGTCGCCGCTGTGCTGCTTCACCTGGTGCGGCGCGGACTTCGTGGTCGTGTCGCGGGGACGACTAGCCTCACCTGCGACCACAGCGACAGGGAGGACAGACCGTGTCGATCCGCGTGGTGGTGGCCAAACCGGGTCTCGACGGGCACGACCGCGGCGCGAAGGTCGTCGCTCGTGCGCTGCGTGATGCCGGTATGGAGGTCATCTACACCGGCCTGCACCAGACGCCGGAACAGATCGTGGCCGCTGCGCTGCAGGAGGACGCCCAGGCGATCGGGCTGTCGATCCACTCGGGCGCACACCTGACGCTGTTCCCTCGCGTGCTGGCGCTGCTGCGAGAGCAGGGCGCCGACGACGTGATCGTGTTCGGTGGCGGCATCATCCCCGACGCCGATGTGTCGACGCTCGAGGAGCAGGGCGTGGCCGCGGTCTTCACCCCGGGTGCCTCCATGCGCGAGATCACCGAGTGGGTCGCCGCCAACGTCCCAGAGCGCGTCTGACCACCACCTCGAAGCCGCGGGTCGGGCCCCACCCCCCGGCGTCCAGCCCCGCCCGCATCCCGATGACGTACAGGAGCACCGATGGACCTGGTCGAGTTCCAGGGCAAGCAGCTGTTCGGCCGCAACGGCGTGCCCGTCCCTCCCGCCGGCAGCGTCTGCCGCACGGTCGACGAGATCGTCGCCGCAGCCGAGGAGCATCTCGGTCAGGGCGCCCAGGCCGTCGTCGTCAAGGCCCAGGTCAAGACCGGCGGCCGTGGGAAGGCCGGTGGGGTGAAGCTGGCGACCTCCGTCGACCAGGCACGCCAGCACGGCGAGTCGATCCTCGGTCTGGACATCAAGGGCCACGTCGTCCAGGTGGTGTACGTGGAGCCGGCCTCCGACATCGCCGAGGAGTACTACCTGTCGGTGATGCACGACCGGGTCAACAAGGGCCACCTCGTCATCTGCTCACGTGAGGGCGGTGTCGACATCGAGGAGGTCAACCGGACCAACCCCGAGGCGGTCGTCAAGCGCAGTCTGACCCCGGCGGAGACCGCTGACGGGCTGCCCGTCGACACCGCTCGCGAGATCGTCACGCAGGCCGGACTGCCCGCCGAGGTGATCGAGGGCGCCACCGACCTGCTGGTGCGACTGTTCGGCGCCTACCGGCACGAGGACGCGACGCTGGCGGAGATCAACCCGCTGATCCGACGCCCCGACGATGTCGTGCTCGCCCTGGACGCGAAGGTGAGCCTCGACGGCAACGCCGCCTTCCGGCACGACGACTACGTCGAGTGGCAGATCGACGGGCTGGACGCCGACGATCCACTCGAGGCCGAGGCCAAGGCCAAGGGGATCCAGTACGTCAAGCTGGACGGTTCCGTCGGCGTGCTGGGCAACGGCGCCGGGCTGGTCATGGCCACCCTCGACGTCGTCGCGCAGAACGGGGGGTCGGCCGCCAACTTCCTGGATGTCGGCGGCGGCGCGTCGGCCGATGCCATGGCCGAGTCCCTGGGGCTCGTGCTCTCGGACCCGGATGTCGAGAGCGTGTTCATCAACATCTTCGGTGGGATCACCCGGGGCGAGGAGGTGGCGGCCGGCATCATCGAGGCCACCAACCGTCTCGGCGACTTCCCACAGAAGCTCGTCGTCCGTCTCGATGGCACCAACGCCGAGGAAGGACGGCAGATGCTCCTGCAGGCCAACCTGGAGTCGGTGGTCGCTGCGGAGACCATGCAGGAGGCCGCGGCGAGCGCCGTAGCACTGGCCGAGCAGTCCTGACCTGGGTCCGAGCCGAGCCGTGAGTCCTGGTCCCCTCAGTCCGCTCGGCACCCGGGGGTGCCGGGGACCTGCCGGGCCACTCGCGCCCCCGGCCGATACGAGACGCGCCCGCCAGCGGCGCCGGAGGAACAGCACATGAGCATCTTCATCGACGAGAACACCCGGGTCGTCGTCCAGGGCATCGGGTCCCAGGGCACCTTCCACGCCAAGCGCAACCAGGACTACGGCACCGAGGTCGTGGCGGGGGTGCATCCGCGCAAGGGCGGCTCGACCTGGGACGAGATCGGGGTCCCCGTGTTCGCGACGGTGGCGGAGGCGGTCGAGGCCACCGGCGCGAACACCTCCATGGTGATGGTCCCGGCGCCGTTCACCAAGGACGCCATCCTCGAGGCCCACACGGCGGGGGTCGGCACGATCGTCGCGATCACCGAGGGCGTCCCGGTCCACGACATGACCGAGGTCTACGACACGGTGGTGCGGCGCGGGGGCACCCGTCTGATCGGTCCCAACTGCCCCGGGGTGATCAGCCCCGGCAGGTCGAACGTCGGCATCATCCCGGCCGACATCACGATGCCGGGCAAGGTCGGGCTGGTGTCGCGCTCCGGCACCCTGACCTATCAGATCATGCACGAGCTCGCCCAGGCCGGCATCGGGATCTCCACCTGCGTCGGCATCGGCGGCGACCCCGTCATCGGGACGCAGTTCCTGGACGTGATCGAGGCCTTCGCCAAGGACCCGGAGACCGAGGCCATCGCGTTCGTGGGTGAGATCGGGGGCGCCGAGGAGCAAGTCGCCGGCCAGTGGATCCGTGACAACATCCCCGACACGCCGGTGGTGGGCTACATCGCCGGTTTCGAGGCGCCCGCGGGCAAGCAGATGGGCCATGCCGGTGCCATCGTCAAGGAGGGCGGCCCCGGTGGCGAGTCGGCGGCCGAGAAGAAGGAGATCCTCGAGGGGTACGGCATCGCCGTGGCCACCAACCCTTCCGAGGCGGCGCAGTTGATGATCGCCCGGCTGGCCTGAGGCCATCGCCGTGCGGCCCGTGGAGATGCGCACCGCCGCCGCGATGTCCCTGACCGCCGAAGCCGGGCTCGCCGCCGCCGAGGCTGCTGATGCGGTCGCTGTCCGCCTGAGCGGGCCGGGGGAAGCGACCCCGCGGTCCCCGCGCTGCGACCTGGTCCTGGTGGCCGTGACACCGGCCCACCTCGACCACCTCGGGGACGTCGCGGCTGCCGTCGAGGCGCGGCTCGAACCGGGGGTCCTGCTCGGCGCGGTGGCCACGACGGTGGTGGGCACCGTCGGTGGGGTCGGACAGGAGATCGACGACGGGCCGGCGGTCTCGGTGTGGGCGCTGGCCGTGCCCGGTGGGTGGGTGCAGCCCTTCCGCGCGTGGACCCTGCGACCCCGCAGCGGCGGCGTCACCGTGGTGGGGTGGCCGGACACCGAGCCGGGCGACACCATCGTGGTCCTCGGGGATCCGCACACCTTCCCGGCCGCCGAGATCCTGGACCGCCTCTCCGAGCGGCACGTGCAGGCAGGTGTCGTCGGGGGGCTGGTGTCCGCAGGGCCCGATGCAGCCCGGTTCGTCCTCGACGGCCGCGTCTACCCCGACGGCGCCGTCGGGGTCGTCCTGCGGGACGTGCCGGTGGCCGCGACGGCCTCCGTCGGCTGTCGTGCCATCGGCCGACCCGTGACCGTCACCGAGGTGGTCGGCGACCAGGTCCTCGGCCTGGCCGACGGCTCAGCGACCGACCACCTCGACACCGTGCTGAGCGGCCTGTCGCCCGACGATCTGGAGCTGCTCGAACGCGGTGGCCTCCAGCTCGGCATCGTCGTCGACGAGGTCAGCGACCGCTACCAGGCGGGGGACTTCCTCGTGCGGGGCGTGCTGGGCATCGACCCGGAGCTCGGGGCGATCACCCTCGGCGACCGGGTCCGGGTCGGCGCGACCGTGCAGTTCCACCTCCGTGACCCCGTCCACGCCGGGATCGATCTCAGGGCGCGGCTGCACGGACTCCAGGCGGTCGACGGTGCGCTGCTGTTCACCTGTCTGGGACGCGGCCGCCCGCTGTTCGGGACCCCGCACCACGATGCCCACGCGGTCGCCGAGCACCTGAAAGAGGCGGGGTACGACCCCACCGACGAGG
>CAYXJD010000181.1:0-6750 GCA_964465225.1 uncultured Actinomycetota bacterium
CGGGCACGGTGATGACCGCCTGGGTCACCTCGTCGCCGAGGTAGGCCTCGGCGTCACGCTTCAGCTTCATGAGGATGCGGGCCGAGATCTCCTGTGGCGTGAAGGCCCGGCCGCCGATCTCCTGCTTCCAGTCGGTTCCCATGTGCCGCTTGACCGAGCGCACGGTCCGGTCGGCGTTGGTCACGGCCTGCCGCTTGGCGACCTCACCGACCAGCACCTCGTCGGACTTGGACCACGCGACGACGGATGGGGTGGTGCGTGCACCCTCCGCGTTGGCGATGACGGTGGGCTCGCCACCCTCCATGACGGACACGACGGAGTTGGTCGTTCCGAGGTCGATGCCGACGGCCTTGGCCATTCTGGGGCCTCCTGTTGGTCTGCGTCGCGGGACAGCGCGTTCCTCGAGGGCTGACCCGCAGATGAGCGGAAGAGATCGCGATCGCGGTGATCGCTTTCGACCACGACGGTACGCGCATGGAGCGTGATGACAAAGCCGCTGATGCCCTATGGCTCAAGTTATCTGCGCCACTTGGACTCAAGTCATCTATGCGCTCTTCGGAGCGTCGCCAGGCCAGCCGCCGAAGGGTGCGGGGACACGAGAGGGAGCACGCACCGGGCAGCTCGAAACGGCCGGCCGTGGCCGGCTCAGTGGTGGTCGTCGACCGGCAGCTTCGGTGGGGCCGGACGCCACTCGCGCTGCATCGGCGTTCCCCGGGTGCTCAGCCGCTCGCGAGCCGGGTGCATCGCTGCCAGGAGCACCAGCGGCAACACCGCCACGCCAGCCAGCAACGCCACCTGCCACCACGCCATGGGCTGCCTCCCCTGCTACCGGTTGCCTTCCTGCCGCCAGCCTACCGCTGCCGCGACCTGGCGCCGGGGTCGAGCACGCCCCGTCGGTGGGGTTCAGGTCGCGCGCTCCCGGACGGTCTCGGCGAGGTCGAGTCGGCGCAGGGTCCGCAGTCCGGGTAGCTGAGAGGCGACGGCCACGAGCAACAGGGCTGCAGCCGACAGCAACAACGTGCGCGGCGCCACCACGAAGTCGAGACGGAACTGGTCGTTGGAGTAGGTCTGGAACATCGCACGTCCACCCGCGACGCCGAGGAGCAAGCCCGGGACCACGGCGAGCAGGGTGACGAGCAGGTTCTCGGCGGTGATCATCCCAGCGATGCGGCGCAGCGACACCCCCGACGCCCGCAGTGTCGCGACCTCCCGAGCTCGCTCTGCTATCGACACCGACTGGGTGGTGAAGATCACGGCGGCGGCCAGGACGGCACCGGCAGCCAGCATGGCCCCGACGAAGGCGTAGAACAGCCCGATCGCGTCCGCCACGAGCTTGCGGATGGCATCGGTGGGCTCCAGGGCGACCACCCCGTCGAGGTCCGAGACGGCCTCATCGATCGCGTCGGGGTCGGCACCCTCCTCGTACGCCAGCTGGGCACCGGTGACCGGTAGGGCATCGACCCCCGCGGCGGCGGCGAGCTCGGCGCGATCGACGTAGGCGAACGTGCCGAGCGGCTGGGAGACGAACGCGGCGACGGGCAGTTCGACCGGGCCCAGCGTCGCCCGCTCCGGAAAGCGCAGGGACGCCGTGTCACCGACCTCGAGGCCCGTCAGCTCCTGCATGGCGTCGCCGAGCAGTACCCCCTGACCGGCCAGCCCGTCGGTGTCACCGGCCACCACGTCGAACGACCGCAGGCGCGTGTCGGCGGGTAGCGCGGTCAGGCGGGTGGCGTAGCTGCCGTCGGGACCGTCGACCGTGACGTCGGTGACCAGCAACGCTTCCACACCTGCGATCCCCTCGACAGCAGCGATCTCCGCCAGCGGGGACCGGTCACCCGGACCGGCGAACCACACCTGCGCGTCGGAGGTGTCGAGGCGATCGAACTGCTTGGCGAGCAGCGCATCCACGGTGTCGAGCATCGACCAGGACACCAGGACCAGCAGGAGGGAGAGCACGACACCACCACCCGTCATGGCCGTGCGGCGGCGGTTGCGGCCGATGGACCGCAGTACCAGCCGCCACGTGACGGGGAGCCGGCGTGTGCCGCCCAAGCTCCGTTCGGCGAGCGGATGGTGCCCCCCGGTCGCTGGCACGATTCCGCGCATCGCGTCAGCAGGGGAGATCCGCATCGCCTGCCTCGCCGGCGCCCACGCCGCCAGTGCACCCACGAGCAGCCCGAACCCGATTCCGGCCACCAGGGTCTCAGGATGGAAGCCGATCTCGGTGAAGGGCAGATCGATGAACCCGGTGTAGAACACGCTGAGCGACCGAGCGCCCCACGAACCGAGCAGCGTGCCGGGAACGGCGCCCGCGAGCCCGGCCGTGCTACCGAACGCGAGGTAGTGCCCGCGGATCGTCCCGCGCCGTATCCCCTGTGCACGCAGCATGCCGATCACGGGGCGTTCGTCGTGGACCCGGCGAGACAGCAGGACGTAGGCGGCCATGCCGGCGGCGGTCAAGAACAACAGCGGGAAGAGGAACGCCAACTGGCTGAAGCCGGTGATGTCCTCCTGGAGGATGGCGTTGGAGGGTTGCTCGGCGAGCGGGAAGGCGTTCGTGGCCCCCTGTTCGCGGGCGATCTCCGTCATCCGCTGGTCGAGGCGGTCGGTGTCGGCCCCCTCGGTGTAGTGGACCTGCACCTGGTTCGGTGCCGCACCGGTCAGCCCGGCGACGACGTCGTCCGGCGCGAACAGCACGCCGAACTCACCGGGCAGCGTGAGCGGGTCCTGGCGGCTGCGCGCGGGCCACAGATACTCGCCCGAGGCGACCACGGCGTCGATCGTGACCTCCTGCCAGGATCCGTCCTGACCGAGCACCTCGATCCGCTCACCCGACTCGAGGCCGAAGTGGTCGGCCATGTGCTGCTCGACCCCGATCGCGCTGGCACCGCCTGCACCTTCGAGGATCGCCAGGTCGTTGACCGGCGGGTGCAGGTCCTCACCGGTCGAGACCAGGCGGCCACGTAGTCGCGCGTCACCGATGCGCAACGCGGCGTCGACCTGGATACGGGTGACGGCGCGGGCCACTCCTTCGGTGTCGCGGACGGCAGCGGTGATGGCATCGACGTCACCGTCGGCGATCCAGTGGTCGGCGGTGACGAGGCGGTCGAAGACCCCGAGGTAGGAGGCGTCGAGGTTGCGGTACGCATCGTAGGAGGCGGCGAACAGGCCGACACCCAGCAGCACGGTGATGACGACGGCGACGAAGGGACCGCGCTGCCGTCCGATGTCGCGACGCAGCTTCCGGCGCAGGATGCCCATCGCGGTCACCAGGACAGCTGGGAGGCATCGACCGGCTCGGGGTTGCGGCTGCTCTCGACGATCTCCCCGGAGCCCATCCGCACCACCCGGTCGGCCATGTCGGCCAGGACGGCGTTGTGCGTGACGATGATCATGGTCATGCCACGTCTGCGGTTCATCTCGGCGAGGACGCCGAGCACCTGTCGACCGGTCTCCAGGTCGAGATCGCCCGTCGGTTCGTCACACAGCAGCAGGTGCGGCTCCTTGGCGACGGCACGGGCGATGGCGACCCGCTGCTGCTCGCCACCCGACAACTGGCCGGGGAAGCGGTCAGCGACCTCGGCGAGGCCCACGTCGGCGAGCGCCCGCTCGGCCGTGGCAGCGTCCCCACGGCCGGTGAGTTCGACGACGATCTCGACGTTCTCGCGGGCGGTGAGCGTCGGGATGAGGTTGAAGAACTGGAACACGAAGCCGACGTGATCGCGACGGAACCTGGTCAACCCCTCGTCGTCGAGGTCACCGAGCTGCTGTTGCGCGACGGTGAGCGTGCCGGAGGTGGGCTGCTCGATGCCGCCGATGAGGTTGAGCAGGGTGGTCTTGCCGGACCCGGAGGGCCCGAGCACGACCACGATCTCGCCGGCCTCGAGTTGCAGGGAGGCGCCGGCGACGGCGTCCACTCGCGTGTCACCTTGGTGGAAGGTCTTGGTGACCTCCGCGAGCACCACCTCGCCCGGGTGTGTCGCCGTGGCCATCGGCTGCCCCTCGCGCTCGGGGGACGTGTCGGAGAGGTGTCGCACGGTGCGTCGCAGGCGGTCGTGTCGTCGTGTCGCACGCGGTCGTCTGGCAGTCGTGTCGCGGTCGTCGTCGTCTCGGACATGGTGCTGTTGCCGACGCTAGGTCGGCGCCCGGGCGGGCGCCGGTCGGATGACCGTGGCCGTCGGATCCTTCAGCGACGCGGGGCGATCTCCACTCCCGCGGCGCGCTCCACGAGCTTGACCAGTTCGACGTGATCGGCATCGCCGAGCTCCTCGGCAGCAGCGGCGGTCAGCTGCTCGACCAGGCGCAGCACGCGGCCCTCCACACCGCCGTCCGCGAGCACCCGACCGGCCAGGCCGACGTCCTTGGCCAGCAGCGGCAAGGCGAAGCTCTGCGGGAACGCCCGGGTCACGACCCGCTCGGGCAGCAACGTCTGGGTGGCGAAGGAGCGACCGGTGGAGCTCCCGATCACCTCGAGCGCCGCATCCGGATCGACCCCTGCTGCGGTCAGCGCCACCATCCCCTCCGCGGCGGCCCACAGCGAGGTGGCCAACAGCGCGTTGTTGACCGCCTTCACCGCCATCCCCGCACCGGCCGGGCCGACGTACACCACGTTCGCAGCCACGCTGGCGAGCACCGGCCGCACCCGGTCCAACGCCTCCTCGTCGCCGCCGACCATCACGGTCAGCGTCCCGGCGGCGGCGCCGGCGGTCCCACCGGAGACCGGAGCATCGAGGTAGGCGACGTCGTGGGTCGCCAGCAACCGTGCCACCTCGCGGCTGCCGCTCGGGTCGCCGGAGGTGTGATCCACCCACACCGTGCCGGGGGCCAGCGTCGGGCCGACGACGCGCGCGACCGCCGCCACCTCGACGTCGGTCGGCAGGCAGGAGCAGACCACGTCCACCGGTGGCAGCTCCTCCAGCGAGAGCGCGACGACGGAGCCGTGCGCTTCGTGGTGCGCTTCGGCGACCGCGGGCGTGCGGTTCCACACCGTCGTCGGCCAGTCGCGGGCGAGGTTGGCCGCCATGGGCCGTCCCATCGCACCGAGCCCGAGATACGCCACCTGCATCGCGCAACCTCCCCGTTCGATCGGTCGGTCTCGATCGGTCGATCCTGTCACATGGTCCGTGCGGTCGCGACCGCCGCCCGAGAGGTCCGTCCGGGGCGTCAGCCGGCAGCTGGCGCCGGCGGCATCCAGGTCATGGTCGCCCCGGCTCGGACGCCGGACCGCTCCAACCAGCCCGCCGGCACCTCGAGCGCGGCCCGGTACGGCTCGTCGGGGGCGGTGACCGGGCACTGCGCCGAGCGCTCCTCCTCGCAGGGTGTCATGGTCGCGGTGGTGTGGATCACACCCTCAGCGTCCGCGAACGCGATGTCCAGCGGGACCAGGGTGTTCCACATCCAGAAGCCCCCGGTGCGGTCCTGATCGAACAGGAACAGCATGCCCGCGCCGTCGGGCAGGTCCGTGACCTCCATCAGCCCGCGGGCGCGGTCCTCGGCCGCGGTCGCGACCTTGGCCCGGACCTCGACCGTGCCCGTGGGGCTCGCGAGCGTCACCACCGTCTCCTCGAGCCCATCGATCGCCGGATGGAGCGGTGGCAGGGCCTCGAGTCTCCCGCCCGGCGGGCGCGGGGCCTGGCCGTCCGGCGCGCTCGACGACGGTCCAGACACCGGGTCGGCCGGATCGGCGGACGGTTCGGCACGGCAGCCGGCCAGCAGCAGGCCCGCCACCAGCAGCGCCGTGGTGACCACGAGCACCGGCCGGACGGCCAGGTGCCGGACCGCCAGGTGCAGAAGCGCCGTCGACGTCGCCCGGGCGGTGCGTCCATCCGGCGGCAGCGGGGGGGAGGGCATGGGCCGACGCTACCGTCGAGTGGTCCGTTCGGCGGTCGATACCACGGCGCCCGTCACCGCTGTCCAGGCCGGGGATCCGACAGCGGGGCCGCACCGTTAGGCTCACGCGCACACGACAGGAGCCTCCGCCATGCACGATCTGGCCGTCACCGCCATCGGCACGGACCGCCCTGGCATCGTGGCGGCCGTCACCCGGGTGCTCCACGATCGTGGTGGCAACCTCGAGGACTCCGCGATGACGATCCTCGGCGGGCACTTCGCGATCGTGCTCCTGGTCGCCACCGACGACGATCCCGACGAGCTGCACGAGGCCCTGGCGGACGCCACCGCGGACCTCGGGCTGACCATCTCCGTCAGCCGCGCCGACGCGGCCCGGCAGGAGGCCGAACCCACCCACCTGCTGAGCGTGTACGGCGCGGACCGCCCCGGGATCGTGGCCGAGGTCACCGGCGCGCTGGCCGAGGTCGGCGCCAACGTGATCGACCTGGAGACCCAGGTGATCGGGGCACCGTCCGAACCGGTCTACGCCATGCTGATCGAACTCGCCACTGACGAACCGGAGCGGATGACCCGCGCCGTCTCCGACGCCTGCGCGGCGCTGGGGGTCGATCACACCGTGCGGTCGATCGACACGGAGACCTACTAGGTGACGGTCCGACGCGTCGTCACCTACCCGGCACGGATCCTCAAGGGCATCGCGGGCCCGGTCGGGGAGATCGGTGCCCGCGAGCGAAGGCTCGCCGAGGACCTCGTGGAGACGATGTACGACGCCCCGGGCTGCGTCGGGCTCGCGGCCTCGCAACTCGGTGTGGCCTCCCGAGCCTTCGCTCTGGACGTCTCGGTGATGCGGAAACCGCCGCCGGACAATCCGTGGAGTAACCGCTTTGAGCCGCCTGCTGT
>CAYXJD010000182.1:0-6728 GCA_964465225.1 uncultured Actinomycetota bacterium
GACCGCGGAACACCGGTCCCGGATCGGCGTTGTAGGTCGTGACCTCCGCCCGGATACGGGTGCGCAGGATGTCACGTACGGAGATCTCATCGGCGAGGCCGGTGACCTGGGCACCGCCGAGCACGTGCCCGGCCCGGCTCTGGTCACGCATCGCCATCTCGCTCATGCGCGCGAGCGTAGGTCGCCGTCGATCGACCGTGATGCGTGCACCATCGGCAGAACGTTGCCGTGCCGGCGGCTCGAGTTCCGCACGACCCGTGTCATCGACCTTCTCGATGACCTCCTCGTCGAGCGTCTCTCGTCCCATTCGCCGGTCGATCGAAGGACGCTCAAAGAGCATTCCGTACCGACCCCGAACGCCACGCCGGTGGGTGACCAACTCCTCGCGGCAGCCTTCGGCGAGGTGAACGGGTTCCCCGGATGTGACACCGAGCTTGGCCCTGCCGGGGCCAGGGAGGGCGGCATCCAAGGATCGTGATGGCAGGGTAGGTGGCCGCAGAACGTCGATCCGCGCGTTGCGGCCGCGGGGTGGGTCACCGTTTCGCGATCCCTTGTCGCGCCTCCCGTCGCGCGATACAACCGGTGCTGCCCGCGGTTCGACCCCCGCGGTGACAGGAGTCGGGGTGAACCGGTTCGCTTGGGTGGTGCAGGTCGTGCTCGGCATCTACTTCCTGGTGATCGGCGTGATGCACTTCGCTGTCCCCGAAGGACTGCCCGATCAGCTGGCCTGGATGTACGACTTGCCGACGTGGTTGCATGTGGCCAGCGGTGCGGCGGAGATCCTCGGAGGGCTGGGACTGGTGCTCCCCGCTGCGACCCGGATACGGCCCCAGCTGACCCCGATGGCGGCGGCGGGGCTCGCGATCGTGATGTTGCTGGCCGCGCTGTGGCACGTGCCACGGGGTGAGGTGCAGAACGTCGTCCTGACCCTCGTCATGGCGGGTGTGCTGATCTGGCTGGCCTGGGTGCGTTGGCGGACGCAGCCGATCGCACCTCGGGATGACGTCGCCGTCGGGTGACCGGTGCGTTGAACCGACCGCGGCGATCGCGGACCAACCTCGGGGAGGAGTCCTCGCAATGGCGAGATGGCTGGATCCAACCTTCACCGCACCTGTCCGTCTCCAGCTCGGCACGGGGCATCACCTGCGCCAGATCCGGGAAGCGGACGTCGATCTGGACTACGTGGCGGTCATGGGCTCGCAGGAGCGACTGTGGCGGATCTTCGGGCCAGCGTGGGGCTGGCCGCCGGTGACGATGACCAAGCAGGCCGACCGTGGTGATCTGCGTCGACACGCCCGCGAGATGGCCAACAACGTGTCGTTCAACTACGCCGCCTTCGATCCGGACGAGACGGCGTTGCTGGGCTGTGTGTACATCGATCCGCCGGAGCGGGTCGGCGCGGATGCAGACATCTCATGGTGGGTCGTGGACGAGGAGGTCGGTGAGCCGCTGGAGGACGCATTGACCCTCGAGGTACCGAGATGGATCGAGGCGGCGTGGCCGTTCGAGCAGCCACGCTTCATCGGGGTCGATCTCACCTGGCAGGACTGGCTAGCCCTGCCCGAGGACGGCTGAGTAGCCCTGTATCCAGCAGCGGCGGCCATCCCTCGTTGAGGTGTAGGTGGTTGCGTGGCGCCGGCGTCAGGTGACGGTGACCCGGATGGTGTGGTGGCCGGTGGCGCCGTCGGGTGCCGGTGGCGTCTCGGTTGCGGACCGTCGCGGCGATCCACACGCTGGCCCGCCACGGGCTGTCAGGCCATCATGGGGAGATGGTGGCGATGGGCGTACCACGCTCCGAGCTCCCGACCTGGGACGACCTGCAGGTGCTCACGGCACAGCTGGCCACGCGGCCTCTGGACGAGGACGCCGAGGTCGACTCGGCACTCGTGATCGGACCCCGAGCGAACCGTCCGCTGCACCTCGAGATCCCGATCTTCGTCTCCGACATGAGCTTCGGGGCCCTGTCCGAGGAGGCGAAGGTCACGCTCGCCCGCGGCGCCGAGTTGGCCCTGGCCGCCCTCGCGCGTGCCCGAGCACACCTGGACCGACGCGCCGGCCGCGAGGTGACGCTGATCATCACCGGCGGTCTGCGCACCGCCCCCGACTTCTTCAAGGCGATGGCACTCGGTGCCGACGGCGTCGCCATCGCGAACTCCGCCATCCAGGCGCCGAGCTCCGTGCCAAGGACCTCACGACCTTCGACCGGCCCACCGCCGACCTCACCGGAGTCGCCTTCGCCGGCATCGCTCGCTGACCCCGAGCAGCCACCGAGCGGAGCACGCCATGTCGGATCAGCCCACGGCGTCACGGTGGGGATGAGGGCGAGGCACTGAGGCAGCCAAACAGGCGCTCTCGACTCCGCGGGTCAACCCGGTCGGAGGCACATTGACTGTCACATCTGGCGTCGTAGCGTCGCCTGGACAACCGGATCTCCACGATGCTGAGGGCACATCGATGAGCAAGATGATGGATGGCTGGAAAGCGGCCTTGCGTACCGTCGACGAACCCGTGCTGCTGGATACGGCGGTGGAGCGCGTCGAGGCGAAGGGCTTCGAGCAGGTGGTTCGCAACCCGGGACATGTCCTGCTGAGGCGCGACGGGACGCAGTGGACCCTGCGCGGTGAACGCGCCCCGCTGGAGCTCACACTGGCGGAGTCCGACGACGGAGTGTTCCTGCAGTTGCGCTACGACACGTTCGTCGCGTTCGACACCGGCGATCTCGAGGAGTACGCCGACGAGCTGGCCTCGACGGTGGGCGGTGGATGAGGCGCTCGCCGTCGCACCGGTGCTGCGCGACCCCCGGGGCCACCCCGGCCTGATGCGGCACAGGACCCGACAGGCTTGCAGGGCTCTGTGCGCGGCTCATCCAGCAGCTGATGTCCGGCGGGGTAGGCGCAGTCGTCGTCGGGGTCGGACGTGACGAGGAAGACCGCATGGGGTACGCGCCGCCATCATGGGTCTTCGCGGGGTGGCCGAGCGGGGGCGCGTGTGAGGTTCGCGGTGATCGCCTGCACGGCGCGGTCAGCGGCGGCGATGGCGCCCTCGATGTGGCCCGGGGCGGTGGGTGCGGTCTCGGTCGAGGCCCAGTGGAGGCGGCCGTGCCCGGCTGGTTCCTGGTAACGGGCGTGCGCGTAGGTCGCCGTCGCCGCGCCGGGGTTGGCGTCGGGCGGCACGGTGTGGAGGTCCGTGCTCCAGTCCTTGATGATGATCTCGGTGGGAGCGGCCGCAGCCGGGCCGAAGATCTCGACGAGTTGCGCGATGACGGCGCGAGCGTCCGGTGCGGCGATCCCGGGGGCGCGAGGCGCGAACCCGAAGAGTGCGGACGGCGCGCCATCGGGGCCGCTCATGTCGTGCAGTTCGCGCAGGGGACCGACGTGGCTGATCGCTGCTCCGGCCAGCCCGTCATGGCGCCAGAAGGCCTCGGGGTAGACGGCCACGGCCTTGCTCACGGTGCCCATCCACACGGGGGTGGCAGCCGCCAGCGCGTGGAGCCGCTCAGGTAGCGCTGGGCGGAACGTGATGTGGTGAACGGCGAGCGACGGTGGCAGCGCCAGGACCGCGTGACGCGCCGAGAGTGAGCCGTGCGTGTGGCGGATCTGCAGGTCATCACCGTGCCCGTCGATCTCGTGCACGCTGGAACGCAAGGAGACCACGTCGCCGAGGTCGGCCGCGAGACGCTCGGCGAGTTCCGCGGCGCCGAGGCTGAAGCGGCCGGCGGCGACATCGATCGGGTTGCCCTCGAGGCGCTGGGCGCCCCCGGGGACGTGGTACATCGCGTCGCCGGCGAGGTGGTGGGCGTGGGTGCCAACGTCCAGTTCATCGGCCAGCGCGGCGACCCGTGACTCACCGGGCCAGAACCAGGTGGCGCCGAGGTCGAACCGACCGGCCGTACTGGCGTGCGTGAGCAGCCGGCCCCCGACACGGTCGCGGCTCTCGAGGACCACACACCGAAACCCGGAGCGGACCAGCCGGCTCGCGGCCACCAGACCGGCGATCCCGCCACCCACGACCGCGACGTCGACGTCGGCATCGACGTGGTTCGCGCTGCTCACCTGCAACCTCCTTCGATCGTGCCCGACCCGGCGCGAGCGGGTGCCGAGTCTACTGACCAGTAGACTCGCGACGGCGACATGGGAAGCCCAGAGGACCGAGGAGAGAGACGTGGCCGATCAGGACCGTGACGTCCGGTTGCCGTCGGCGTTGCGAGCGCCGCTGTCGAGGAACGTCCAGCTGCTGCTGGGGTCCCGGATCCCGGCCCGGTTGGCGTGGAACGATCTCGCCGGCAGTCCACGGGTCGCACCGATGTGGTTCCGGTGGACGGGCAGCGCCTTCGAGTTGTCGGCGTTCGTCGGTGCCCGCAAGCTCGACGAGCTGCACGACGGCGACATGGTCGCCATCACCATCGACACCGAGGACTTCCCCTACCGCAGTCTGCGGGTACGTGGGCGGCTCACGCTGGAGCAGGTCCAGGGCCTGACCTCCTCCTACCGGCAGGCCGCCGTGCGGTACCTCGGGGAAGATCCCGCCCGGGACTGGTGCCAACGGCTGGCCGGTGCCGACCAGGTGTTGCTGACGGTCCACCCGGTCGAGGCATCGGCGTCGCAGATGTGGGACGCGGGGTACCTGCGCGAGCCGATCGGCGAGCGCTGACCGGTCCGTCGAGGTGGAGCCATGGCACGCCCAAGTGGACGGGACATCCGTCGCGAGGTCATCGAAGCCGCGAGCCGGGCCATCCAGTCACGCGGCGCCAACGCGTTCTCTTTCGCATCGATCGGCCAGGAACTCGGTATCGCCGCGCCCTCGATCCACCACCACTTCCCGCGCAAGGCCGACCTGTCGAGCGCCGCGGTAGCCGACTACGCCGGCAGGTTCCGCCAACAACTCGACGATCTCACCGGTCACAGCGCCCGGCACCGCCTCGAGGCCTACGCCGCGCTGTTCCTGGCGCCCGCACAGCGCGACCTGATGTGCCTCTGCGGTGCCGTAGCCGCGGACTGGAACGGGATCGATCCCACCACCCGCGCGGAGGTCACCGCCTTCTTCGACCGTGAGATCGGATGGATCACCGCCCAGGCTGCCGAAGCGATCGAGGCGGGCGAGTTCCGTCCCGACCTCGACCCCGAGGCCTTCGCGACGACGTTCCTCGCTGTGCTCGAGGGTGCGCTCCTGCTCGCCCGCGCCCAGGACGACCCCGGCTCGGTGTCCAACGCGGCCACCTTCCTGCTCGCCGAGGCCGCCCATCGCCCCGCCGAGACGACCGAGCTCTCTGCACGTCGTCGCGGACGTCCCCGGTCGTGAACCGGGCCCACGGATCACACCCCGATCCCTGACCGGCGACGCAGAGCCCGAAAGGCACGTCACCGGCTACGGCGACCGATCGTGCGAGGACGACGGAGGCCGTTCGGCGAGCCGCCCGGAACGCGTCCGGGAGGCCGGCTGGCCCGCCGTGCCCGTGCGGGCGCAGCCGATGCAGGTGCGTGCCGCGGGGCGGGCGCGGAGTCGCTCCACCGGCACCTCGGCACCACAGGCCTCGCAACGGTCGTGGAGCCCGGACCGAACCCGCGCGACCGCCCGGTCGATGTCGACGAGTTCCTGCTCGGCCGCAGCCAGCAGCGCGGTGACCTGCGCCCGTTCGAAGGCGATGGTCGCGCCTTCGGGGTCGTGCTCGTCGTCGCGGGAGGCGTCCGAGGAGCGCTCCACGATGTCCTCGACGTCCCGCTGCGATGCATCGCGTCGCCGTAGCGCTCGCCGCCGACGCTCGGTGAGGAGCGTCAGCAGTTGCTGGGTCAGGCCTGTGTCCACGGCGCCAGTGTGCCGGGTCAGCGACCGGCGACCCCGCCCGCTGCCGGGAGGTCGACGGTGCGAGCTCCCGCCACGCCGACTTGCGCCGCATGCACAAGGTTAGGCTAACCTAACGCCCGCCAGCACGGCTGGCTCCTACGCAGGTCCACAACCGCACCCTCACGTGACGAAGGATCATCGAATGCGTACCACCGTTCCGCGCCGCGTCCTTCGGGCCGTCGCCCCGATCGCCCTGCTCGCCGTCGTCCTCGCCGCCTGCGGCGCTGAGGAGGAGGCCGTGCCCGAACCTGACGATGCCGGGGACGCCTCGGCCGAGGCCGACGCGGCCGACGCCGAGGAGGCCGACACCGTGTCCGAGACCGGCGACGACGCCGCGGCGCTCGAGAACACCGTGACCGTGTACACGGGCCGGCACTACGGCATCGAGCCGGTCTTCGAGTCCTTCACCGAGGCCACCGGGATCGAGGTCCGCTTCACCACCGGCTCCGACCCGGAGCTGCGCGAGCGCCTGCTCGCCGAGGGAGAGAACACGCCCGCGGACGTCGTGATGACGGCGGACGCCGCCAACATCGCGCTCTCCTCGGAGGCGGGCCTGCTGGCGTCGCTGGACAGCGCGGTCCTCAGTGACGCGATCCCGGAGGAACTGCGCGCCGAGGACGGCACCTGGTACGCGCTGAGCCGCCGTATCCGGGTGATCCAGTACTCCGAGGAGCGCCTCGACACGCCGCCGACCACCTACGCGGAGCTCGGTGACCCGCAGTACGACGGCAGGCTGTGCCTGCGGCCGAGCACGCACCCCTACACCCAGTCGCTCGTGGCGGCGCTGATCCGCAACGAGGGCGCCGAGGAGGCCGAGCGCATCGTCGCGTCCTGGGTGGCCAACGACCCCATCTACATCAACTCCGACACCGACATGCTGCGCGCGA
>CAYXJD010000183.1:0-6692 GCA_964465225.1 uncultured Actinomycetota bacterium
GCGGGCTCGGCCCCGACCGGGTCGGGTGCATCCGGTGCGGCAACTGCATGGTCGGCTGCAAGCACGAGGCGAAGAACTCCCTCGACCACAACTACCTCCACCTCGCCGAAGGCGCGGGCGCCGAGGTGCTCGCGGAACGGCAGGTGGTGGACCTCATCCCACTGCCCCGTGGGGGGTGGCGCGTGGTCCACGAACGGCCGGGCGCGTGGCTGCGCAAGGACCGACGCACCCTGACCGCCGAGCAGGTCATCGTCTCCAGTGGCGCGCTGGGGACCCAGCGGCTGCTGTTCACACTGCGCGAGCGCGGCCGTCTGCCGGGGCTGTCCCCGGCGCTGGGCACGCTGGTGCGGACCAACTCGGAGGCGCTGGTGGGCGCCACGGCCCATCGCCTGCCCTCCGACGAGGTCGACACGGCCCCCGGGTCGGCCGGCACCGTGGGCTACGCCGCCGGCGTGGCGATCACCTCCTCGATCCACCCGGACGAACAGACCCACATCGAACCCGTGCGCTACGGCAAGGGCTCCAACGCGATGTCGCTGATCGCCACGCTGATGGTCGACGGCGGCGGGCGGCTGCCCCGACCCCTGCGCTTCGTGCTGTCGATCCTGCGCCACCCGGCACGGTTCCTCCGCAGCCTCTCAGCCCGCCAGTGGTCCGAGCGCACCGTCATCCTGCTGACGATGCAGACGATCGACAACTCGCTCAGGCTGGTCCGCAAGCGTGGTGTGTTCGGTCGCCGGCTGACGACCCGACCGGGACACGGCGAGCCGAACCCGACCTGGATCCCGGCCGCGAACCAGGCGGCCCGCCACGCGGCGGAGCGGATGGACGGCGAGCCGATGGGCTCGATCTTCGAGGCGACCTTGAACACCCCGGCCACGGCGCACTTCATCGGCGGCTGCCCACTCGGCGAGGATCCCGCCACCAGCGTCGTCGACCCCTACCACCGGGTCCACGGCGTCGAGGACCTGCACGTCTGCGACGGTTCGACCATCACCGCCAACCTCGGGGTCAACCCGTCGCTGACGATCACCGCGATGACCGAGCGGGCCATGGCGCTGTGGCCGAACCGCGGCGAGACGGATCCGCGACCAGTACCCGGCGCGGGCTACCAGCGGCTGGCTCCGGTCGCGCCGCAGCGGCCGGTGGTGCCGGCCACGGCCCCCGCCGCACTCCGACTCCCGGTGGTCGAGGTGCGCGCCTCCACCTCCCAGGACGCACGCTGACCGTTCTCGAGCACGGTGCGGGTGACGCGGTCGACCCAGCAGGCCCGACCGGGCTTCAGCGACGTCGGGTCCAGACATCGAGGTGGTCGGCCAGCGCCGCCGCGAGATCCGGCTGACCCCGCTCCGCGAGGACGTAGGTGGCGCGGCGCACCGGATGACCCACGTCCACGATGCGTGACAGGTCGACCGGGGTGCCGATGACCACCACGTCGCACTCGGCGGCGCGCAGGGTCTCGGACAGCTCCGCGACCTGCTGCTCGCCGTAGCCCATCGCCGGCAGGACCGGGCCGATGTCGGGGTAGGCCGCGTAGGTCGCCGCGATGCTGCCGACGGCCCAGGGGCGGGGGTCGACGAGTTCGGCCGCACCGGCCTCCCGCGCCGCCACGGTCCCCGCCCCGTAGGGCATGCCGCCGTGGGTGATCGTCGGACCGTCCTCGACCACCAGCACCCGCTGTCCCGCGAGCGAGGGGCCCGGCTCCAGTGTGACCGGCGAGGCAGCACGCACCACCGTGGCGCCCGGGTTCAGCGCCTCGACGTTGGCGGCCACCACCTCGATGTCGGCATCGGTGGCCGCGTCCACCTTGTTGATCACCACGATGTCCGCTCGGCGCAGGTTGGTCTCGCCGGGGTGGTAGCGGACCTCGTGGCCGGCCCGCAACGGGTCGGTGACGGTGATCTGCACGTCGGGGCGCACGAAGGAGAAGTCGTTGTTGCCACCGTCCCAGATGAGCACGTCGGCCTCGGCCTCGGCGGCGGCGAGGATGTCGGCGTAGTCCACGCCCGCGTACACGACCATCCCCATCGCGACCGGCGCCTCGTACTCCTCGCGTTCCTCTATCGAGGGATCCGAGGCATCGATGTCCGCCAGGCTCGCGAACCGCTGGACCCGCATGCGTTCGAGGTCCCCGTAGGGCATCGGATGGCGGAGCAGCACGGTGCGCAGTCCCGCGTCGAGCAGCAGCTCGCCGACACGGCGCGAGGTCTGGCTCTTGCCACACCCGGTCCGCACCGCCGTCACCGCGACCACCGGGACGCGGCTGGGCAGCATCGAAGCGTCGGGGCCGATCAGCCGGAAGTCCGCCCCGGTGGTCAGCACCCGCGAGGCGGCGTGCATGACGTCCTCGTGGGACAGGTCCGAGTAGGCCAGCACGACCTCGGTCACGTCGTGCTCGGCGACGAGGTCCTCGAGCTCGGACTCCGGGTGGATCGGAATCCCGTCGGGGTGGTCGCGACCGGCCAGCGATGGTGGGTAGACGCGGCCGTCGATCCCGGGGATCTGGGTCGCGGTGAAGGCGACCACGTGGCTGTCCGGGTCGTCACGGAACACGGTGTTGTGGAGGTGGAAGTCGCGGCCGGCCGCGCCCATGATGAGGATGCGTCGCGTTGGCACCGCTGCTCCTGTTCCCGGCCATCCGCGGCCTGGTCCGCACCGTGGGTCGAGCCTGCCGATCCGCACCTGCCTGGTCCGCACCGTGGGTCGAGCCTGCCAGCCCGCGCGGATGCCACCAAGGGTCGTGCGACCCGCCGGCGGAAGCGCAGCGGTGACCGCCCCGAGGCCCGACGATCCCTACCGCTACGGCCCCACGGCCATCACGACCCGACGGCAGCAGCTACGGCCCCACGCCGGCGGCCCCGCCCGACGGCAGCAGCTACGGCCCCACACCGGCGTCCACGCCCGACGGCAGCAGCTACGGCCCCACACCGGCGGCCACGCCCCACAGCGGCAGCCACCGCCAAAGACCGGCGGTTACGGCTCGACGGTGCTCGGCGATCCGGTCACCAGATAGAGGTAGAAGGCGGTCGCCCCCTCCGGGCCGGCGACCAGGTCGTGGGGCTGGCCCGGCGCCACGTAGGCGTAGGACCCGGCCCCCAGCGTGCGCTCGAGGATCGTGACCTCACCCTCCAGGATCCACACGTGGTGGCAGTGGAAGCGGTGCGTGTGTTCGTCGATCACCGCGTGGGGTTCGAGGTGGAAGACCCCGGAGAAGGAGCGACCCTGCGCCCACAGTTGGACGTAGGTCACCCCCGGGGACAACGCCTGTCGAGGCAGGTCCGCAACCGTTGCGGCGTCGACCATGCGCAGATCGGGGCCTTCGGTCGCGATGCCGTCGTTGACCAGACCTTCCATGCTGCACCCACCATCTGACGGACCTCCAGTATCGCCGCCAGCGCGACAGGACGCGAGGGACGATGGTCCCCAGGGCTGCCAACGCCCACAGCCTGGCACGCAACAGCAACGGTCCGCTGCTCCCCGCCACCGCCCAGCCCAGGACCCCCGACCGGCCCAGGACCCCCGACCGGCCCAGGACCCCCGCCCTACCCACGACCCCCGCACCCGCCCGGCCATCCCACGACATGCGACGGCCGGCCCGGGCGTCGCCGCGGGCCGGCCGTCGAACGGTCGGGACAGCTCAGATGAACAGCGTCTGCGCCCCCTCGGACAGCTCCATGAAGTCGGTGGCGCTGATGATGGCCTCGACGCCCTCGTAGAGGTCGTCCTCGGTCAGCTTGTTCATGTCCGCCGACATCCGGCAGGCCCACAGGTGCCCGCCCGACTCGTGGATGAGGTCGAGGAACTCCGGCACCTCGGGGAGGTCGAGCTCCGCGATCTCCTTGCGGAACATCTTCGTGGACATGGCGGTCATGCCCGGCAGCCCCATCACGGCGTTGGGCATGTGGGTGGCGGGGTTGCCCATGGCGACGAACTTGAGGTCGTGCATGGTCTTCTTGTTGATCATCTCGAAGCCCCAGAACGTGAAGAAGATGTGGACCTCGATGCCCTCGCCGAGGGCGGCGTTCGCCAGCACCAGGCCCGGGTAGGCCATGTCCAGCGAGCCCTTGGAGCAGATCAGCACGAGCTTGCGGCCACCTTCCTCGTCGTCGTCGAAGGAGGGGATGGGAGCGGTGTTCAGATCGGTCGCGGTCATGATGGTCTCCTCCGGCTCAGACGCAGCCCACGGGCTTCTGGAGCCCGGAGACGTAGGACAGCTTCTTGGCGGGCTTCTTCGGGAAGAGCTGGAACAGCTCCTTGGTGGGGAACCCACCGACCGCGGTCATGCGGCGAAGGGTCGGGGTCTCGCCCTGCTCGGCCTGGTCGGCCCGGGCGAAGCTGATCACCTCGAAGTGACGGGGGGTCAGTTCGAGGCCGATGTTGGCGGCGAGCTCGCGGGCGAGGTCCTCGTCCCACTCGGTGGGCTCGGTGAGGAACCCCTCGTCGTCGAGGTGGATCTCGCGGTCTTGCACGGTGACGACCGGCATGGTCTGTGCTCCTAGTGGTGAGTTCGGGGGTCGGTACAGGTGATCGGGATCGTGCAGGTGGTCGGGTCGTGCTGATGGTGGATGTCGCTCGAATGTCGGGGTCGTACAGGTGGTCGTGGTCGTGGAGAAGGTCAGCGGCCGCAGCTGATCAGCGGCCGCGCCTGCTCACGGACGGGGCACCCTGCTGGCCGGCGAACCCGGCGATCCGGGACCAGAGGGCTGGTCGCTGCCGACACTGCGCAACAGTTCGAGCATGCGACCGAGACCGCGCCGGACCTCCGGGTCGCGTAGCTGCTTGACCAGCGCGAAGGTGGACGGCGGCGTGCCACCGACCGGGGTATCGAGGTGGCTGACGGACCCGGCGGTCTGGCGCAGCAACTGGAGGATCTCCGGCTGGGTCAGGTCACGCAGCGTCTCGAGCATGAGGACGACGTTGTCGCCGAGGGCCTCGACGTCGTCCTCGTCGAAGGAGGCCACGATGCGCTCCACGACCCGGCCGCCGCTACGGGCGAAGCCGAGGTAGCCGCGCTGCTCGAGCTCGTAGATCCGTCCGGTCACAGCATCCATGGCCGGTGCCGACAGGACGCCGACCTCCGCGGCCAGGTCGCGCAGCGGCTCGAGTTCCGCGTCGCGGCGCTCCGCGTGGTCGAGCAGCAGGTCGAGACGGGCCTCGATCCGGTCGAGCCGGGCGGCGGCAGCGGCTTCGGTGGCATCGGTGGCGGCGGCAGCGCCGTCGGCCGAGCCGGAGCCAGGGGCGGTGTGCGTATCGAGCGCGCTCACATCGACACCTCCATCAGTGCACTTTCACGGCGGGGGGCCTGCTCGGCCTCCGGCTCCTGATCGGGCAGTGGTGGTCGTTCCTTGCCGATCATCGACATGTCCGCGTGCAGCGGCAGCGGCCGGCCGGGCAGCAGCAGGTGCCAGTAGATCCAGCGGAAGGCGAGCTTGCCCCAGTGGTTGGCCTCGTTCTCGCCGAGAAGCTTGAGCGGGCCGAGCTCGGGGAACGGGAAGGTCCCGGTCAGCGGCTCGGTGTCGTAGTTGAAGTCCAGCAGCATCGCCTTGCCGTAGCCGGACTCGATGAAGCAGTTCGCGTGGCCATCGAACTGCTCGTGCATGTCCAGCCCGTCGATGTGACGCAGGAAGTTCTCCACGAAGACATCCAGGGAGAAGTGCGCGACCGAGCCCGCCTTGGAGGTCGGCAGGTTCGCCGCATCCCCGAGGGCGAAGACGTCGTCGAGATCCTCCGCCAGGAAGGTGTGCTTGTTCACGCGGACGTGGTCGAGTTCATCGCCGAGCCCCGAGCGGCCGACGAACGCCGCCCCCCGGTTGATCGGGATCGTCACGAGGAGGTCGAAGGGCACGACGCGCTCGTCGTAGCTGACCAGGCACTGCTCATCGAGGTCGACCTGTTCGAGCATGAAGTCGGCTTCGAGCTCGATCCCACGGTCGACGAACATGCCGCCGAGTTCCTTGGCGGCCAGCGGCTTGGTGAACGCCCCGTCGAGGGGTGTGACGTAGGTCACCTCGGTCTTCTCGCGCAGGCCACGTTCGTGGAGCCAGGCCTCGACGAGGAAAGCGAACTCCAGCGGCGCGACCGGGCACTTGATCGGCAGGTCGATCAGGTTCACCACCAGCTGTCCGCCGTCGAAGCGCTGCATCGCATCGCGCAGGGCGACGGCGTCGTCCAGGGTGTAGAAGCTGTGGACCCCGCGCTCCCGCGCGTTCGGCTCGGCCAACCCGGGGGTCTCCGAGGGCGTCGGGTGCGTGCCCGTGGCGATGATGAGCTGGTCGTAGGGCAGTTCCCTGCCGTCGGTCAGGTGGACGCGGTTGGCATCGGTGTCGACCCGATCGATCTCAGCCGTCAGCTGGGTGACGCCACGCGTGATGAGCCGCTTGCGGGGCTTCACGACCTGCTCGGGCTGGTACCAGCCGAAGGGGATGAACAGGTAGCCCGGCTGGTAGTGGTGTTCCTCGCTCTGGTCGACGATGGTGATGTCCCACTCGTCTTCGGCCAGTAGCGGGCGGAGCTTGTTGACGGCCATCGTGCCGGCGGTGCCGGCGCCGAGGACCAACAGGCGTTGCATCCGGGACTCCTTGGGTGGGTGACCGGGGGTCACGCGAGGGTCTGGGGTCGGGGGTCGTGATCGGGTCAGGGGTCGTGATCGGGGCAGGGGGTCGTCGTCAGGTCGGGGGTCATGATCGGGTCGG
>CAYXJD010000184.1:0-6656 GCA_964465225.1 uncultured Actinomycetota bacterium
CGGGGAAGTCCCCCATGAAGACCGTCTGGGACTTGATCGTGCCGTCCTCCTTGTTCAGGAACTCGGCAGTCACGAACAACGGGGCGGCGTAGGTGAGGTCCTTCTCCTTGCACTCCGCGACCGAGTACTTGGGTTCGTCGAACCGGTGGTCGAGGAAGCTGAGCGCCATCTTGCCCTGGCTGTCCTCGATCGGGGAGATCTCGTCGAAGATCTCGCCGAGGCCCTGTTCGATGAGCCAGTTGAAGGAGTGACTCTGGATAGCGACCAGATCCAGCTCCTCGACGGGTAGCGCCTCGTGGATCCTGGCGAAGCTCAGGCGTTGATCCAGCTTCAGGTGCGGGTTGACGGCGGTGCCGACCAACGGGGACCTCCCCTGGTACAGATGGTGGTCTCGACGAGTCCAGCGACGCTGTGACTCGCAGGGCGATGCGTCGTCACGCAGGGCGCGACGCGACGTGGGCGGTCCGACCGACCCACGGGGTGGTGCGGCCGCGGGAAACACTCGTCGCGACGGGCCACGTCAGGGGCGGACACGCGCTGGTCTCGATCGTGGACGACGATCCAACGCTCCGTGCGCGAACGCAGACGTTCACAGCAGAGCTCGGATGACGACGACCTCGCTCGATGGGACGCGTTCCGCTGAGACGTGGGAGCAGCGGGACGACGGCGGAGCACACGGCGGCAACCAAGCGTACCCACCGTGCGCTGAGCGCGTCAACCGCCTCCGGCGATCCGGAGGCGGTGGCACGCGACGTGCGGCTCCCTCGGCATCCCGAGGGAGTGGAGATCACTTGAGCTCGACGGTCGCACCGGCGGCTTCGAGCTTCTCCTTGGCCTCGTCGGCAGCGTCCTTGGAGACGCCCTCGAGGACGGCCGCAGGTGCGCTCTCGACGAGCTCCTTGGCTTCCTTGAGCCCGAGGCTGGTCAGACCGCGGACCTCCTTGATGACGCCGATCTTCTTCTCACCCGCGCCGGTGAGCATGACGTCGAACTCCGTCTGCTCCTCGGCCTCCTCGGCTTCACCGCCGGCCGGACCGGCAGCCGCGACGGCGACCGGAGCAGCGGCGGTGACCTCGAAGGTCTCCTCGAACTTCTTGACGAGCTCGCTCAGCTCCATGAGCGTGAGCTCCTTGAACTGTTCGATGAGCTCGTCGGTGGTCAGCTTCGCCATCGTGGTTCCTCCTGGTGGCACGCCTCGCGCGCTGGTGGTCGAGTGGGCCTACGGGCTCGTGCCCGCGTGGCCCGATGTCGTGCGGGACCTCGGCTCAGGCCTCGGTCGTGGTCTCTTCAGCGGCCGGCGCATCGGCAGCGCCGACGTCGGGCTCAGCCGTCCCGGTCGCTGCATCGCCAGCCTCGGGGGCCGGTGCAGCCGCAGCTTGTGGGGCCGACTCAGCCGCAGCCTCCGGGCGCTGCTCGGTCGTCTCCGTCCCGGCGGCGGCCGCGAAGCCCTCGGCCTGCGGTCCACCGGCGTCGATCAGCGCCTGCAGGAGACGCGCCTGCTTCTCCGTCGCCGCCTGCAGCAGACGGGCGGTACCGGACAGGGCCCCCTGCATGAGGCCGGCGAGCTTGGCGAGGAGTTCCTCGCGGCTCTCGAGCTCCGCGAGCTTCAGCGCCGCCTCGCCGTCGAGCACCTCACCGTCGAGGTAGCCCCCGCGGACGATGAGCTCCGGATGGTCCTTGGCGAAGGCCTTCAGCGCCTTGGCGGGCCCGACGGGGTCCTCGGCGCAGAGCACGAGGCTGGTCGGCCCTTCGAGCAACTCGTCGAGGCCGCCGATCCCCGCGGCCTCAGCGGCCCGCTTGGTGAGCGTGTTCTTGACGACCTTCATCTCGGCGTTCGAATCGCGGAGCCGCGCACGCAGCTCGGCGAGCTCGGTGACCGACAGGCCGCGGTAGTGGGTGAGGAGCGTCGCCGCCGCGCCGGTGAGGTCCGCACGGACCTCCTCGACCTTGGCGAGCTTTTCCGGCCGTACCACGTGTGACCTCCGTCGACTGCGGTGCCGAGACCGGGCGGTGAGGTGACGGGCCAGAGACGACGACGTCCCCCTCGCGCAGCTGCGCAGGGGGACGAAGAGCGGGTGGCGCCTCATGCGAGGACGTCGGTGCTGTTCGATCCTGCGCGGGATGCGTGGCGGGGAGCTCGCGCTCCGGACCGTTCACGTCCTTCGGCCCCGAGGGGCATCCGGCGGTCTTCGGTTCGTTGGTAGCGAAGAGTAGCGCCCCGCTCGTCGGGTGACGAACGCGGGGTCGGTCCGCGCGGCGCTCGCGCGGACCGTGGTTGATCAGTCGTCCTCGTCCTCGAGCAAGCCCCGGGAACGCGACGGGTCCAGTGGGACCGACGGCGACATCGAGGTGGAGATCGCGACGGTCTGCAGGTACCGGCCCTTCGCCGCTGACGGCCGCTGCCGCAGCAGCTCTTCGAGGAGCGCGGCGTAGTTGTCGAGCAGTTGCTCGACGCTGAAGGACGCCTTGCCCAGCACCACGTGGACGTTGCCGTTGCGGTCCGAGCGGTACTCGACACGTCCGGCTTTGATCTCACTGACCGCCTTGCCGACATCCATGGTGACGGTGCCGGACTTCGGGTTGGGCATCAGCCCGCGCGGGCCGAGCGTCTTGCCGAGACGTCCCAGCTTGCCCATCATGTCCGGTGTCGCGATGATCGAGTCCAGTTCGTCGATCAGCTCACCAGCGGCGAGACGCTCGACCAGGTCGTCCGATCCGACGTGGTCGGCACCCGCAGCGGCCGCATCGGTCGCCTTCTCCCCTGCAGCCACCACGGCGATGGTCACCTCGCTGCCGGTGCCGTGGGGCAGTGCGACGGCGCCGCGGACCATCTGGTCGGCCTTGCGGGGATCGATGCCCAGCCGGAACGCGCACTCCACGGTGGCGTCGTAGCCCGCGGCGTCGATGTCCTTCAGCAGGGCGAAGCCCGCCTTCGGGCCGTAGAGCCGGTCGGTCTCGATCCGATCCAGCGCTGCCCGGTACTTCTTGCTCCTCTTGGCCATTCCAACTCGCTCCTCGTGGTCCCGACGACGGCAGTTGGCCGTCTCCCACCTAGGACGTGTGCCGCACCGGGCCGATGCCCGGACGCGGTCGGTCAACGATCCGTGCTCACTCCTTGACGGTGATGCCCATGGAGCGCGCCGTGCCCTCGATGATCTTCATCGCGCCTTCGAGGTCGATCGCGTTGAGATCGGGCATCTTCTTCTGAGCGATCTCCCTGACCTGTTCGCGGGTCACAGCGCCCACCTTGGTGACGTGGGGTGTCCCCGACCCCCCGCCGACGCCCGCGGCCTTCATGAGCAGCTGGGCCGCAGGTGGGGTCTTCATGATGAAGGTGAACGAGCGGTCCTCGTAGACGGTGATCTCCACCGGCACGATGTCACCCTGCATCTGGGCGGTCTTCTCGTTGAACGCCTTGCAGAACTCCATGATGTTCACGGAGTGCTGGCCGAGCGCTGGACCGACCGGTGGAGCCGGGTTGGCCTGACCGGCCGGGATCTGCAGCTTGATGAAGCCTGCGACCTTCTTCGCCATGGTTGTTCGTCTCTCCTCGCGTGGTACTGGCGGCCGCTACCGGCCTCCCACGATCGATGGGTGGTGCGTGGCGCTCCACAGCGCGCTGCGCGGGAGCGATCGGTGCGATGGTGCCTCGGTGCTACAGCTTGGCCACGTTGTCGAAGGGCAGCTCGAGCGGGGTCTCGCGTCCGAAGACGCTGACGAGCACCTTGAGCTTGGCCTGGTCGAGGTTGATCTCCGAGATGGTGCCCGTGAAGTCCGCGAACGGGCCGCCGGTGACCCGCACGGTCTCGCCGACCTCGAGGTCGATCTCGGCGACGACCTTGGAGGGTACGGCCTCCGCGCCCTCCTCGGCCTCGACCTCCTCGACGACCTCGACGGGGATCTTCAGGGTCTCCGCGACCTCCTTCAGGGGCAGCGGGACCGGCCGGGTGCCCGGCGACCCGACGAAGCCGGTCACCGCCGGGGTGTGCCGCACGATCCCCCACACCTCGTCATCCATGATGGCGCGGACCAGCACGTACCCCGGCAGGAACTTCTTCTGCGAGACCGTCTTCTTGCCCTTCTTGTACTCGGTGACCTCCTCGGTGGGGATCACCACCTCGAAGACCCGGTCCTCGGCCTCGAGGGCCTCGACCCGGTTGGCCAGGTTGTCCTTGACCCGTTGCTCGTAGCCCGAGTAGGTGTGGACGACGTACCAGTCGCCGAGCAGCCGGGCGAGGTCCTTCTGGTCGCGCACGTCCTCGAGCGAACGAGGGCGGCGGGCCCGAGCGGGTGGCGCCGCGTCCGCCTCGCCAGTCGGGGTCGCGCTCGGTGGCTCGGCCGGCGATGGTGCGCTGGCGTCGGGCGTGGCTCCTCCCCCGGCGCCGGCCATGCCGAGCAGGTCATCGAGGTCGTCGCCCTCCGGCTCGGGGGCCGCATCGGCCACAGGCGCTGAGGGTTCGGTGTCCGCCGCTGCAGATGGGTCGGGCACGCGATCGGTGGTGGTCTCGTCGGACACGCTGTTCACCCCAGGGTGTTGATGACGGCGCGCCGGATCACCTCGTCCAGTCCCCACACGATCCCGACGAGCACGAGGGTCGTGACGAGGACGACGATGGTGTACGACGTCACCTCCTTGCGGTTGGGCCACACGACCTTGCGGAGTTCGCTGCGCACCTCGCGCAGGAACTGCTTCGGGGAGGTGCGGGTGCTACGCGTCGGACCTGAACCGGCGCTCTTCATGTCCTCGGTCCGCCGCTCCTCGCGGCCGCCGCGGCGCTTCTCCTCGCGGTTCATCTCAGACTCCGAAGCCGGGTGTGTGGTGCGATCTATCGGGTTCGCGGCGCCGGGCCCGTGGTGCGGTCCGGCGCCCGTGGTGTGGGCATCGAGGTGGAGCGAACGCCCGACCGAGCGGTCGGCGACGGCAGGCTTCCGACCGGTCGGATCGGGACCCCGCCAGGTTGGTACGACGAGCACCTTGCGCCCATCGGTGCTGCGCGGTGCACTGGGCCGTTCCACGGTGCGGGCGGGGGCCACCTCGCACGGGAGGAGGGACTTGAACCCCCAACCGCCGGTTTTGGAGACCGGTGCTCTGCCAGTTGAGCTACTCCCGTCCGTTCCCGCGGCGACCGGGTCGGCACAGCGACCCCTGACACGGGAACGCTGCCTCACCGGGAGGCAGCTTGGCCATAGGCTACCGCGCTGCTGACCCCGACGACAACCGCTCCGGCGAGACGTCGCCGCGGCCGCTCAGAGACGGACGCGTCCGGTACCTCGCAGGATGCGGTCCCCGGACTCGTTCGTGCCCGCCAACGCCACCGTCGCGATGCCGTCCTCGATCGCCGTGACCGACCCGGTGAACGTCGAGGTGGTACCGAGCGGCCACGGACGCGTGAACCGCACGTCCACCTCGAGCACGTGTTCGGGGCCACCGGCGAAGGCCGTCAGCATCCGTGACGCCAGCCCCATGGAGTACATCCCGTGGGCGATGATCCCACCGGTCGGGCTGACGTTCTCGGCGAAGGAGAGGTCGTAGTGCAACGGGTTCATGTCGCCCGATGCGCCGGCGTACAGCACCGAGGCAGCCAGGTTGGACTCCGCGGTGACCGGCGACAGCTCATCACCGACCTCGATCGGTCGCACAGCGCTCACGAGGCCACCTCCTGGCCCGCCGCCGCAGGAGCGTCCGGGCTGGCCGCCGGTGCGGAGCCCAGCAGCACGATGGTGGCCTGCGAGGTCACCACGTGGTGCCCCTCGGCATCCTCACACAGCACCTCGATCACGAGGTACTCGTTGGCGCCACGTGTCGAGATGTCGGCGATACGGGGCGTGCAGGTGAGCACGTCACCCGGACGCAGGGCCCGCCCCGAGAACGTGTAGCGCTGTGAACCGTGCACCACGGCGGGGTGGGTCCCGAGCTCCGGATCGGCGAACGCGGCCGCGCCCCCCTTGATGACGGTGAAGCAGGCGGCGAAGGTCGGTGGCGCGACACAGTCGTCACCGTCGCTGAAGTAGCGCGGATCGGTCTCGCCGAGCGCGGTCGCGTACTCGCGGATCTTCTCGCGAGAGACCTCGTAGGCGTAGGACGGGTACGTCGTCCCCACCTTCTCACGTTGCAATGCCACACCGACCTCCTGCTCCGTGGCCGCCGGGCATCCTAACCGGTCGGTCGCAGCTGGCCATCAGGCCAGGGCACACCCGACCCACGCCGCTTCACCGCCGAGCCGCACCCGGACACGACGGCGACCCGCCGGACAGCGCCGACGGCCGTGGCTCGCGGGCCTAAGGACGGTCAACGGGTCTCGCGGTGGACCTGGTGGGTCCGGCAGCGCGAGCAGTACTTGCGCAGTTCGATGCGTTCGCGCTGGTTCACCCGATGCTTGGTGGTGATGTAGTTGCGCTCCTTGCACTCCGTGCAAGCCAGCGTCACCTTGGGGCGGTTGTCGTTCTTGGGCATGGTCTTCCCTCTCGCTGCCCGGCGCCGCCGTCAGCGGTCGGTCGGGAGCGTGGTGTGATGGGGACCCACAGCGGCGGTCGACGCCGCTCGGGCACGGACTGGAGATCGGTGTGGATACTGCGCGTGCTACGGGTGGTGCGGGTGGTGCGGGTGGTGCGGGTGGTGCGGGCGGGTGGGTCTGGCCGGCAGGGCGAGCATCCTC
>CAYXJD010000185.1:0-6650 GCA_964465225.1 uncultured Actinomycetota bacterium
CTCGTAGGGCGGGACAGGCGAGGTGGGGTCCAGTCGCACGTTCACCCGGGTTGTCTTCCCTCGGGCGACAGCCTGTGGCAGCGCCCTGCTTGCTGCCGGGATGCAGGTGCGGTTCGCCTCGACCCCCGCTCTCCATGGGGGTGTTCCTCGCCCCTCTCGTTGGAACGGGGCTGCTCTACCGACTGACCAACCTTGGGCGGCTCCCACCTCAGCCGCCGCCGTCTGCAGGCCGTCGCGAGCCGCGGAGACCGCCCGAGCCTGACCGAGGTCCTGCCGCAACAAGGCTGGACTCGGTCGCCAGGGACAACGGAACAAGGGTGTAGCCGCGCCCGGCGCTCGACGCTGATGGCGCTCGGCGCAGAAACCAAGAGGATGGCAGCAGCCACGCTGTGCGCCGGGGAGCCCCACGGGCCCATCGTCCGCGCGCGGCAGCCATCACGTCCTCGAACGTGGCCGCAATGGCCACATGTGGGTGGAAGATCCGGGCGCTAGACGGAGCTCGCCAGGCGGCCCTGCTTCTCGATCTGGGAGACGCGTGATGGCGTGACACCCAGGAGTTGGGCGACATCGCGGACGGTGAGCCCAGCGCCGCGAAGTTCTGCCACCGCGGCGGGGGTCCGACGGTGGGCCTGGTCGCTGAGCTCAGCCAGAGCCCGGCGCAGTTGGAGGGCCTCGAGGGTCTCGTCGGACACCTCGACGTGAGTCAGATCCGGGGCGATGTCCACGTCGAAGCCATCGCCATCGACGTCGAGGACCAACGCGATCGCCTCCCGGATGGCAGCATCTGCCTGGTCGAGACGGCGCGCCTGGGAGGCGACCTCACGACCCTGGACATCGTCGGCGACGAGCGACCACCAGTCGCCTTCACGGGTCGCGGCCACGCGGTAGGTGATCACGTCCACCAGTCCTCTCCGAGCTTGGCTGCTGCCTGTCGCATAATCGACCGGGCGGTGCCTTCGGCGATCTCGCGGTGGTTCGGGATCGGGATCCGCAGCCCGTCGAGCGAGAACACCTCGTGACCGCCGGTGTTGCGCAACGACACGAACTCGAGCGTCGCGTCGGCGGCTGTGTCACGGAGCTGTCGGATGAGATCGCGTCCCTTCATGAGCGTAAGTGTAGGAGCTCGACACCGTCAAGTGCAGTCGATGCACTGACCTGTGCGCAACCGCTGCCGTTGCAGCCCGGTCGGGGCGGTGCTTCTTCCCTACGCGATCACACGGGGAGCCCCCCTCTCAGCGCAGCCGCACGGCGTCTACGACCGAAGGTGATCGTGCATACTGCTGCCGCCACGATAAGCGTCCAGAAGGACCGCCCGTGCCCCGCCATCAGCCCCGGCGAATGCCGCCTGTCGGTGGCCCTCGGGAGACCGCCGCGGCGGCACCTCTGTCCAAATCCGTCCAACCGACGATTGCTTCAACGACCGCCAACTCGCCCAGTTCGCCGCAATCAGCTCAGTTCGCGTCAAACTGCGTACCAGGAGATCGTGGTGCCGGCGGTTCGATCCCGTACCCGAACACCATCGGATTCGGGCCGCCAGCGTAGGTCCTATACCCGGATCCGGCCCTTCAGGTCGCTTGCGTTCGGGTGCTCACACTGACTGTCTCGCCGGGCGCAGCAGTACCCGGGTGGAAGGCGATCGACACGACACTTGCCTGAGCGGGGACCCCGGGAGGAGACGAGAGAAGATCACTATCTATGCCAGCCGAACCCATCCCTTCGCGCCACTCTGCATGGACTGACCCCTCCACATAGTTGACGATGCCAAGTAGTCTTTGGAGCCAAACCAGGCCACGCCGACCTGGCGACGGCTATCGCCGGTCGGGCCCGGTGCTGAGCCGACCCTGGCCGTCCCGTCAGCGAGATGCGGCGCTCCAGAGGTGCGCTCGGATGGACGCCGCGTTGCTCTGGGTCGCCTCGCTGGCCCTGGTCGCCGGGTTCGCGGCTCTGACTGCCGTGATCGCTCAGGAGAAGGGGCACAGCCCACTCACCTATGCCCTGCTCGGCATGTGCTTCCCGCTCGTCGGTCTCATCGTGGCGCTCATGCAGCCGGACCGATCGGCGCGGCCGGCGAACACCGCCGCCGTCGCCGCCCCGATCCAGCTGCTGGGCCAGGGCGACGACGCGGCAGAGGGCGCTCAAGGGTGATGGCGGATCCCGATGGCGAGGGCACGGAGCACCGTGCCGCCGCCCTACCCGTGGGTCACGCCCCCGCGAGGGCATACTGGCGCTCCACCTGGGCGGACGGCAACGACCGCGCCGTGCCGCCGGCCCCGAACGTTGACGGCCAGAGGAGCGATACGACATGACAGCGGCCGAACCTCACGACGAGCCGGCGCTCTCGCCGTTGGGGCGTTGGATCGCGTGGCGCCCACCGGAGTGGGACGACACGACCCGCAGGCAGGTGCTCGATGAGCTGTTCTTCGAGGACGCCGAGTGGCGACCGTTCCTGGCCCGCTTCGCCACCTTGCTGATCCTGTCGACGACCATCGCGGGTCTCGGGCTGGTGGCCGACTCGTCCGCCGTGGTGATCGGGGCGATGCTCGTGGCCCCGTTGATGATCCCGATCCTGGGTGTCGCCGCATCCACGGTGCATGGTCAACTCCGACGGCTGGGGATCTCGGCATCCGTGCTGACCGCCGGGACGATCGCAGCCGTGGCGACCGGCTGGCTCGTCGGCTGGATCGCACCGGGCACCATCACCGTCGACGAGCTCACCTCCCAGCTGCTCGCACGAACGGCCCCCAGCCTGCTCGACCTCGGTGTTGCGGTCGCCGCCGGACTCGCCGGCGGCTACGTGCTCACCCACCCACGCGCCGGATCATCACTGCCTGGTGTCGCGATCGCGGTGGCGTTGGTCCCGCCGCTGGCCACCGTGGGGATCACGCTTCAGGTCGGCGCCACGCAGGAGGCGCGCGGGGCACTGCTGCTCTACGTCACGAACATGGTCGCGATCATCCTGTCGGCGATGGTCGTCATGCTCCTCTCCGGCTTCGTTCCTCCGGACGTGCGACAGCTGGCCCGCGGCCACGTCCGCATCGGCCTCGCAACGGCCGGACTCGCCGTCGTCGGCGTCGCCATCCCGTTGACCCTGCACACCGCCGAGGTGATCGCCGACCATCGCTTCAGCCATCTGGTCGTGGATTCGATCGCCGAGTGGGACCCGTCGGCCAGGGTGGTTGAGCTCGCTGCCGACACCGGTGCCGACCGCTCGACCGTCGATGTCGTGATGGCCTCCGGGCAGGCACCACAGCCGGCATGGCGACTCGCCGAACGCCTCGCCGAGGTCATCGAGCGTCCGGTCGAGGTCACCGTCGAGTACCGCCCCGAGGTGCGCGACGAGGCGACCGCCGGATGAGGCCCCTCGCTCGCGCCGTAGCCCTGACGGCCGTCGTGGCCGGCCTGTCGGGCTGCTCGACCAGTGCCGAGGACACCTCGGCGGCCGACGAGCCGGTCATCGTGGAGGTCTTCACCAACTACCGCGGCGCCGAGGCCGACGCCTTCCGGGAGGTCCTCGCCGGCTTCACCGACCGGACCGGGATCGCGACGCGCCTGGTCGGCACCGCCGCGTTCGCGGCCCGCCTGCCCGAGCGCGTCCGGGATGGTGACCCACCCGACGTGGCGCTGATCCCCCAGCCCGCTCTGCTGGCCGAACTGGCCCGTGACGACCACGTCACCCCGCTCGACCTCCCCGGGCTGGAGGACAGCTTCCTGCCGGGGGCGGCCGCGGTCGGCAACGTCGACGGACAGCGGTACGGCGTCTGGTTCCGCCTCTCTGTCAAGAGCCTGGTGTGGTACCCGCCCGCTGCCTTCGCCGAGGCCGACTACGAACTTCCGGCCACCTGGGACGAGCTGCTAGCCCTCAGCCGCCGCATCGAGCGCGATGGGACGCCACCCTGGTGCCTGGGGATCGAGAGCTTCGGCGCGACCGGCTGGGTCGGCACCGACTGGATCGAAGATCTCGTGCTGCGCCTGCACGGCCCAGAGGCCTACGACGGGTGGGCGGCGGGCCGCATCCAATTCACCGACGTCCGGATCCGGGAGGCCTTCGAGGCCTTCACCACGATCGCCTTGGTCGAGGGCCGGGTCGCCGGCGGGCCTCGGGCGATCCTGACCACACCGGCACTCGACGCCGTCGACCCGATGCTCGATGAGCCGCCCGGCTGCCTGCTGTCCCGGCAGGCCTCGTTCCAGGTCGGGGACCTCCCCGAGGGCACCGAGGTCGGTCCAGACGGCGACCTGAACGTGTTCGTGCTGCCCGGCGTCGCCGACGAGGGGGCTGCCCCCCTCGTGGCGGCCGGCGAGATCGCCGCCGGCTTCAACCGCAGCCCCGAGACCCTTGCGCTCATCGAGTACCTCGCGCAGCCGAGCACCGGCGAGGCATGGGCACAACGGGGCGGCTTCACCTCCCCGCACGCCACCTTCGATGCCTCGGCCTACACCCAGCCGTTCGACCGGCAGGTGGCCGAATTGGTCGCCGACGCCGAGGCGGTGCGCTTCGACGCCTCCGACCAGATGGCCACCGAGATCGGCACCGGCTCGTTCTGGACCGGCATCATCGACCTGATCACCGGCGCCCCCCTCGACCGGGTCCTGACCGAGATCGAGGCAGCGCGGTCGACGCCGATTGGACCTGCAGAACCCTGAGGTTCGTCGAGTCTCAACCGGCCTGTCCGACGGTCGTAGCTGCAGGAACTGCCAGGACCTCGGTGGCTTCGGCCATGAGGTCGGCGGGGAACCTCGGCAGCGCGGGCTCCTGCGACGCCGGGAGGGGTGCATGCCGAATCACGTGGCGGTCTCAGCGATCCGGTCCTGCCCCTGGCCATCCAAGCCGGTGAGCATGTCGATGACTCCGACGACCCGTAGAGCTCCCTCACTTGCGTGGCGCTAGGCCTCCGCTCGGTGCCGACCGTCGCTGGTCCGCGACGTGGAAACACCATGCCGCAGCTGCATACGGCCCTGCGAGCAACACCGTGAGGCCGCCGATCTCCAGGACGGAACTGTGCGCCGCTCGGTGCATCCCGAGCAGGAGCGAGACGACACCGATGACACCGATCAGCCCGACCGACAGCAGCATGATCCAGACAAGACCGGCCGGCCGCAGCCGCAACACCAAGCTGCCGACGAGCGCCACCAGCAAGACCCCGAGATACGCCAGGTCGGCCCGGTCACCCTCGACACCGAGGATCCCGACAGCGCCGATGAGCCAGACGATGAACAGCGAACCGGCCAACGCAGCGACCACGCCCGCCCGGTACCCGTTCCTGATCGTCGGCATCGCTGGCTCCGACCGCGCGCATCCGGACTGTTGGCCCGCTCGTCGTCGGCACGAGTGTGCCACCTGGAACGCGGCGCGACCTGCAGACCGGCGTGGATAGCCAAGGCGGACGATGGTCGGCGTCCTGGCCAGATCGAGGAGCATCTCCTGGTAGCGGACCCTCACGACCAGCTCGACTGATGGCAGCACCACGTGTCCGAGCGGGAGCGCCGGCGTGAGGTGAACGGCGGTGGGTGTCAGTCGGACGCTGGCGGGGTCGCCACGGGCCCGCCGCCACGTCGCCATTCGGGGATCCCGTCGGTGTAGCGGCGGGCAGCTCGGCCGTGGGCGGCGAGCCATCGCACCGCGTCGTCGGCGTAGACGCAGTACGGGCCGCGGCAGTAGGCGACGATCTCGCGGTCGTCGGGGAGTTCGGCGAGCCGCTCATCGAGTTCATCAGGTGGCACCGGGATCGCGCCCGGGAGGTGCCCGGCGCGATGTTCGGCTTCGGGGCGGACATCGATCACGAGGAAGCGGTCCTCCGCCAGCCCGTCCAGCAGCTGGTCACGGGTGATCGTGGCCAGCGCGGCGCGGTCACCGAGGTAGTCGGCGGCCAGCCGGTCCATCTCGGGCACCAGCTCCGCGGCCAGGGCACGGACCGCCAACCAGGCCGCCTCGACCTCGGGTGAGGCCAGCCGGTACCAGATATGGGTGCCGTCGCGGCGTGTGGTGACCAGTCCCGCGCGAGCGAGGGTGCGCAGGTGGTGGGAGGTGTTGGCCAGTGACTGGTCGAGCTCGTCGGCGAGTTGCTCCACGGTGCGTTCGCCCTGGACGAGCAACTCGATCAGCTCCGCACGTCGGCCACTGCCCAGCGCCGCACCCACCCGGGCGAACCCGTCGAACAGCGCGTCCTTCGCAGGCCGCATCCCTGGGACCGTGTCGGTGACGCCTGAGGCAGGGTCCTGCGAGGTCATGGCATCCCCTACACGGCTCGTTCTCAAGCGTCGACTTGACCATAAGGGTACCGTCTGCTCAACTTCTCAAGCGATCACTTGATAACTAGGGAGGTCGAGCCGGCCCACCCCGAGTGCCGTGGCGACCGGGCACGGGGACCCGCGATGAGCGATGAGGTGCGCGATGTCGGTGACGCCGGTGCTGGACGAGCGCCGAGGACGGCCCCCGGAGGTCGGTGCATGACCCGGCCGCTGGCACCGGTCCGCCTGGGGCTCAGGGAGAACCTGCCGCAGTTCGCGTTGCTGGTCGGGGTCAACGCCCTGGTGGGCGGACTGGTCGGCCAGGAGCGCACCGTGCTCCCCCTGTTGGCCGAGCGGGAGTTCGCCCTGCCCGGCTACACCGCGATGCTGACCTTCATCGTGGCGTTCGGGATCACCAAGGC
>CAYXJD010000186.1:0-6629 GCA_964465225.1 uncultured Actinomycetota bacterium
CCAAGCAGACCACCGCGCACGCTGACCGATCGGCTCCCGGAGCTTGCGCTCCCAGATCAGCGAGTGAGCCAAGTGGGTGCGTCATCGATCAGCGGTTGGCCCGGCTCCGAGTGCGGCCCTCCGGGCCATGGTCCCTTGTCGATCTCGGTCCTGATCGTCCGGCAGCACCCCTCCGGACTGTCATCGCGCGGGCCGGCGTTGGGGTATCGAGGACGGGTGCTGCAGGTTGCCCTCCGGTGTCTCACTCGGCGACCTCGACGTGCAAGCTCCAAGGCTGGATGTGGATCACCGTGGGGGCGAAGCCCGCCTCTGCCCCCTCATGCTCACGAACCGACGCGCATCGATGGCCGCGATGCGGGTCGGCTCGTCCGCAACGACGTCGGCACTGCGATGCAGGTCGTCGATGACCGCCACTTCAGCGACCATGCCGCGTTCGCCGACGCTTCGAGGCCCATGGGGTCTCGCTGGACAATGCGACGCCGATACTGACCGAGTCACCGGGCGCTACGCCGGAGTGTCGCGGTGCTCGATCATGGCGGTGATGCGGCGGGCGAGGGCATCGGGGACCACCGTGTCCGTATCGCGGAGCCGTCCCATCTCGTCGTGGACGCCGACCAGGGCGGCGTACAGCGGCGGGCAGGTCGGGCAGCGCTCAAGGTGCGCTTCGACCTGGCCGACCTCGGTGTCGGGAAGGTCACCATCGAGGTAGTCGGATACGTGCTGGCGGGCATCCCAGCAGCGCATGGGCGTCCCCTGTGTCTGGCGGCGCCGCTCCGGGCCCGCAGCGAGTGCCGTCACCAGCGCCATCCTCCCCCGCCGTAGCCGCTGTTTCGCGGCCGGCAGCGAGATCTCGGTGGCCGTGGCGATCTGGAGGACCGTCCAGCCTTCCACGTCGTGGAGGACCACGGCCGTGCGCTGGGTCTCCGGGAGCCGGATCAGTGCGTCCTCCAGCTCTGCCCGGTCGGCAGCCCGTGCGACCACCTCGGCGGTGTCGACGGTGTAGTCGTCGTCACGCCACAACGCTTCGACCTGCGCGGTGGGCACCACGCGCCCGGAACGGCGCGCGGCATCGATCACGACGTTGTGTGCGATCCGGTGCAGCCACGTTCGGGCGGACGCGTCGCCCCGGAAGCCACCCGCAGCGGCCAGCGCCCGCACGGCGGTCTCCTGGACCACGTCCTGCGCGGCGTGGCTGTCGCCGGTGAGCAGCAGTGCGAAGCGGTACAGCCCGTCGAGGTCGTCGACGATCGCCGCGCCGACCCGGTCCGGGTACTCCGGCCTCGCCACTGCAGCATCCTGGTGTTTCACGACGTCTCGCCTACTTGCTTGCCGGCACCCGGCATGTGCTGATCCCCAACAGACGGTAGAGCGGGCAGAACCCGGTCGCGGCGGTCCCCGCCAGCACCACCGTCACCACGATCAGGGCGATCCCGGCCCCACTGGTCGGTCCGACAGCGAACGCGGCGACCGCTGCAACCACCGCGGCGACGCCACGGAGTACCCGGTCCAGGCCTGCTTCGTTGCGTTCCATCGCTCATCTCCTGCGCTCGTCACCCAGCCAGGCATCTCCCGGCCGGTCCGTACTGCCCCATGGACGACGCTGCCTGCGAAAGAGATACCGGCCACCCAACAACCGTCCGCACAGCGCGCACAGGCAGCCCCAGGCGCGCGTTCCCGCGGCCATCGGACGGCTACGGCTCGACGACCGTCACCCGTCCTCGCATCGCTGGGTGGATCGTGCACACGTACTCGAACGTCCCGGCCTCAGTGAAGGTGACGGTCCCGCGGGCATCCTGCTCGAGCCGACCGGTGTCGAAACCGTCACCGGTCGCGGTGTGCGGCGCAGGATCACGGTTGACCCAGGCCAGTTCCGAGCCCACCGGCACCTCGATGTCCACCGGCTCGTAGGCGAAGGAACGGATCTCGACCACCTCAGACGCCGTGGTCTCACCGGGCGTCGAAGCCCCGTCCTCGCCTTCGCTCTCCGAACCATCCTCGGCCGGTGGTTCACCCGTGCCGGCCGGCAGCGGATCGAGTGGGGCGGCATCCTCCGCGACGCGGAAGAGCATCTCCATCCCGAGCTCGTCGTGCTCCCCATACCCGTCCTCGACCGGGCAGTCGACCTCGTAGGTCCCCTCGGCGAGCTCGACCACGAGCAGACCGGACTCCCCGGGAGCGACCGTCTCCGACCGCCACTCGAGCCGGTCGCCACCCGACCCGGGCGTGCGTATCCGCAACGCGTGCGGCACGGTGCCCAGGTTGCGGAACCGGAAGGTGACCGTCCCCGGAGGCGCCACCTCGGCGGAGGGGACCAGCGCCCACTCACCCAGGACGACATCCACACCAGGCGTCCCCACACCCGGCAGCAGCTCCGCCGACGGGCCTGCCGGCTCGCCGCCATCCTCGGTCGCACCATCACCCGCGACGGCCGGGTCATCGTCACCCTCGCTGTCTGCGTCACCCGCCTCCTCGATATCCACGGCCCCGCCCGCGGGGACCTTCCCCTCCCAGGCCAGGGTCGCCCCCGCGTGTCCCGCCACACCCACAACACCGACCGCAGCGATCGCCACTCCGGTCGTGACGACACCCAGCACGCGCGTGATCGTCGGGCGCTGCGGCAGGAACCGGTCGGTGGCCGCGAAGGCGACCACACCCAGCGCGACGATGACCGCGAAGGTCCGCGCCAGCTCCCCCCACGACTCGTGTGACTCGAGCTCGTCGCCGCGGCCGAGTGCCTCCCCGAGTTCCTCGCCGCTCCACACCGCACCCCACGCGGTCACGGCCGCACCAACCGCCAGCACAGCCACGATCGGCGCAAGCGTCGGTCGCAATGACGGTCGCACCAGCAGGACCACCAGCCCGGCCGCGACCAACGGGATCAGCACCACGGGCGCGTGGACGATCAGCGGATGCAGGGGAAGACCGTCGAAGGTGACCATACGGCTGCGCTCCTCGCTGAGAGGGACCGCGATCCGATCCCGCGCCGTGCGCGTCGCCCGCCCCATGAGGCACACGGCCACGGCAGGGTACGAGCACACCGAGCACCCGCTTCGTCCTGCCATGCGCCGTACCGAGCTCGAGACGGCACCCGGGCGAGAGGATCGCCGGAGCTCAACGCTCGCGGAGGCGCGGCTGCACACGGTCACACTCGATCTCGGCCCGCTCCACCTGCCGGCGGTCGCCATCGAGATCCGATGCACGCCGGTTGGGCCCAGCGCCCATGCCGGTGGCCGGACGGGGACACCGGTGAACCTCAGGCCGGTCGGCGTGCGTAGTCCCGGGTGAGGCGCCGAAGCTGCGGCGCTCGATCCCGAGGTTCTCATGTCCACGACATCTCGTCATCTGGCCCCCGTGCTTGCCGTGGCCGCGCTGCTCCTCGCAGGCTGCGGTGGCGACGACACCGACGCGGTCTCCGACGCCGAACCTGACGTGACCGAACCCGACGACAGCGGGGACGACGGTGCGGAAGAACCCGCCGCCGAAACCGACACCGACGACGGGAGCGATGCCGGCTCCGAGGACGCCGAGACGGGAGACGACGTCGAGGCAGCGGGAGATGACCTCGCCGACGTCCAGGTCGGATCGACCGCGCTCGGCGAGGTGCTGGTCGACGCCGACGGGATGACGCTGTACCTGTTCACCAACGACTCGGACGGGCAGAGTGCGTGCTACGACGACTGCGCGGCCGCGTGGCCGCCGTTGACCGTCGACGCCGAACCGGTCGCCGGCGTCGGCGTCGACGCCGCACTGCTCGGCACCACCGAACGTGAGGACGGCTCCATCCAGGTCACCTACGACAACTCGCCGCTGTACACGTGGGCGTCCGACAGCGACCCTGGTGACGTGACCGGGCAGGGCGTCAACGACGTGTGGTTCGTTCTCAACCCCGATGGCGAGGCGATCATGGACAGCGACGACGCGGCCGCCGGCGCCGCCGGCTACTGACGGGTGGTCGGCGCGGCACCCCCAGATCCGCTCGGCGAGGGGCAACTCCTCGCCGACGCGGCCCGCGGTGACCAGCGCGCCGCGTCCGTGCTCTACGACACCTACGCGGACGCGCTCTACGGCTACGGGCTGCGCCGCCTGCACGACGAGGAACTCGCCGAGGAACTCGTGCAACGCGTCCTCGAGAAGCTGTGGCGAGCCGCCGGCGCCTTCGATCCCGCCCGGGGCCCGGTGGGCGCCTACGTGTTCGCCATCGCCGGCTCGACGGTCATCGACCTGCAACGGCGGGCCGCCCGCTACCCCCGGCCCGTCGACGCCACCGACGTGGACGCGCCGGCCGTCGACGACGCCGCCGACCAGGTCCTGCTCGCCGAGGTGGTGCGTGCCGCACTCGACCGGCTGACCGTCGAACACCGCCGGGTCCTCGAACTCGCCTACACCCGGGGGCTGACCCAACGTGAGGTCGCCGACCAGCTCGACCTGCCACTCGGCACCGTCAAGTCCCGCACCTACTACGCGCTCAAGTCGTTCCGGCTGGCCTGCGAGGAACTGGGGGTGCACCCATGACCAGCTGCGACGCCATCCGACCCGAGCTCGCCGGCTACGTGCTCGGTGGGCTCGAACCCGCCGAGGTGGCCGACGTCGAAGCCCACCTCGCCGGGTGCGCGGCGTGCCGCGCCGAACTCGACGAACTCGCCCCGCTGCCGCCCCTACTCGCCCTGGCCGGCCCCGGATCGCCCCCTGCACCCGCCGACCTGCGGGCACGGACCCTGCGCAGTGCCGGACGCCGCCGACAGGTCCCGGCCCTTGTCGCCGCCGCCCTGATCCTGCTCGCCGGACTCGCGGGCGGCCTCCTCGGGACGCTGGGCACCGGAGCACCCGACGCCGACATGGCCCTCGCGCTCGGAGCGGCCGACACGCCGGGGGTCGCCGGCGACGCCGAACTCATCCAGACCGACGCCGGGGTCCGGGTCGACCTGGCGCTCACCGGCGTGCAGCCCGCCTCGGCCGGCTACTACCACGCCTGGCTGGAACGCGACGGACGCCGGGTCAGCGCCGGGACCTTCGTGGGAACCGTCGACGGCCGGGTGCATGCTCAACTGCTGTGCGGCGGGCAGCTGGAGGACTACGACCAGGTGACCGTCACCTGGCACGGGTTCGACCGCGACGACGAGGTGGTCGCCGCACACGCCCCCCTGGCGTCCTGACCGCGGCCGCGCGACCACATGACCGGTTGCGCAGTCAGATCCCGAGTGGATCCATACCGCCATCGCCCCGTCGCGGTCCCAGCCGCCGGACAGCACTGGCCAGAGCCGCGGCCCTTGCGGTGCGGTCTCAGGCGGGCGGTGCGCTGGGGCGACATCCGGGTGGCTGCAACGGGGCGTTGTACACACGTCGTTCTGTCGCGTCGATCATCGCCATCCCTGAGCTATCATCGTGATAGCTGCCGGGAGGGGCACGATGGGCGATCTGCTGATCCGAGGGCTTGCACCCGAGACGCATGAGGAGCTCAAGCGGCGCGCGCTGGAGGCTGGCGTCAGCCTCCAGACCTACGTCGCCCGACTGCTCGAGCGCTCGACCGCCGTGCCTGCGCTGCCCGACTGGCTCAGCGGCCTCGAAGAGCTTCCACGGCACCGGAGCGTGTCGGGGGCAACGGCGGTTCGCGAGGCCCGCGAAGAGCTCCCGTGATCTACGTTCTCGACGCGTCAGCGGTCATCGACCTGCTCGTCCGCAGTGACCACGGTGAGCGTGTCCGTCGACGGCTGGCTGATGACACCGATGCGACGCTGATCACCGTGGCGCATCTGGATGCCGAGGTCTTCTCGGGGCTGGCGCGGCTCCACCGTGCTGGTGAGCTCGCAGCCGACGAGGTCGATGAACTGTTGCGGCGGCTCGCGCGGCTCGGCGTTCGTCGCGTCCCGATCGGGGGTGCGCTGTTGGATGCTGCCTGGCGGATGCGAGACAACATCGCCGCGCGGGACGCGCTGTACGTCGCCGCCGCACGCGATCTGGATTGCGGACTGCTCACGACCGATCAACGCCTCGCCAGGGCCGTGCCGGACCTGGCTACCGAGCTGAACCGGTAGACCGCGGCACCACCGGACGCCGCTGCCTCGGCCCCCACGGGGCAACCCGATGCGACGCCTGCCCGTCCCGATCTTGAGGATTCGCGGAGGATGCTAGGCCCAGGCTGCGCCGAGGTCTTCTACCTGGTCGGAACTGCTGTGCCGTCGTCGGAGTCGGCGAGACGCGGCGGTCGGTGCTCGACGTTGCTCGCTGGTGTATCCGTGGTGGGGTTGTGTTCGTCGATGGCGGCACGTACGGCGGCGAGCGCGGCCGGGACGGGCACGTCGAGGTGGCCGATTGTCATGGCGAACTGGGTGGCTGCTTCGTGCAGCAGTTGGTCGAGTTCGGCTTCGGCCGGCGGAGACGGCAAGGGGTCGGACACGCGTGTCCCGCGGCGGCCGTGTGAGACGACCAGGCCGTCGTGCTCGAGTTCACGGTAGGCGCGTGCCACGGTTCCCGGCGCGATGGCCAGGTCGGCTGCGAGCTGAAGGATGGGTGGTAGCTGTCGCGCCGGTGGCAAGGATCCTGACCGCACCATCGCGGCGATCTGTCGCCGCAGCTGCTCGTAGGGCGGGACAGGCGAGGTGGGGTCCAGTCGCACGTTCACCCGGGTTGTC
>CAYXJD010000187.1:0-6606 GCA_964465225.1 uncultured Actinomycetota bacterium
AGGCGTTGAGCTCGACCCGCTTGGGGTCGATCAGGATCATGCGGACCTGGTCCGGTCGGGCGCGCATGACGATCGAGGAGATCATGCCGTTCAGCGTGACCGACTTCCCCGAGCCGGTCGCACCCGAGACCAGCAGGTGGGGCATGCTGGCGAGGTTGATCAGCTCCGGCGTGCCGGCGATGTCGACGCCGAGTGCCACCGTCAACGGATGGGGATCCTGTGTCGCGGGGTCGCTGCGGAGGATGTCTCCGAGCGTGATGAGGTCACGCTGACGGTTCGGGACCTCCACACCGATGGCCGACTTGCCGGGGATGGGTGCCACGATGCGTACATCCGAAGCCGCCAGGGCGTAGGCGATGTCGTCGCCCATGTTGGCGACCTTCTTCACCTGTACCCCCGGTCCGAGCTCGATCTCGAACCGGGTCACGGTCGGCCCGCGGTTGGACCGCGCCACGGTCGCATCCACGCCGAACTGGTCGAAGGTCTCCTGCAGCGCAGCGGTCTGCGCCTCGATCACCCGCCGCGAGTCACGACCGACCACCCGACCCGCCGCGAGCAGGTCCAGGGAGGGCAGCCGGTAGTCGGCGAAGCTCTCCACCGGACTGACCTTGGCGGCCTTGCGTACCGTGGCCTCCCCCGGGACGCGGGCCCGCTCGACCGGCGGGTCCGGCACACGCGTCACCTCTCCGGGGCCGGCCGCGGGGTCCTCATCATCCCCGTCCCCGACCAGTGCCGCGGTCAGGGAGGGCTGCGACGCGCTCGTGGCAGCCAAGGTGGCCCGGACACGGTTGCCCGCAGCGTCGGTAGCCGTGTCGTCCTCGCCAGCTGACTCGTCCCCGCCGCGCCGCGCCGCACGTCCCGAGCGCGTCACCGACTGCGTCGCCTGCTGCCCGGCCGCTGCTGCCTCGCCATCGCCGTCCCCCGAGCGATCAGCGCGTGGCACCAGCGCCGAGCGCAGCAGCTCGATGACCCTGCTGAAGGAGGTCCGGGTCACGATGAGCACACCGAGCAGGAGGAAGGCGACCAGCACCGCAGCAGCCCCCCACACCGACAGGGCCCAGGCCAGCGGGGTGGCGACGGCCCAGCCGAGCAGGCCGCCGGCCTGCCACAGGGTGCGCATGCCCGTCCCCGGATCCGGGGCACCGGCCAGCAGGTGGAGTCCTCCGAGGACACCCGACAGACCGATCACGGCGCCGATGGCGATACGACCGACCTCGGGCCCCGGTCGTCCTATCACGACCAGCAGACCGAACCAGGTCAGCAGGACCGGGACGACGTAGCCGACCAGTCCGAGCAGTCCGAGGGCGACGGCCTCGAGGAACTCCCCGACCGGGCCCGCCGCATCGGCGTAGGTCCCGAGCCCCACCACGACCCCGAGCACCACCAGCGTGAGACCGCCGATGTCGCGGCGGCGCTCGCCGAGGTGCTCGGCGAAGGCGGATCCCAACCGGGAGGAGGACCCACCGGACGAGGATCCACCGGACGAGGACCCTTTCGACGACTTCCCGCCGCGGCCGCCCTTGGTCGAACCGGGACGCGGACGCGAGCCTGACGACGCCTTGGCCGGTGCCTTGGTGTGACCTCGGCCGGCCCGGGTCTTGCTGGTCCCGGAGCCCCTGCCGCTGCCGGCACCGCTCGAGGAGCGTCTGCGCGTGTTCGTGGACGAGGCCACGGCACACCCCCTCGGCTCGGACTCGATCGTGGCTCGCGCAGGATAACGGCACCGACACGCGTGGAACTACACCTCTGGCGACGAGCGCACACCGGCGTCGTCGGCCGAACGAGGCCGGGGTCGCGCCCGCGCCCCCGGCAAGTTACGGTTACGACACCGTAAGCTGCACCGTCGGAACCCGTCGTCGGCCCGCCGCACACAACGTGCTGCCGCGACGGCGTGGAGGAGCTCCTCGTGACCGAACCGATCATCGTGCAAGGCGGCATGGGTGTCGGCGCCTCCAGCTGGCAGCTGGCCCAGGCGGTCGCCAACCTCGGCCAGCTCGGCGTCGTGTCGGGCACGGCCGTGGCGGTGACCGTCGCCCGCCGTCTCTCCGAGGGCGATCCGGGTGGGCACGTCCGACGCGCGCTGGAGGCCTTCCCCGTCCCAGAGATCGCAGCGCGGGTCCGTGATCGCTACTACCGCGCCGAGCCGAGGTCCTACGGTGCCCGCTTCCCCGGCGTCGCGCGCCCGGTGCTCGAGCCGTCGCGCAAGGACCTCGAGCTGCTGGTCGTCGCCAACTTCGCCGAGATCACCATGGCCAAGGCCGGGACCGACGGCCTGATCGGCGTCAACTTCCTCGAGAAGATCCAGCTCCCGACCCTGCCGTCGCTGTACGGCGCGGTGCTCGCCGGCGCCGATGCGGTGCTCATGGGAGCCGGCATCCCCGCCCACGTCCCGGCGCTGCTCGACCGGCTGGCCCGTCACGAGGAGGTCGAGATGCGCGTCGACGTCGTCGGTGGCGACAAGGCGATCTCGCGGTTCTCCCCGAGCGCCTTCCTCGATGGCCACCCGGCACCGGAGGTCACACGTCCGCGGTTCTTCGCCATCGTGTCCTCGCACACCCTGGCCGCCTACCTCGACCGCAACACCTCCGGGGCACCTGATGGCTACGTGGTCGAGATGCCGCTGGCCGGTGGGCACAACGCTCCGCCCCGCGGCAAGCCGAACCTCGACGAGACGGGCCAACCGATCTACGGCCCACGCGACGAGGTCAAGCTGGACGCGATCGCCGCGCTCGGCAAGCCCTTCTGGCTCGCCGGTGGCTGGGGCACCCCGCAGCGGGTCGAGGAAGCCCTACAGCTCGGAGCCGCCGGGGTCCAGGTCGGGACCGCGTTCGCGTTCTGCGAGGAGTCCGGTCTGACACCCGAGCTCAAGCACGCGGTGCTCGACCGCGTCGTCGAAGGCTCCATGTCGGTACGCACCGATCCCGTCGCCAGCCCGACGGGCTTCCCGTTCAAGCTCGTCGAGTTGGACGACACGATCGCCGAGGTGGAGGTGGCCGAGGCCCGGCCGCGCAAGTGCGATGTCGGCTACCTGCGCGAGGCCTACGCCAAGGAGGACGGCGAGCTCGGCTACCGGTGTTCGGCCGAACCGGTGGCTGACTTCGTGCGCAAGGGGGGCACGGAGGAGGACGCCGCTGGCCGGCGGTGTCTGTGCAACGGCCTGTTGACCTCCATCGACCTCGGGCAGGTCCGCCGCGAGGGCTACGCGGAGCCGCCGGTGCTGACCGCAGGGGACGATCTGCTCGACCTCAAACGCCTCCTGAACGGCAGCAACCGCTACACCGCGCAGGACGTCGTCGAACACCTGCTGGCTCACGTCGGGACCCCGGCCTGACACCTCGGGGCTGACACCTCGGGGCTGACACCTCGGGGCTGGCACCTCGCGAGCCGGCGCTGCGTCCACCACCTCACCGGTCGCGCGCGGTGGCCTGCTGCCGCACCCGCGGGCGCTCGCCGAACGCTCAGACCTCCTGCACGACCGGCAGGATGAAGGGCCGTCGGCCGGTCTCCGAACGCCAGAACCGGCCGAGCGCCTGCACCACGTGACGGGAGATCGCGGCGGTGTCCTCGAACCTCGTCGCCGGGAGGCCCTCGAGCTCGGTGTCGACCGCCTTGCGGGCCGCTTCCAGGATGTCGTCGGCCTGCTCGTGGAAGACGACCCCCTTCTGGGTGACGACCGTCCCGCCCGCGATCCGACGCGCGTGGGGGTCGATCGTGACGATCGCGATGCAGATCCCGTCCTCACCGATGCGTCGGCGGTCGCGCAGCAACGCCGGACCGACGTCGTCGAGCAGCCCGTCGATGTAGACGTGGCTGGTGAGCCGGCCCTCACCCCGGGTCACCTCGCCGTCGCGGAGGACGACCGAGTCGCCGTCCTCGCAGATGAACACCTTCTCGGGCAGGCAGCCGGTCTCGCGGGCGATCTCCGCGTGCGCACGCAGGTGACGGTGTTCGCCGTGGACCGGGACGACGTGCTCGGGTTCGACGATGTTGTGGAACAGGATCAGGTCCTCACGGCTGGCGTGACCCGAGACGTGGACGTGGGCCACGCCACCGTGGATCACGGTGCACCCTCGTCGCGAGAGGTTGTTGATCGAACGGAACACCGCCTGCTCGTTACCGGGGATCAGGCTGGAGGCGAGGATGACCAGGTCGCCCTCGCCCACCTCGAGCCGCCGGTGCTCACCGGCGCCCATCAGCGACAGCGCGCTGAAGGGCTCGCCCTGGGAGCCGGTCGAGACGACGATCAGCTCCGAGCGCTCGTAACGGTCCACGTCGTTGGGGTCGACCGCCAGGTCGGCATCGAAGTCGAGGTAGCCGAGTTCCCCGGCGATCGCCATGTTGCGCACCATCGAGCGACCGACGAACACCGGCCGCCGCCCCACGGCGATCGCGGCATCCAGTACCTGCTGGATGCGGTGCACGTGGCTGGCGAAGGAGGCCACCACGACCAGGCCCTCGGCCTCGGTGAGGTGCTGGCGGATGGTCGCACCGATCGTGCGCTCGGGTTGGACGTGCCCCGGGTTCTCCGCACCGGTCGAGTCGGCCAGCAGCAGGTCCACGCCCTCGTCGCCGAGCCGGGCGAAATGAGCGAGATCGGTGGGCCGGCCGTCCAGGGGCGACTGGTCCAGCTTGAAGTCGCCGGTGTGGACGATGGTGCCCTCGGGCGTACGGAAGGCCAGGGCGACCCCGTCGGGGATCGAGTGGCTGACCTGGATCGCCTCGACGTCGAAGGGACCCTGTGTCCACCGGTCCCCCGGCTCGACCTCGTGGAAGCGCGGTCGCGGCAGGTCTGGCCATTCCTCGAGGATGGCCTCGCAGAAGGCGATCGTGAGCCGGGTGCCGTAGACGTCCAGCGAACGGTCCAGATCCCGCAGCAGGTACGGAAGGGCACCGATGTGATCGAGGTGCCCGTGGGTGAGGAACACCGCCTCGACATCGTCCGCGCGTTCACTCACCCAGGACCAGTCCGCCAGGATCAGGTCCACGCCGAGGTGCTCCGCATCGGGGAACAGCACCCCGACGTCGACGATCCCGATGCGGCCGTCGATCTCGATCGTGGCCATGTTGCGGCCGATCTCGCCGAGACCACCGAGGAAGGTGATCTCGACCCCGTCACGTGCGCTCATCGTTGCTCCTGGATCGGCCGCAGCGCCGAGAGGACGGCCTCGACGGCCGCGGGTGATGCGTCGACGAGGGGGGGACGGACGGGACCAGCCGGCAGGCCGAGCTGCGCCAGCGCTCCCTTCAAGGGTGCCGGCGACGGCTCACGGAACAGCGCCCGGTGCACCGGCAGGCAGGCGAGATGCAACTCACGCGCCCGGGCGGGATCGGTCGGGAACGCAGCGACCATCGCGGCCAGTTCCGGGCCGACGAGGTGCGAGGCGACCGAGACGATCCCGACGGCACCCACCGACAGCAGCGGCAGGTTCACCTCGTCGGCTCCGGACCACATGGCGTAGCCGCCCGGGGCGCCCGCGGTCGCACGCAGCAGGTCACCGGCGCGACCGCAGTCAGCCGTCGCGTCCTTGACGCCGACGATGTTCTCCACCTCGGCGAGCGAGACGTGGGTGGCGACCTCGATGGCACGGGCGCTGCGGCTCGGGATGTCGTAGACGACCATGGGGAGGTCGGTGGCGGCGGCCGCCGCCTTGAAGTGCGCATCGAGGCCGCGTTGGTCGGGGCGGTTGTAGTAGGGGGTGACCACCAGGACCGCGTCAGCACCGGCCTCGCCGGCTTCAGCCGTCGCGGCCACGGTCTTGGCCGTGTCGTTCGAACCGGTGCCGAGCATCACGGTGGCGCGGCCGTCGACCGTGGCGCGCACGACCCGGAGGACCTCGCGGGCCTCAGCGGCCTGCAGGGTGGGCGATTCCCCGGTCGTGCCGTTGATCAGCACGGTGTCGGTGCCGTTGACCACGAGGTACTCGGAGAGGATGGCGACCCCGTCGAGGTCGACGGCTCGATCGGCGGTGAAGGGCGTGACCATGGCGGTGACGACCCTCCCGATGCCATCGGGCGGGCTCGGGTGATCGAGCGGCGGGGTGGGCATCGAGGCTGATCGCCTCCTCGTGAGCGGTCGATCCCGGCATCCGGACCGGCCCATGTCGATCCCGGGGCGGCACGACGCGGGGCACGGTCCGTATCCTAACGCCCCTGCCTGCCGGCCCGGGGTCACACCTCCTGGGAGCGGTGGGACCGCGACCCGAGGAGTCCGACGTGATCTGGCATGTGGTGCGCTTCGATTGCACCGGCGTGGAGGCATCGACCAGACAGGAGCTCGAAGCCTCCCTGGCCGCTCTGGCCGAGCTCGACGAGGTCGCGTGGCTGCGGGTCGCTCGCGACGTGGAGGAACCCACGATCACCGGGCTGCTGACCGTGTTCGCCGATGTCGATGCGCTGACCCGCTACCGCGTCCACCCGGAGCACCTGCCAGTGGTCGAGCGCATCAAGGCGCTCGGGATCCCCACGGTGCGTCTCGACATCGCCACCGATGATGAGCCGACCGACCTGCCGTGATCGGCGCCCACCCCGTGCTGGCGCCTCTGCTGGCGCCCGTGCTCGCGCACGCCGGTCCGGGCGCGACCTGGCAGGCGATGGTGGTGGGCGCCG
>CAYXJD010000188.1:0-6544 GCA_964465225.1 uncultured Actinomycetota bacterium
CGGGGTCAAGGAGGAGGCGACCACCTACTTCTTCCGGCTGCCGATCCGGCGTGAGGAGGAGCAGGCTGCAGCTTCCACCGACGGCGATGGCCGGCCTCAGGTGACCCCCGCCACGGCCGCCGCCACGGCATCCACGGCACCGGCGGCCGCTGCCCCGGTGGCCGCGGCGGCCGGCGCCGGCTCGAGGATCGCCGAAGCCATCCCGCTCAAGGACCGTGGCGACAGTGCCCGCCTCAGCTACCGCTCCGGCGGGGGTGGCGGCTCGGCGTCCTACACCGTCGGTGACGATGCCACCACCACCGACGCCCAGGGTCGTGAGGTCGAGAAGCGCGACGACGGGTCCACCGTCCGCAAGGTCGCGGCCGGGACGACCTACACGGCGGACGAGAAGGTCGGCCGCAACGATCCCTGTCCCTGCGGCAGCGGCAAGAAGTACAAGCGCTGCCACGGCGCCGTCGACTGACCGGGCGCTCGGCCTCGGTCGGTCAGCTGGCGCTCACCGATCGTCCATCGAGTTCGTCGCCCACCTCGTCGAAGGCGTCGCGTCGCCGGTGGCCGGCCGGCAGCGAGGCCGTCGGCAGTGCGGTCAGCCCGGACTCCGGGGCGGTCAGCTCGACCGCACGCCAGGCGCCGAGGTGGCGTTCGAGGCGCACCGCGATCGCGGTGATGCGTGCGTCCCGTCGGACCAGCACCACCGCCTCGCAGGCGTCCGGGCGTGGCCGCCGGGCGATCACCTTGTGTACCCGTACCCGGCGTCGCGTCGCCGGTGACCGGGGCGGCACCTGCATGGCCAGGCGCCGTCGGGCGGCTGGGGAGAGCATCGGCACGAGTTGCGCGAAGGGCCGTTGACCGGTCCGCACCTCGGACCAGGCGGCAACCAGCATGGCCGCGATCCGGACGGGATCGTCGCCGGCAGGCCGGACGGTCAGCGGCTGGCGGTGGTGGGCCGGGAGGTCCGGACTCATCGCTCGGCCTGTCCGTCGTCGCCGGCCAGGGTGCTGCCGGCGACCACGTAGCCATCCAGGTGTGGGCGCAGCCAGATCGTGCGGTCGCGTTCACCGTCGCTGGCCGTGGCGACCACCGGCCACCCCTCGGCGGTCGTGAGCCCCTGCACCTCGAGGTCACCGAGCCCGGCCACCGCCAGCGCGGTGGTCGCAGCCTCGACGGCGTCGGGATCGGCCACCGGTGCGAGTTCGACCTCGGCCGGTGCCAGCGCTGGCCCCGGTAGCGGCCAGGGGGCACCGGCGGGCCGCGGAGCGCCCTGGTCGGTCGCCAGGGGGACGGCCAGCCGACGTAGCTCCACCGACGGTTCCCCGCTGCTCGCATCGGTGAGCACGATGGCCAGCACCGTGACGACGGTGGTCCGCTCGCTCGGATGCTCGACCGCTTCGACGACCAGATGCTCGGCGTAGACGTCGGGCTCGGGTGTGGCGCCTGACAGCGCGAGCCGGGGCCCGAGGCCCGTGAGCCAGCCCCGGGCGACCACGACGGCCAGCGCTGCTGCCTCCTCGCTGCCCGGGCCCACCCGCCAGCGTCCGCGCAACTCCTGGAGTTCGAGCACGGTGGCCGGGTTCTCGGGCAGCGATGGTGGGGGATCGACGGCCGGTGGGCCGGCCGTCGACGGGTCGGTCACCGGTCGTCCGCCGTTGGTCGATGGATCCCCGGAGGGCCCCGCACCGGGGCCCGCAGACCGGGCCGCCGGGCCCTCGGCCGTGTCCTGCTCGGTGGCCGTGTCCTGCTCGATGATCAGGGGCGCCGCCGCTCCCTGCGGCACGGCGGGCTGCTCGGCCACGGGCGCCGTCGCTCGGTCGGTGTCACCGCGAGCCGGCAGGACCAGCAGCGCCACGACCACGAGCCACGGCACGGCGAGCAGGGGCAGCAGCCAGCGACGCGATCTACGACGTCGGTCCTCTTCGGCATCCTGCTCGGGTCCGTCGAACCAGTCGAGATCGCGCATCGCGCTGCCTGTCTGCCGGGACGGCCCCACCGTGACGGGCCTGGCCGAGCCGGCCCCGGGCATGGACCCCGGGGCCGGCCGTCCTCCCGCGGGGGGCGAGCGCAGGAGGACCTCGGTAGTAACTACCATAGCTTCTCGTGTTATCTCATGTAAGCACGCTCTGAAGAGATGTGGACGAGAGGTCCGTCCCGGGCGATATCGGGGTGTCGTGACGTCGTTAGGCTCTGCGCGTGAGCCTCCGTCGGGTGCGGCGGGCCCCACCAGTCAGGAGTAGCCAGCCGTGAGCGAGACACCGAGTGCCGACGGTGCGGGCGCAGCGCCCGGCTCGCCGGTCCGGCGTGAACTGGCCGACGCCGATCGCCGGGCTCGGTTCGAGTCCGAGGTGCTGCCACACCTCGACCGGCTGTACTCCGCTGCCCTGCGCTACACCCGTGATGCCACCGATGCCGAGGACCTCGTCCAGGAGACCGTGGCGAAGGCGTACCGGTCCTTCCACCAGTACCGGGAGGGCACCAACCTCAAGGCCTGGCTCTACCGGATCCTGCACACCACCTACATCTCCATGTACCGCAAGGCCCAGCGCCGTCCGCAGGAGTCCCTCCAGGACGAGATCGACGACTTCTCGTTCTACGACGAGCTGAGCCGTACCACGGGTGCCTCGCCCGAGCACGAGGTGCTGAACTCCTTCACCGCCGACGAGGTCAAGGAAGCACTGGCGCAGCTGCCCGACACGTTCCGGGAGGCCGTCTACCTCGCCGACGTCGAGGGGTTCTCCTACAAGGAGATCGCCCAGATCATGGACACGCCGGTGGGCACCGTGATGTCGCGGCTGCACCGGGGAAGGAAGTCGCTCCAACAGGCGTTGCACAGCTACGCGAGGGTCCGTGGCCTCATCGACGGCCCGAGGGAGGGATGACCGTGGAAGCGGGAGACCGTCAACAGTGCAGCGATGAGTGCCGCGAGGCGCTGCTCAGGCTCGGCTCGTTCCTCGACGGTGAACTGGGCACGCTCACCAGCTCGCAGCTCGAGGAACACCTGGCGGAGTGCGAGCCCTGCACCGATCGCCGTGCGTTCGAGGAGGGCTTCCGCGCGCTCGTGCGCCAGGGCTGCGCCGATGAGGCGCCGCCCGCGCTGCGTGCCCGCATCCTGGCCCAACTCGACGAGTTGGCTGCCAGCTGAGCGTCCGGTCGTCTGATCGCGGCCCGCTGCGCCGACGGCCGGTCGGCTGGCGTTGGGCGATGGACATCCGGCCATGGTCCGGGACCCATCGCTAGGCTCGCGGGCCGCCGGGGGTCCCCGGCAAAGGCAGGCTCCCGAAGGCGCCGCGATGTCCGATCGTCCCGTGCTCGTGACCGGCGGTGCCGGCTTCATCGGCTCCAACCTCGTACGGCGGCTGCTCGAGGACGGACACCGCGTCGTCGCGATCGACGACCTGTCGACCGGCGCCATCGAGAACCTCGCCGAGGCGCGCTCTGACCGCTTCAGTGGGCGGTTCACGTTCGAGCGTCTCGATGTCCGACGGGGTGGCCTGCCGGCGGTGATGGAGCGCCACCAGCCGGAGGTGGTGCACCACCTCGCCGCTCAGGTCGATGTCCGGCGCAGCGTGGCCGACCCGGTGCACGATGCCGAGGTCAACGTCCTCGGCACCATCGCCGTGCTCGAGGCGGCACGCCAGGCCGGGGTCCGCAAGGTCGTCTACGCCTCCTCCGTCGGCTCCTACGGTGAGCCGAGTCTGGAGGACCTGCCGGTCGACGAGACCTACGACCGTCCGGCGACGTCGCCCTACGGCACCTCCAAGCGCGTCGTGCTGGACTACCTCGCCACCTACCGGGAGCTCTACGGCCTCGGTTCGACGGCGCTGACCCTCGCCAACGTCTACGGGCCGCATCAGACGACGGCGGGGGAGGGCGGGGTCGTGGCCACCTTCATCGGGCGCCTGCTCGACGGTCAGCCCTGCGCCATCTACGGCGACGGGGAGCAGACCAGGGACTTCGTCTTCGTGGACGACGTCGTCCATGCCTTCGTCCTGGCGGCGGACCGCGCCGAGGGCCAGCGGCTCATGATCGGCACCGGGCAGCGCACCAGCATCAACCAGCTGTTCCGTGCCCTGGCGGCTGCGACCGACTACGACCACGAGCCGCTGCGGGAGCCGGCACGGCTCGGTGAGGTGCGGCATTCGGCGCTGGATGCGCGCCGGGCCTCGGCCGAGCTCGGCTGGAAGCCCTGGACCACGCTGGAGGAGGGACTGGCCGCCACGCTCCAGTGGGCGGCTGCGCGTCGCTGAGTGAACAGGGCGCGCTGGGGTGACCACGGCACGCTATCGTCCTCAGTCGTGTCAGCGGACGCGGGCACGGAGGTGAGCGATGTCGTACTCGAAGGACGTGGGGGAGCGGCTCCGCCAGATCCGTGTCGACCGGGGGTGGTCGCTCCAGGAGGTCGAACGTGCCTCCGACGGTCGCTGGAAGGCGGCCGTGGTCGGCTCGTACGAACGTGGTGATCGCAACATCAGCGCGACCCGGTTGCTCGAGCTCGCGGAGTTCTACGGGGTCCGGCCCACCGACGTGCTGCCCGGCGAGATGGCGCCGCAGCGCAACTTCGGCACCGCGATCGTCGTGGACCTGCGTCGCCTGGAGGCACTGGGGCCGCGCTACGCACCGCTGCGCCGCTACCTGGAGACGATCCAGATCCAGCGCGGCGACTTCAACCGGCGGGTGCTGTCGGTGCGCAGCGAGGATCTCCGGGCGCTGGCCGTGATGCACGACACGACCCCGGAGGCGCTCACCGACGAGCTGCGGCGTGAGGGGGTGCTCGGCGGCGACGTCGGCGCACCACCCCAGGCGGCCGGGGGCGGCGAGAGCCACTGAGCGTGGCTAGCCGAGCGCCGAGTCCACGGTGCGATTGAGGGCCGCCAGCACGCTGCGGGCGACCGCGTCCCCGGCGGGGTCCTTGACCATCGCGGTGCCGCTGCGCAGCTCCTCGCCCCGGCCGTCACGGAGCTCGAGGACCGTCACCGCCAGCTCCTGGCCACCGACAGCCACGATTGCGGCGTCGCGGAGCTCGAGCGTCACCTCGGTGGCGATCAGGTCGTTGAAGGCGGCCAGGGTGGCGCGGGCCACGGCCCGCACGTACCCGGCGGAGGTGGAGGCACCCTCCGCGCTTCCACGCGCCTGGTCCTCGTCGAAGGCCAGGGCGACCTCGACCATCAGCCCCTTGCCCGACTGCACCGTCCCGACCTCGAGGAGGCGGACGCGTCCGGGCACCGGCAGGACCTGGCGCTCGTCGAGCTGGACCACGCTGATCACCCGGTGATCGATGGTGACTCCACAGCGCGCGAGCAGGACGGTCTGCGCGTCACGGACGGTGGACTTCGCTCCCCGCTCCGGGCTTGTCACGATGTGGAGCTCATCGACCTCCCGGTCGAAGCCCGGGACCAGCCGGACCGCCAGGACCCCGGGGATGCTGGTCAGCTGCTGCTCGACCCGGTGGCGCTGGGAGGGATCGTGCAGATCGGCGCGTCCTGGAGCCGCCGACAGGTCGATCTCCGCATCGAGCTCCGATGCGCGACCGTTCATGGTGTCGGGCTTCCGGGACACGTCCACCTGGGACACTCCTACGCTCAGTGACGCGAACGGTAACACCGCTCTTGCTGGGAGCGGGCCAGGCCGATCCTGTCGCTGGTGTTGCCTGAAGGGGCAGATGAGCTTGGATTGCCCTGGACTTAGCGGCTGTTGTCGCGTAACGTGCGCAGGCGATCACGCTGGGATAGCTCTGCTGGGAGCGATGTGCTTTCATGAGCGACACCGGCCGATATCGACCGGGGGACCACTGACAACTACAGAGCGAGCGATGCGCGGGTGAGGTCGACCTGACGGCCTTGACGTACGACGTATGACCAGCACGACGGGCTCGGATCTGCGAGCCCGGTACGACGCGTGACCGTCGCCTCCGGGCGATGTCCATCGAGCGAAGCGAACCAGACCGCAGTCCAACAGCGAGGACGTCGGCACGGTGACAACTCGATGGAGGTGTACACATGTCGAAGAGGATCTTTCTCGCCATGGCCAGCCTGGCAGCCCTGGTGCTGTCAAGCGGCGCCAGCTTCTCCTGGCTCAACTGAGCCACAGGCCGCGCTCCCATGCGCCGCACGTCGCTGCGGCGGGGTGCTGCATCCAGGGAGCGCCGGTCCGCAGCGGGCCGACCCCACCCGCCCATCGCTCGCTCTGAAACACCGAAGGGGACCGGACGATGGACGGGCGGCTGCGCCTCCACGTCTACGTCGCATGCACCGGCGTGGTCGCCTTCGTGCTCGTCCTGTGGGCGCTGCCGCGGGTCGCCTTCGGCCCGGTCCTCGCCGTCGTGTCCGCGGTCATGGTCGCGGAGCGCTTCGCCACGGTGATGCGCGACAAGGTGGCGGTCTCGCTCACCAACGTCGTCGCCCTGGTGGCGATCGTGGTCGGTGGCCCAGCTCTGGCGGTGATCGGTGCGCTCGGCGCCATCCCGATCTACGCCCGTCGCAGCAAGTCGCCGATGCGGGTGACGAGCACGGTCTTCAACAGTTCGATGCTGCCGGTCAGCGCCGCTGCCGGT
>CAYXJD010000189.1:0-1966 GCA_964465225.1 uncultured Actinomycetota bacterium
GACGGCGCGGAACACCGCGTTGCCTGGCGCCATCTCCACGGTCAGGCTCGCCATCCCCTCGACCGGCGGGTCCCCCTGGGTGGTCGTACCGAGGAACGAGGCGTACTGGGGCTGGAGCCGGTCCAGGTAGCTGTAGGCGCGCAACTGGGCAGGATCAGGCATGCTCGACCTCTCGTGCGGCCGCCGTGCTGGCATCGGGAGGAACGGCGTCGTGCAGGGCCACACCGAGGGGAGTGACCAGCAACGGGTTGGGGGCGACCTCCACGGTCACGCCGATCCGCTCGGCGACCACCTCGGCGATACCCGGGAACGCGGCCGTGCCGCCCACCAGGTGCACCCGCTCGACCGGGTGCTCCCGCACGGCGCCGGCGACGATCGTGCCGATCTTCTCGAACACCGGGGTGATCAGCGGGAGGAGGTCGGGCTGCGCTGCCGGATCGGTCTTGCGGACCTCCGCGGCCTCGACGTCGATGCCGAGCGCCCCCGCGATCACGAGGTTGACGTGGGTGCCGCCGGTCGCTGCGTCGGTGACGTGGACCACCTCGCCGTCGCGGAGGACCGCGATGCCGGTCGTGCCGCCTCCGATGTCGACGACGGCACCGTCGTCGAGCCGGAGCACGGCGTTGGCGGCGGTGGGCTCGTCCACCAGCGCCGAGCACTCGACGCCCGCGGCCTCGAGCACGTACCGGCACGCCTGGACCTCGGACAGGGCCACCCCCGGGGGGTAGGTCGTCGCCGCTTGGTGCACGGCGATGCCCAGCCGGTGCTCCACCTCGTCCAGCAACGACCGCACCACGCTGACCGCGCCCGCGAAGTCCACCACCACGCCGTCGCGCACGACCTCGGCACGCCGCGAGGCGATCGCCAGCGGGAGCCCTGCACCGTCGGTCACCGCGACCACCACGAACGCGGTCCCGAGGTCCACTCCCACGTGGCAGCTCCCGTCGACCGACCGTGCGGCATGGCCGACCAGCACCGCCTGCGCCGCTGCGAGCAGCCAGGACGCGTCTCGGTCGGGCTGCACCGGCACCAGCCGTGAGCCAGCCACGGGCGACCTCCTGTGCGTGGGCCGGGCAGGACGGACCGGTCGAGGGACCCGCGACACCGTCGGGATCAGGCCTCGGCCGACGGCAGGAGCGCCTCGACGTCGTCGTGGGGACGCGGGATGACGTGGACGCTGACGAGCTCGCCCACCTTGCCGGCGGCCGCGGCACCGGCGTCCGTCGCCGCCTTCACCGCGCCGACGTCGCCCCGGACCAGCACGGTGACCAGTCCACCGCCGATCTGCTCCTTGCCGACCAACGTGACGTTCGCGGCCTTGACCATCGCATCGGCGGCCTCGATCGCGCCGACCAGTCCCCTGGTCTCGATCATGCCCAGCGCGGTCATCGGGACGTTCACCATGGTGTTGCTCCTCGCTCCTGTCGGTGCTGCGACGGGTGTCGCACCCCGGGGGTGGGGACAGCGGCGGCTGCTGCTGTCCGGTTCGCTGGTCTGCGGTCAGCCACGGGCGGGCTCACCCAGTCGGTGCTGGAGGTCGGCGACGATCCGCTGGACCGCCTCGGAACGCTCGGCTGCGTCACCCGTCGGCGCGGTCGGGCCCGTCGCCGACGGCCGGCCTGGCCGACTCTGGGACGCCCCGCCCTGCTCGGCCGGTCGCGCGCCGTTGCGCGGTAGCGGCACCTCCGCCTCGATCCGCCGACGCGGCGAACACGCCGTGGCCTCCGCGACGGTGACCGGCGGGGTCGCCGCGGCCGTGCCCCGGGCCGGTGTGGCGCCACGCGCGGCGGCGCCGGCGATCGAGGTCGCCTCACCGGACGTCCCGGCCGCGCTACCTGACGGCGGGTCCGCAGCGGCGGCCCGCCGCATCGGGACCTCCGGACGCCCACCGGGTCCGCGGGCCAGGCTCGCGGTGGGGGCGTGGTCGAGCTCGGCCAGCACGGCGCTGACGATCTCGGCGAGGTCG
>CAYXJD010000189.1:2066-6514 GCA_964465225.1 uncultured Actinomycetota bacterium
GGTGGGGGCGTGGTCGAGCTCGGCCAGCACGGCGCTGACGATCTCGGCGAGGTCGGGGCGGGGCATCGGGCTCCTGCTCAGGCGGGACGTCGATGGAACGGCTGCGGTGGCGCTGTCAGACGGCGTCCACCTCGTCGCGGTCCAGGATCGCGACGATGGTGGCATCGGTGGGCACGGACCGCGTGACCGCGGTCTCACGGGCGGCAGTGCCCTGCGCGACGAGCACCAGGTCGCCACGGCCGGCGCCCACACTGTCGACCGCGACGAAGGTCGCCGCTTCGCCGGGAGCCGCGCCGGTCGCCGGACGCAGCAGGAGCAGCGGCACACCCTGGAGTCGCTCGTCCTTGACCGTGGACACCACGGCCCCGACGACATGGGCCAGTAGCATCGCGATCCTCCTCGTCGAGCGGTCCTCGCCGCGAACGGGCGTCGCGCACCCGAGCGCGGGTGCGCGGGCCTGTCACCGTAGACCGTCTGGGAAGTTGATGGAAGGGCTTACATCGCCCGTCCACCAGGCTCGGGAGGCGAACCCCGCCCGCGCGCGCCGAGCACCTCCGAGCGCGCCACGCGGCGACCACCCGGCAGCGAGCTGATCACTCGCCGCCGACACCCCGTTCGCGCCCAGCGCTCGGTGACGTCACGCTCGCGGTCAGGCCGCGTCTGCGCGCCTGTCAGGGCCCGCGTGGATCGGTCGGCGGAGGTCGCCTGGAACCCGGGACCCCGCGAACCGACGCCAGCGTTGCCGGAAGCGAGGACTGCGAGCCGGTCGGAGGGCTCGGCCCCGTCGGGGCACTCGCGGCGTCTCTGGCGATCGGACGACCCTCGGGGTCGTGGAAGGTCACGCTGGCACCCTCGATGCGGATCTGCAGATCGCCGTGATCGAAACGTCGGTGGTGGCGCCGACAGAGCAGCGCGGCGTTGCCAGGCTCGAGACGGCCACGATCAGCGAAGGCCTGCGCACCGTGCGCCACGTCGCACCAGGCGGCGGGCGCGTCGCAACCAGGCCACCGGCAGCCACCGTCACGCGCAAGGAGCGCCCGCCAGAGTCCAGCCGGCACCGTCCGCACGGCCTCAGAGGCCTCGAGCGGCGTGCTGTCGGGTCCGAGGATGATCCGTGCCCAGGAACAGTCCGAGAGCAGCGTGCGGAGCTTGCTGATGCTGATCGGTTCTCCCGAGGCGAACCGAGCCAGGCCAGCGCCACCCCGCAGGAGCTCCCCCAGAGGGATCGTCACGAGGACCTGGGGACGCACACCGTGCTGGCTCGGCGCCTCACCTGCCCGCAGGGCGCTGGTGCACAGCTGCTCGAAGGCATCCGCGCTCCGCTGCTCGGGGTTTCGGTGCTCCCCCACGGCATCGGGACGCCGGAACGCCTCGAGCGCCGTGCGCGCCGTCTCGGCGGCGAGGCCGTAGAGCAGACCGGAGAAGGCGAACCCGCCGTCAGGGGTGTCGTAGGCACGCACGCGTCGCTGGAGGTGCTGTCGGCTCGCCCGCCGATCGTGCAGCTGGGGCGCCTGACGGGCGGCAACCTGGCGCGCGTGGCGTCCGAACACGACCGCGTTGGTGCGCCGCGCGACCTCGAGCAGGTCGCCCTCCACCCCGGCACGTGCTTCCGAGGCCACGGACTCCAGGGTCTCGCCGATCAGCCGCACGTGGTCGGCGCTGATGTCGCCGGCAAGGAAGGCCGCTCCGGTCGCATCGTGTTCACCGGCGATCCGGCCGGCCTCGGCATCGCGCTTGGTCGCTGCTGGAGCGGCGCGGTTCCGTTCGGTGAGATCGTTGCGCAACCGCTGGCGGGCTGCAGCCTGCTTGGCCGGATCGTCGGCGGTGGAGGTCGCCCGACGCTCCAGTTCCGCGGTCAACCGCGCCCGCTCCGCTGCCAGCCGGGCGACCGGTCGCCGCAGAGCGGCCAACCGCGCCGTGACCTCGGGGGCGGTGAGCGCGTCGAGATCGATGCCGACGACGAGCTCGATCGCGGCATGCAACGAGGCGACGGGGTCAGCCGACCACTCGCCCGGAGCCTGCGACGCGATCGCACCTGCCCATGATCGGTCGAGCGGACCGAACCACTCCGACCCGGCCGGGCCACGCCGGCGGTCGGCCGATACCGGGGCGTCGGGGTGCATCGAGGTCCACTTGGAGCTCACGTCGCCCCCAGAGACCGACCGGCCAACCGACGCCCGACGGACAACGTCCTTCGGGGCTGGACGGGCGCTGAGCGAGGTCATGATGTCTCCGAGTCGGACGGCCCAGTGCTCCTGCACTGCGCCGGGCCGGGTCAGGTCGGGTCGGGTCAGCGGCCGGTGGAGTTGCTCACCGGCCGATGGAGCCGGCCACCGATCGGGGCGCCATCGTCGGATGAGCTCCCGATCCGGTGAGGGCTGTACCGCCACGGACACCAATGTAGCCGAACATCTGTTCGGAACAAGGGGTAGGGCGGAGCTTGTGGAGAACCCGAGAACCCGTCGGCGAAGGTGGCACGAACCCTGGAGCCTCGGAGCGCCACCCAAGCCCTGGAGCTCCGACAGCCGCGACTCCCCGGAGCCGCTCGCCACCGGCGTCCCCGACGCCTCGGCCGAACCGGGACGGCCGGAGGGCCTCTATCCGCCGGAGCCGGTCGCCCGCCGGTACGCGGCACCGCCACCGCCGGTGCGCTCCCACCCGGACCGCAGGCTCGGCTGCTCCCCGAGCGCCACGACCCCGCGCCAGCGGTAGGCCGTCGGCCACCGACGGAACACCGGGAGGACCGTGGTGACGGTCCGCAGGAGCGGCGGCAGCGGCCCGGGACGCCACCCCCGCGTCACCTCGAGGTCGACGGCGACCTGGTCACCGTCGCGTTCGACGCGCCACCGTCCGCCGGCCAGCTCCGGCAGGTCGCCCGGGAACACCCGCCAGTCACCGGTGCGGGTGTGCTGGTCCGGCAGTGTCTCGACGTCGGGGAACGAAGGCCGGAGTTCGAAGCGCACCCGGTCGTCGTTGGCCTGCGCTTCCAGCGCGGCGATGCCGTCGACATCCAACCGAACGCCGTCGCCGTCCGACACCCGCCGTAGCGATCCGCCCTTGGAGCGGTTGAGCGTGATCACCGTCAGGGGTGCGGCGTACTTGATGAGCTCACGACCGTGCAGGGCGCGACCCGGCAGCACCCCCGTCGACGCCTGACGCCCGTCGATGCTCACCCGCGGAGCGCGCTCACCCCGACGCACGAGATCGAAGCCATGCAGGTGGACCAGCAGCAGCGACGCCGGCTCGTCGATCGAGGAACCGACGGGTGCCAGCAGGCTGCCCGTCGCACGGTCACCGGGACGCCGGTCGTCGATCTCCACCTCGATGTCCCGCCCCGAGAGGTCGGTGAAGGCGACGTGGCACCGCACCCCGGTGGGACCGACCTCGAGCTCGGCGATCTGGAAGCTCGTTCGCGTCCACTCCCCCGTCCCGGCTCCCAGGACGTAGCCGGCGCGGTCCAACTGCAGCGCCGGATCGACGTAGTAGTCGACCAGCCGGTCGGCGCGGCGCTCGAGGAACACCAGCATCCCGCGACCGTGCTCCGCATCGTCGAACCACTGCACCTCGAGACCGGTGTAGTGGGGATCGTCCGCGAGCTCGCAGTTCAGGAAGCGCGCCATCGGATCGGCATGCAGATCGAAGGGGCAGAGGATGCCGTGCGGTGACATCGAGGTGGGCACGTCGTCGTCTCCGCTCGCGTCGAGGGTGGGCCGCCGTTCTCGACGGACCCCGCGAGCCAGCGGAGTCCGGCCGGCTCCGGCATGACAGAGCGGATGGTCCCCAACCACGGGGGACCGCTCAGGTGACGGAGACGGTCTCGCGCTCCACCGCGGGCTCCCCACGGCGCCGGTGCCAACCTTCCCACAGCACCAGCAGCGACGGCAGCACGAGCAGGGCACCGAACAGCGACAGCACGATGGCGTACACGGTGACCTGCCCCATCTGCTGGAAGGGCACCAACGTCGAGGTGATCAGGATCCCGAACCCGCCGGCGGTGGTGAAGGCGGAGCCGGCGAGCGCCCCACCGGTGTTGCGGGTGGTCTCGCGGATGGCCTGGTCGAGGGAGGCGTAGCGGCTGCGGTCCTCCTCGAAGCGTCGGGCCATGTGGATCGTGTAGGGCACACCGATCCCCACGGCCAAGCCGGTCAGCGTCGCCGTCACCGGGCCGAAGGGGATACCGCTGACGTACATGAGCCCGAAGGTCCACAGCACGACCAGGGCCACCGGGATCATCGTCAGCACCCCGAGGAACGGCCGGCGGTTCTCGATCCAGAAGGTCAGCATCAGGACCAGGGTGGCCGCGACCAGGGTGATGAACAGCGAGACGACCTGGGAGTCCGACAACGACTCGACGATGCCGGCGGTGATGATCTCGTTGGACGTGATCGTCACCGCCGCGCCGGCGTCGGCGAGCGCGTCGGCGTCCTCGGCGATCGCGTCACGCAGTT
>CAYXJD010000190.1:0-6461 GCA_964465225.1 uncultured Actinomycetota bacterium
GGGCCCACGCCGGCCGGCGTCAGTGCCCTCGCCCATGCAGGGTTCGCCCCAGCAAGTGGTGCGAACGTCCAGACAAGCGCACGGGGAAGCGCACCGGGTAGGCGCCGAACTGTCCGCGCAGATCCGACCGTCCTCTTCCGGTCCGCTCCGAGTCTGGCTGCCCCAGCTCGGTTCCCTTGAGGAGATCGAGATCCTTCGGCGTTGCTGCGCTCTCGTGCCGGTGCAGCTGCGTGAGCCTCATCCTCCTCACCTCCTCTTCGCCAGCGGTCGGTGTGCTGGCAGTTCCATCGTGACACCGGTGCGTTCCCGGGGCGTTCCCGTCCGTTGTCCGGGGGCATCGCAGCAGCGCTGTCGGACCCCTCGGCGTACGATCGGGACGTGGAGACCGGGACGGTGGTTCGGGGCCAGCTCTTCGGGCCCGTGCGGGTGACGGTCGATGGTCGGCCACCGATCGTGGAGTGGCCGCGGCCGACGGCCCGGCGCCTGGTCGCGCTGCTGCTCCTCACGCCCGACCACGTGTGCTCACGGTCGAGCCTGCTGGAGCAGCTCTTCTCGCACCTCGACCCGACGCGCGCCGCCCGAGCGCTGTCCAAGGCGCTGAGCATGGCCAGGACGGTCCTCGACGAAGGCAGGTCCGGGCCGAGCCTGCTGGCCGCCGATCGGGACAAGGTGTGGATCGCCGATGGGGTCACGGTCGAGGTGGATGTCCTCGACCACCTGGCGGTGTTGGAGGACGCCCCGAACCTCGTCGGTACCGCGCGTGAGGAGCAGCTGCGAGCGGCGCTGAGCGAGTCGCGGGGCGTGCTCGTCGAGGACGCCTACGAGCAGTGGGCCATGGAGATCGCCGACCGGGTCGAGCAGCAACGGCGTGTGGCGCGGCTGCGTCTGGCGCGCAGCTCCGGACGCGAAGCGGACTGGCGCGCGGTCGTCGCCGCGGACCCGGCGAACGAGGAGGCGTGCGCCGTCCTGGTGGAGCTGCACCTGCGTGCGGGGAGACGGCGGCAAGCCATGGCGGCGCTCGAGACCTGCCGTGTGGCGCTGGAGCAGCTCGGGCTTCCCTTGCCGCCCGAGCTGGCGACGCTCGATGTCCGGCCGCCGGCGCCAGCCCGGCGCCGGCTGTGGCCGTTGTACGGGCGGGAGCAGGAGTGCGCCCGCATCCTCGATGCCGTGGCCGGGGCGGTGGACGCGGCTGGAGGAGTCGTCGTGGTCACCGGCGTCACCGGCATCGGCAAGACCCATCTCCTGCGACACGTCCTCGCCCAGCTGGCCGAGGACGGCTGGACGATCGCCATGGGCACCGCGGTCCGAGAGGACCGGCTCGTCCCGTTCGCCGCGTTGCGCACGGCGCTCCTGCCGTACCTGTCCGAGGGCACCTCGTCGCTGGGCACGAGGCTGCTGTTCCCCGAGGCGGCGGGACGTCGGACGAGGCCCGTAGCGGCCGGCGAGCTGGCTCTGGTCGCCGAGGCCGTCCGGGAACACCTCGATGCGATGGCGGCACACCGGCCGGTGGTCCTGTGTATCGATGATCTCCACTGGGCCGATCCGATGTTGCAGGCGGTGGTCGCCCGCCTGGCTGCCGAGGTCGGCGGCCGCCGGTGGTCGCTGATCTTCGCGGCTCGGACCGACGAGCCCGACGCGCCCGTGCCGGAACTGCCGACCTCGACCCTGCGGCTCACCCTCGACGTCCTCGACCGGGAGGCGAGCACCCGGCTGGCGGTCCATGCCACCGAGCAGGCGGGCCTGGTCGTGGACCAGCGTGCCTACGAGGTCGCCGAGCGCGGTCAGGGGCACCCGTTCTTCATCGTGGAGCTGGCACGGTCCCAGGCGACCGGCGCGGACGGCGCCACGGTGACAGCTGAACCCGAGCGGATCATCGAGCTGCTGCGGCGGCGTCTCGCTCGCTGTTCGCCGGCGGCTCGACGCCTCACCGCCTTCGTCGCGATCGCTGGGGAGGATGCGACCACCCGGTCGGTGGCCAACGCGGCGGGGTCGCTGCTCGGTCCCGCTGTCGACCTCGCGGATGTCCTCGACGAGCTGGACCGCGTCGCGCTGGTCCACAGCGACCAGGAGCGCCTGCGGCTGAGCCACCCGCTACTGCGCGACGCCGCCGAGTCGACCCTCAACGTGGTCCGTCGAGCACAGCTCCACGCTCGCGTCGCCGATGCCCTGGAGGCCGAGGCCGGGCGGCGCGACGGGAGCAGGATCCTGGCCATCGCGCGACACCGGCTCGCCGCCTTCCAGGCGACGCACGACATGGGGCTCGCAGCAGCGGCAGCGTCCGCAGGACTCGCCGGGGCCGAGGTCGCGCACCGTCTCCGTGCCCCGGCAGCCGCTGAGGAGCTCTACGTCCGTGCCCTGGAGGCGTACGCGAGCCTCGACGACCAGGGAAGCTCCCGCTTGCGGGAGGACGCCTTCCAGGGCTGGATGGGGCTCGGGCAGCTGCGGATGGACGGTGGGGACCACGACCGTGCGGAGGAAGCCGCCGAGGAGGCGTGGCAGCTGGCAGCGGTGCCAGAGCAGTACGGCCGCGTCTGGTGGCTCCGCGCCGAGATCCCGTACCAGCGAGGCGATCTCCTCGTCAGCATCGGGCTGTTGGAGGATGGTCTGCGCCACCTCCCCGGGGACGCCGAGGTGGCGCGTGCGCGACTCCTCACCGAGCTCGGGTGGTGCCGCGTGCGACGCGGCGAGTTCGACGCCGCGGTGACCGTGCTGCGTTCGGCCGTCGAGCTGGCCTACGACGGGGGCGACTGGACCGTCCTGACGGCCGCGCTGGACCGCTACGCGTACGCCCTGGGCGCGACCGGGGCACTCGCCGCGGCTCTGGAGTTGTACGAGCGGGCAGAGCTGGCGTCGCAGCGGTGCAGCGACCACAGCGAGCAGGCCATGGTGCGGGTCCACCACGGTGTCGCACGGTTCTGGAACGGCGAGGTCGACGACGCGCTCACGAAGCTCGACGAGGCGGCCGAACTGTGCGTCCGTCACGGTCTGGTGTACGACCGCTCGGTGGTCCACTGGAGGCGCGCACGGGTCGAGGAGGCGCGTGGTGAGCTGGCCCTGGCGCTCGCGGAGCGTGACGCTGAGCTCTTGCTCCTGCACCACCTCGGCAACGAGCGCAACCTCGCCGCCTGCCAGGCGCACCGCGCCAACCTGCTGCTGCGGCTCGGCTGTGGCCGACAGGCCGAGCACGCTGCAGCCGAGGCCCGAGCGGCCGCCGAGCACGTCGGTGACCCGGTCTTGGTCGAGGACGTCGAGCAGGCGCTCTCGGCTGGCGGCTAAGGGCAGGCCGGCCTCCACCTCGGCCAGGACGCCGTTACCTGGCTTGACCGCGCCCGTCGACCCGGCGGCCACCTCCTGGGCCGTGCTCCGGATCGCCGATCCGTCCCGGGAGAACCACGCAACCGGCGCCCACGGGCACCCGTGCAACCACTTCGCTGTCGCCGACGCCAGCCCGTTCTACCTCGCCGGTGCCCGTCCCCGCCACTGGTCGGGGCCGCTCCTGGTCGGCGTCGGACCTCGCCGACCGGATCATCACGTCAGGACGTCGGCCGCCGTGCGTCGAGGCTGTGGCTGCGGGCGCGGTCCGTAGCCGAGCCGCAGCAGCAGCTGTGGCTGCGGGCATCCGCCCAGCACGTCCGCGAGTTCCGAGCGGAGCTCCTCGACCTCGATCGGCTGGTTCAGGTAGCTGGCCCAGAGCTCGGACGCCTGCGCCCGAAGCAACAGCCGAGCCAGTGCCTGCCCCGTCGCGAGCCAGGCCTCGGGGTCGTCGGCGTCGGTGCACAGGACCGCGAGCGCGGGGGCGCCGGCGGCGATCTCCTCGTCCTTGGCGGCCTGCGAGGTACCGAGGTCGAAGGTCCGAACCACGAGCGGTCCGAGGTGGGACATGATGTCCGGGAACCCGAAGCCGTGGCCGCGGACACCGTCGAGAGCGGAGCTCGTGTTGGGCCGGAGCCACGCAGCGAGCTCACGACGGAAGCGCCGATCCGCCATCTGCCGGCGGTCGCCTTCGGCGACGAGCCCGGCGATCCGGTGCTGGGTATCGCTGTCGCTGGCCACGGCCAGCTTGGCACCTTCCTCGGCGGCATCCTGGCGCAGCCGCTCGAGCAGTGACGGCGGGACGGGTCGGTCCTCGAACGCGGCGCGGTTGGTGCGACGTCGCGGGATCGCCTCGACCAACTCGTCGACATCCGGGATCGTGGCCGGCGTGCCGTGTGGGCCGACCCGCGCCAGCAGGTCCGATCGGGGACCCTCCGGCAACACCTCGACCGCCAGGCGCAGGCCGTGCGCCTGTGCGGCGGCTCGCAGGTGGAACAGCGCCGCGCCGCAGGAGATGACGAGCTCACGGTCCTCGGGATCGACCACGGCGAGCCCGCGGCTGCGGTCGGCCCACAGTTCCAGGACGTCGTCGACGACCCGGAACTGCCAGGGTTGGGTGTTGTGGCCAGAGGGGGCGAGGACCGCGTACCGGACCAGGAACTCCAACTGCTCGGCGAGTGAGCCGTCCTCATCGAACCCGCCCGGATCGAGCTCCCACGCGGCCAGGGCGGGATCGGTGGCTGCGGCCATGGCGGACCTCCTCCTACCGGCGGGTCAACCGGAGATCGTCAACGGGGCCTCCATCCCGGCGTCGTAGTGGCCGGGGAGGTGACAACCGATGTACCAGGTTCCGGCCTCGTCGACCATGACCTCCAGGTCGGCGGTCTCTCCGGCCGCGACCGTCACCGCCATCGTGTCGCCGTGGTGGCCGTCGCCACCGTGGTCGCCATGATCGTCGGACGCAGCGAACTCCTCCTGCATGTGGCTGTCCCCGACCATCGCCTCGTGCTCGACGGCACCGCGGTTGGTGAAGCGCAGGATGGTCGGCTCGCCGGCCTCGATCTCGATGGTCTCCGGCTCGAAGGCGAACTCGACCATGTCGATCTCGATCACCGGCTTCCCATCGACCTCGGTAGGGCTCGCGTCGACGGTGTCGGTGTCGTCGTGGCCGTCGTCGTGACCGTCGTCGTGGTCGTCAGCCACCGCGACCTCGTCGGCATCGTCCTGCGTTCCGGCGCTGGTGTCCGCTCCTTCGTCGTCGACGGTGTCCGCTTCCTCGACGGGGTCCTGTTCGACCTCCTCCGCCTCGGCCGGGGCCGTGTCGGAGGACCCGGCTGCGTCCGACTCCGGTGCGGCGTAGGGCTCCCCTTGGCTGCACCCGGCCAGGACGACGGCCATCGCGGCTACGCCGGCGAGCAGGGCAGCCCGGACCGAGGGTTGCGTTCTCATGGCCTTCTCCTTGCAGTCGGTGGCGTGCTGGTCGTGATGGCCACCCTCATGATGTCGGTTCGGCCGCTCCGTCGCGGGGGGCGTGGGTCACCTCCCGGCTACGCGAAGCCGACACCCCCCACCGCCGATCGTGCCCCGCTGGCTACGCCATCTGGCGTAGCGGGGGGGCACGGCCATCCCGTTCTCGAGCCCGCTGCGGGGCAGGTCGCGTACGCTCACGTCCTATGTCCATCCGGGTGATCATCGCGGACGACCACGCGCTGCTGCGCGACGGGACGCGCGAACTGCTGCAGCGGGAGGCGGACATCGACGTGGTCGGGGAAGCGGCCGACGGCGCCGCCGCCGTCGCCCTGGTGGACGAGACCCGCCCCGACATCGCGATCCTCGACATCGGCATGCCCGTGTTGAACGGCATCGAGGCCACCCGCCGGATCAAGGTGGCCTGTCCCGAGGTGGCGGTGCTCGTGCTCACGGTCCACGACGAGGATGCCTACGTGTTCGCCATCCTCGAGGCGGGCGCGGCCGGCTACCTGCTCAAGAACGTCCGCGGTGACGAGGTGGTCGAGGCCGTGCGCGCCGTCGCGAGCGGCGAGTCCGTCCTGCATCCGATGATCACTCAGAAGGTGCTCGAACACTTCCGTGGCGACCAGCAGCCGGAGGCGCTCAGTCCGGTGGGGTTGACCGAGCGGGAGTTGGAGGTGCTCCGGCTCGCCGCGACCGGCCGGAGCAACAAGGAGATCGCCACCGAACTGGCACTCAGCCCGCGCACCGTCCAGGTGCACCTCAGCGCCGTGCTCGCCAAGTTCGGCGTCGCCTCGCGCACCGAGGCGGTCGTCGAAGGCCTCAGGCAGGGCCACCTCCACCTCGACGAGCTGTCGTGACGACCGGCGTGCTGGAGCGACCGTGGCGCGGGACGCTCAGCCGTTGGATGCGGCGGCTCGATCGACGTGTGCACGAGCGGGAGTTCTGGGTCGTGCAGGCGCTCGTGCTGTCGGTGGCCGGCCTGCACATCGCCGTCGAGGCTTCGCACCTGCAGGAGCGGCTGGGGCTCGGTGGGCTCATGGAGCTCCCCGTGGTCCTGCACATCATCCCCGTCGTCTAGTTTCCGGTACGGCTACGAGGGCAGCGTGCTGACCGGCCTGTGGTCGGGGGTGCTCGCCATCCCCAACATCTTCCTGTGGCACAGCCAGGGGTTCGGG
>CAYXJD010000191.1:0-6393 GCA_964465225.1 uncultured Actinomycetota bacterium
GTGTTGGGGTGGGTCTGGGCGTCGGCGGAGGTGATGAACCGCTTGATGCCCTCGAGGTGGTAGACGTCGCCGAGGTCGTCCTCCCCAGCCTCCTCGACGAAGGTCGCCTTGGTCGTCCCCGCGCCGACATCGGAGCCGGCGTCGGGCTCGGTCAGCACCATCGTGCCGCCCCAGCGGTCCTCCACCAGCGGGCGTCCGAAGGTGCGCTTCTGGCCCTCGGTCCCGATCTGATCGACGATGGAGGCCATCAGGGCGCCGATCGGCCACAGGCTGGCGGTGGCGTGGCCACCGGCGAGCAGTTCGGTCCCGGCCCAGCGGATGGTCGGTGGCGCGCCGAACCCGCCGAGGTGGGTCGGCAGGGGCATCAGGTGCCACCCGGCGTCGTAGAAGGCTTCGAGCGCCTGGTTCAGCTCCTCGGGGATCGTGACATCGCCCTCGGGGGACAGTTCGAGCGGCTCACGGTCGGCGGCGACGAAGGAGCCCGCCCAGCTGGACTCGCGGCTGAAGCGGTCGAGCTCGCTGAGCAGCATCCGCGCCTGCTCCCCGTCGACGGCCTCGAAGGGGCCGGTTCCGAAGTAGCTGTCCGCCCCGAGGACCTCGAAGAGGTTGAACTCGATATCGCGGAGGTTGCTCTTGTAGTGGCTCATGGCATCTCCCTCGGTCCACGGGTCGGGCTCCTCGCGGCGCGGGCTCCCGGCGCGTCGGGCGGAGACCGTTGTCCAGTCATCGGTGGGTCATCGGTAGTCATCGGTGACAACGTCAGAGCTGGAGCGGATGTTCCATCTTGGAGCGTATACTACATCTTGGAGCGTCCGCTCCAGTTCTGCAAGTTGGCGTCCCGCGCCCGAGGTGCTGCTCCCGCTAGGTTCCGCGCACCGAGGGCTCGGCGCCAGGGGCCAACGACCGCAACCGTGGCTCCCCGACGACCGCGAGCGCGAGGAGGAGGCGTCCGATGGCCAGGTACCGCGTCGGGCTCGAGACCCGCGAGCGGATCCTGTCGGCCACACGGCGCCTGCTCGCCGAGGTCGGCATCGAGGGGGTGACGCTCAAGGCGATCACCGCGCAGGCGCGCGTCGGAGCGGGGAGCTTCTACAACCTGTTCGCCTCCAAGGACGATGCCGTCCTCGAGGTGATCCGCGAAGCGATCGAGTCGGTCGACCCGGATCCCGCCGGAGCTGGCACGGACACCCTCGACGACCTCGTGGATGCGTTCGTGGCGTTCATGACCGGCTCGTCGCCGATCGCGCGGATCTACCTCCAGCTCGCGGGTCGCGGCCTGACCGATCCCGCCATCGCCGCCCGGGTGCTGCGCAGCCACCGGCGCCGGGTCGAGCGGTTCGCAGACGCTTGGCAGCGTGAGGAGCCCGGCCTGACCGAGGACCAGGCTCTCGCCCGGGCGGAGGTGATGCTCGGTGCACTGACGGGCCTTGGGATGACCGCGTTGGTCGATCCCGGCTTCGACATGCGCGCCCACGCGCGTCAACTGCTGCCCTCGCACCAGGCGGTCGGGTTCCCACCGTCGGCCTGAGGAAGGGGCTGGCGGGGCCATCCGGCAGCGTGGCAGGTGCTCGCGACCTACCCGGTCCGACTAGCGTCCGGGGTCGACGGGACGGAACGCGGGAGGACGGCAGGTGCGGGAGGTCGAGGGGGCAGGCGAGCAGGTCGAGGGCATGCCAGCTGCGGTGGAGCCGCCCGCGCGGGAGGCCGCCGCCCGCGCGGTCCGTCGGCTCGGGCACGCCTTGCTGGCGCACGAGGTCGACGACGACCACCTGCGCCGGGTCGCCGAGGAACTCGACGCCCTGGCCGAGGAGGCGCAGCGCGCCGGTGCGCGGCATCGAGACCTGCGCGAGGTCACCGAGCGGATGTTCGAGGGGGACGTGCCCGACCACGCTCCCGTCGTGCACTTCGACGAGTGCTTCGTCTCCGGTCCCTGGAACCCGCTCGGGATCGGGGTGGCGGTGGAGCGTGACGGCGACGCCGTCCTGGCCCGGGTCACCCTCGGCACGGCCTTCGAGGGCGGACCGGGCATGGCGCACGGCGGGATCGTGGCCGCGCTGTTCGACGACGTGCTCGGCTACCTGCTGACCCTGCACCGCGTCCCCGGCTTCACCGGCGAGCTGACCGTGCGCTACCACCGTCCGACCCCGGTGGGGCTCCCGCTCGAGCTGCGTGGTTGGGTCGTCGAGCGTGCTGGCCGCCATCTGCGCACCGCAGCACGCCTGCAGGCAGGAGGCCAGGTCGTGGCCAGCGCCACCGCGGTGTTCATCGAGGTCGATGCGGCGCGGCTCTCGGCGTCCCGGCGCTGAGCCGAGCGGCGTCGCGGCTCCCACCACCGGACCACCGGCCCGGACACGCTCAGTCGACGATCGGCAGTCCCTCTGAGGGTCCGGCACGTTTCGGATCGGCGGCGGCGAAAACGTCACCGGCGGCCGGCAGCGCGTCCACCGCGTGCTGGAGCGGATGCAGGAACGGCAGTGCGGTCGGGTCGAGCTCCTCGTCGTCGGCGAACGCCTCCAGTCCACCCTCGGAGGCGAACCACGACCCGGTCAGGTGGGGGACATGACGGCGGGCCCCGTAGACGACGACGACCGCGTCCCGGTCGTCGATCTCCGCTTCGGCGACGAACCCCCAGCAGGGGACGCCGCCCGCCGTGATGTGGTCGGCAGCGAGCTGCGCGAGCACCGCGTGACGGTCCTCGTCCTCTGCCGGCAGTTCGGGCAGCGTGAGCAACTGGGTCCGTTCGGGTCCCGGCAGCACCACCGTCGGAGGAAGTGGACGGCCTCGGGTGCGGACCAGGTCACTCGCTGCTTCCTGGCAGACGAACCGCAGCTCCTCGAACTGCACGGGTGACCTCGCGGTAGATGACGTGACGGGTCCGAGGCTACCCGTGCGCTCAGATCGAGGTGGTCGCGCCGCGGCTCGCCGAGTCGACGGTGCGTGCGTACTTGGCCAACACGCCGCGGGTGTAGCGGGGAGGCAGCGGTTCCCAGTCCTGACGTCGAGCTGCCAGCTCCGCGTCGTCCACGAGGAGGTCCATGGTGCGACTGGCGACATCGATCCTGATCCGGTCACCCTCCCGCACGAAGGCGATCGGGCCGCCGTCGGTGGCTTCGGGTGCCACGTGACCGATGGAGAACCCGTGGGTCGCCCCGGAGAACCGTCCGTCGGTCAGTAGGGCCACCGTGCTCCCGAGCCCCGCCCCCTTGACGGCCGAGGTGACCGCGAGCATCTCGCGCATCCCGGGACCGCCTTTGGGCCCTTCGTAGCGGATGACGATCACGTCCCCGTCCACGATCTGCCCGGTGAGCACGGCCTCCATCGCCCCCTGTTCCCCGTCGAAGACGCGTGCGGGACCCTCGAAGGCCATCTGGTCGGCGGTGAGCCCGGCGATCTTCACGACCGCACCATCCGGGGCCAGCGAGCCGCGCAGGATCGCCAGGCCGCCGGCGTCGTGGATGGGCTGACTGAGGGGATGCACCACCTCGCCGTCGGGGCCGGGGACGTCCATGTCCGCGAGCTCCTCGGCCATCGTGCGCCCGGTGACCGTGAGCGCGTCGCCGTGCAGCAGCCCCGCGTCCAGCAGCTCCTTGAGGACCACCGGTACCCCGCCGATGCGATCGAGATCGGTCATCACGAACCGACCGCCGGGCTTGGTGTCGGCGATGTGGGGAACGCGACGGCCGATGCGGTCGAAGTCGTCGAGGTCGAGCTCCACCTCGGCCTCGCGGGCGATGGCCATCAGGTGCAGGACGGCGTTGGTGGAGCCTCCGACGGCCATGACCACCGCGATCGCGTTCTCCAGTGCCTCGCGGGTCACGATGTCGCGGGCCGTGAGTCCCAGCTCCAACAGGCGGACGACCGCGGCGCCGGAGCGGCGCGCGAACCCGTCACGGCGCGCATCGATCGCCGGTGCGCTCGAGGAGCCGGGCAACGCCATGCCCATGGCCTCGATGGCCGAGGCCATGGTGTTGGCGGTGAACATCCCGCCGCAGGACCCCTCGGTCGGGCAGGCCGCCCGTTCGATGGCGAGCAACTCCTGGTCGTCGATCGCGCCGCGACCCCGAGCCCCGACGGCCTCGAAGACCTCCTGGATCGTGATGTCCTTGCCGCCGTAGTGGCCGGGGAGGATCGAGCCGCCGTAGAGGAAGGTGCTGGCCACGTCCAGGCGGACCGACGCCATGAGCATGCCGGGCAGCGACTTGTCGCAGCCGGCGAAGGTGACCATCCCGTCGAGCCGCTCGGCGTGCATCACCGTCTCGACCGAGTCGGCGATGACCTCACGCGACACCAGCGAGGCACGCATGCCCTCGTGTCCCATGGCGATGCCGTCGGACACCGCGATCGTGTTGAACTCGATCGGGAAACCACCGGCCTCGCGCACACCCTCCTTGGCCTGCTTCGCGAGCCGGTCCAGCGGCAGGTTGCAGGGGGTGACCTCGTTCCAGGACGAGGCGACACCGACCTGCGGCCTGGACCAGTCGTCGTCTCCCATGCCGATGGCCCGCAGCATCGCACGAGCGGGCGCGCGCTCGTAGCCGTCGGTGACGTCGCGGCTGTGTGGCTTCACGTCGGGTGTGCGGTCGACCATCGCGGGCTCCTGCAGCTCGGGCGGCTCGGCGGGGCAGCGCTGCGCGTGCCATCTGACCACAAGATCGCCACCTCCGTCGAGCCGGAGCACCCGCAGGGGCTGCGTTCCGCCGATGGCCGCTCGTGCCGGCAGCCGTGGCGGGACGACTGCCGCGCTAGCGTTCCGGTCACGGTCCACGCCGTCGAGGCCGGTGGGCCCCTGTGGGCGGGAGAACGATGACGCAGATGCCAGATGATCACGACGCCGCCATGGCGGCTGCGCTGGCCCGGTTGCAGGCCGGGGAGTCGGTCCCGGCCGAGGACCTCGAGGGCCTGTTCGTCTTCGAGCACGACGGGTTCGACACCGCCGCCCTGGGGCTGGTGTGGGACCGGCTCAGCCTCGAGGCCGCCCACGCCCACCTCGAGGTGGACGAGCGCCACCACCAGCCCTACGGCATCGTCCACGGCGGCGTGTGGTGCTCGGTGGTCGAATCGCTGGCGTCGGTGGCCGCGGCGCTGCAGGTGGCTGGCAGCGGGCGGTACGTCGTCGGGGTGAGCAACAGCACGGACTTCCTGCGCAGCCACCGCCACGGTCGGATCGACGCCGTCGCCACGCCGATCCACGTGGGCCGGACCCAGCAGCTGTGGCAGGTCGTGCTGTCGCGGGCCAGCGACCAGGCCGCCATCGCCAGGGGGCAGGTCCGGCTGGCCAACGTCGATCCCCAGCAGGTCGGGTCCGCATGACCCGGGTGAGGAGCATGCCGTGAAGCTCGATGAGATGACCTACGGCCATCCGTTGGCCGCGACCGCCGAGGCCGTCAGCAGCGCGCGCGAGCGGGGTTACGACGGCTGGTTCGTCTCGGAGACCGTCCACGACCCCTTCCTCGCCGCGGCGATCGCCGGCACGGTCTCCGGCCAGATGCAGGTGGGGACGGCCATCGCCGTGGCCTTCCCGCGCAGCCCGATGCACGTCGCCTACGCGGCCCACGACCTCCAGGCGCTGACCGGTGGTCGGTTCGTGCTCGGGCTCGGCTCGCAGATCAAGCCCCACATCGTCAAGCGCTTCTCGGCCGAGTGGTCGAAGCCAGCGGCCCGGATGCGCGAGTACGTCCTCGCCCTACGAGCTATCTGGGAGTCGTGGCGGACCGGTGCGCGGCTCGACTTCCGCGGCGAGTTCACCTCGCACACCCTCATGACCCCGTTCTTCACGCCCGAGGACCACGGCTTCGGGGATCCGTCGGTGTGGCTCGCCGCGGTCGGGCCGCTAATGACGCGGGTGACCGGCGAGGTGGCGGACGGGCTCCTGGCACACGCCTTCACCACGGCCCGCTACCTCGAAGAGGTGACCCTGCCCAACCTCGAGCAGGGTGCCACGGCGGCCGGACGGCAACGGGCAGAGCTCGAGGTCGTGCTGCCGGTGTTCGTCGTGACGGGCCGGACCGAGCAGGAGCGTGCCGCCAGCGAGACCACGGTGCGCGGGCAGCTGTCCTTCTACGGCTCCACCCCGGCGTACAAGGCGGTCCTCGAGCTCCACGGGTGGGGTGAGCTGCACGATCGGCTGCACCGCGCCTCGGTCGAGCAACGCTGGCAGGAGATGCCGGCGATGATCCCGGACGAGGTGCTCGAGACCTTCGCCGTCGTCGCTGCACCCGACGAGGTCGGGGCCGTGGTCCGAGAGCGCTACCAGGGCCTGGCTGACCGGGTGAGCCTGTCCAGCGCCCAGCTCGACGACGCGGCCCTGGCCGGCGTACGTGCGGCGCTCGGTGACGCCTGAAGCTGGTCGACACCGGCCGGTCCCCGGTCGACACCGGCCGGTCCCCGGTCGAC
>CAYXJD010000192.1:0-6346 GCA_964465225.1 uncultured Actinomycetota bacterium
AGCCGCAGGGCGAGGGCCGTACCGTGCTCGAGCTGGAGCGTGAACGGTTCAAGGCCTTCCAGGCGATCCCCTACCCGGACCGCACCGAGATCCGTCACGACACGGTCAAGCACACCCAGACGCTGCAGCCGCTGTTCGAGTACTCCGGGGCGTGTGCCGGTTGTGGGGAGACGCCCTACATCAAGCTGATGAGCCAGCTGTTCGGCGACCGCTCCGTGATCGCCAACGCGACCGGCTGCTCCTCGATCTACGGCGGCAACCTGCCGACGACCCCCTACGGCACCAACGCCGACGGACGCGGGCCGGCATGGTCGAACTCGCTCTTCGAGGACAACGCGGAGTTCGGTCTCGGCATCCGGCTCGCGATCGACGAGACCCGCGAGCTCGCCCGTCACCTGCTCCAGGTGCTGGCTGCGGAGGTGGGTGACGACCTGGTCACCGCGCTGCTGACGGCCGAGCAGGGTGACGAGGCCGCCCTGCAGGCCCAACGCGATCGGGTCGCCGAACTCAACCGCCGGCTGGAGGGGGTCGACGGCGAGCGCGCCGGTGCCGCTCGCCACCTCGCCGCCATCTCCGGCACGTTGGTCCGTCGCGACGTCTGGATCGTCGGTGGTGACGGGTGGGCCTACGACATCGGCTTCGGTGGGCTGGACCACGTCCTGGCCTCGGGAGCGGACGTCAACATCCTCGTGCTCGACACCGAGGTGTACTCCAACACCGGCGGGCAGGCCTCCAAGGCAACACCCCGCGCTGCGGTGGCCAAGTTCGCGACGGCAGGCAAGGGCGCACCGAAGAAGGATCTCGGGATCCTCGCGATGCAGTACGGCCACGTGTACGTCGCCAAGATCGCCCTGGGCGCCAACGAGATGCAGACGCTCAAGGCCATGCGCGAAGCCGAGGCGTGGCCCGGTCCGTCGTTGCTGCTGGCCTACTCGACCTGCATCGCACACGGTGTGGACATGCGGGACTCGATGAAGCGGATGGACCTGGCCGTCAAGACCGGGTACTGGCCGCTGTTCCGCTACCACCCGGGTGAGGGTGAGCACGAGCACCCGTTCCACCTCGACTCGAAGGCGCCCAAGCAGCCGGTCAGCGACTTCCTGTCGACCGAGGGTCGCTACGCGAGCCTCGCGCGCTCCGAGCCCGACCGCGCCGAACAGCTGGCGCAGCTCGCCCAGAGCGACGTCGACGAGCGCTGGCGGTACTACGAGCAGCTGGCCGGACTGGAGCGGACCCAGCCGGCGGTACCGACCGATCCGCCGGATCCGAGCGGGCCCGAAGGTTCGGCAGCCGAGACGTCCGAGGAGGAGTCCCGATGACCACCGACTGGAACGAAGGGGAGGCGCCTCCCGGGCCAGGCCAGGTCGTGGTGAGTGGTCCGGAGTTCACCGGCGAGGTGGACCTGAGCACGGACTACCTCGGTCTGGAGCTGCGCAGTCCACTCATGGCCTCGGCCGGGCCTTTCACCGGCGATCTGCCCTCGCTTCGGGCGCTGGACGCTGCCGGCGTCGGTGCGGTGGTCCTGCCGAGCCTCTTCGAGGAGCAGCTCGAGCACGAGTCCATGCAGATCGAGACCTTGTCGGAGTACCGCAGCGAAGCGAACCCGGAAGCCACCTCCGGGTACGTGCCGAACCTCGACGACTACAACAACGGGGTCTCTCGCTACCTGGCCCTGGTCCGTGAAGCCAAGAAGCTGACCTCGGTCCCGGTGATCGCCAGCCTGAACGGGGTGACCACCGGAGGCTGGACGCGCTACGCACGGCTGCTCAGCGAGGCCGGTGCCGACGCGATCGAACTCAACGTGTACCGGGTGGCGGCCGACATGGACGTCTCCGGGCGGCAGATCGAACTGGAGACCCTCGCGTTGGTCGAAGCGGTGGTCGGCGCGGCGTCGATCCCGGTGTCGGTCAAGCTCGGTCCCTACTACTCGGCCTTCGGGAACCTGGCCCGCCAGCTGGCTGACGCCGGAGCTGCCGGTCTGGTGCTGTTCAACCGCTTCTACCAGCCCGACATCAACCTGGAGAGCCTCTCGGTCGGTCCGCACCTGGTGCTGTCGACCTCCGAGGAGCTGCGGTTGCCTCTGCGGTGGTGCGCGATCCTGCACGGCCGGATCGGTGCCTCCCTCGCCGCGACGACGGGTATCCACACGGGCACGGATCTGGCCAAGGTGCTGCTCGCCGGCGCGAACGTGGGGATGTCCACCTCGGCGTTGCTGCGGCACGGACCGGATCACGCGGCCACGATGCTCGATGAGCTCGAGACGTGGATGCGCGACACCGGTTACGCCTCGGTGGAGGAGATGACCGGTGCGGTCTCACAGCGCACCGTGCGCGAGCCAGCACAGTTCGAACGGGCGAACTACCTCGACACCCTGACACGCTACGCGAGCACCTTCCTGCAGTGAGTCTTGCCCGCCCTGGCGGCGGGCGGGAGCGGGGGAGAGGACCGACGGCCGGCCGGTGCGGGGCCGGCCGTCGGTCACGTCCGTACCGGCGGCCGGAGCTGGTGGCCGGTCACGTCGGTGCCGCCGGCCGGCGCCGCGGGTCTGCCCAGTACGCTGGAGCGTCCCCGTCCTGGAGCTGCCGTGAGCGAGTTGACGCACGACGCCGAGCTGCCAGAGGCGATCGTGGCGCGCGCCAGAGCACTGCGGGCGGACGCCTACGCGCCCTACTCCGGGTTCCACGTCGGCGCGGTCGTGGTGACCGCCTCCGGTCGCCACTTCGAGGGGGTCAACGTCGAGAACGTCTCCTACCGCCTGACCACCTGCGCCGAGCAGGCGGCGCTGGCCGCGATGTGTGCGGCAGGTGGGCTGGAGGAGGTCGTGACGGTGGTCGTCGCCGGTGACGGCCCGGATCCGTGTACGCCCTGCGGTGCGTGCCGACAGACGATCGCCGAGTTCGGGCCCACGGCAGTGGTTCACGCCGCCGGTGCCTTCGGGGCGGTGCTGACGGCCCCGATCACGGAACTGCTACCTCGAGCGTTCACGCCCGAGCGGCTCGAGGCACGTGGGGAGGTCCCGGATGTCGGAGCGTGAGCTCGACGTGGAGCAGGTGCTGGCCGGCCTGCGCGAGCCGGTGCCGGAAGGCCACCGCAGTGGCCTGATCGCCCTCGTCGGTCGACCGAACACGGGGAAGTCGACCCTGCTGAACCGGCTGGTGGGCACGAAGGTCGCGATCGTCACACCGGTCCCCGGCACGACCCGTAACGCGATCCGCGGCGTGCTGACCAGCGACACGGCACAGCTGGTGTTCCTCGACACCCCGGGGCTCGCGAAGCCGCGCACGTTGCTGTCGCGACGTCTCAACGACCTGGTCCGCGACACCTGGGCCGGTGTCGATCTGCTGTGCTTCGTCACCGACGTGGCCGCCGGGATCGGGCAGGGTGACGCCTACCTCGCCCGGGAGCTGGCGGCGACCGAGACGCCGGTGGTCGCCGTCGCCAACAAGGTCGACCGGGTCTCACCCAAGGAGCGCCTGCTGCCGTCCCTGGTGCAGCTCGAGGAACTCGGCGCCCCGCTCGGTGGGTTCGCCGACATCGTGCCGGTCTCGGCCGAGACCGGCGACAACGTCCAACGACTCGTCGAGGTCCTGCGTTCGCACCTACCGGAAGGCCCACGGCTGCTCGCTAGCGGCCAGGTGTCGGATCAACCCGAGCGGCAGCTGGCAGCGGAGATCCTGCGTGAGAAGCTGATCGGCTCCGCCAAGGACGAACTGCCCCACTCCATCGCGGTCACCGTCGACGAGGTCGCACCCGATCCCGACCGGGCCGACCTGCTGCACATCGACGCGGTCGTCCACGTCGAACGGGAGTCCCAGAAGGCCATCGTGATCGGGCGTGGCGGGCAGCGGCTGAAGGCGGCAGCGACCGCAGCTCGGAGCGAGCTGGAGGTCATCTTCGGCGCCAAGGTCTTCCTGTCGACCCACGTCCGGGTCGCCAAGGAGTGGCAGCGCGACCCCAAGCAACTCGGCCGCCTCGGCTACTGACCCGGCGCAGCGGTCGTCCGAGGCGGCTCGGGCCGTGTCGGCGGTGGCCGGACGCAGGGATCCCGGCGGTGTGCGCGGGGCCCCCACGGCCGTGGCAGCGCCCTACCCCGGTACCGTGTCCGCCATGCAACCTCCGACGCTGATCCAGACCGGACCGGAGACCTTCGACCTGCTGCTCGGTGCTGGCCGGGTGCGCGTTGCGCGACTCGCACAGCACACCCGCCGCGGTCTCGGCCTCACGGGGATCCCGCCGCTGCAGATCGCGACGGAGATCGTGGCGATCCTCTCGGAACGTGGCGAGGCGCTCGCGGGCGAAGACCCCCTTGACCTCGGCCCCGCGCTGGGTCGTGATCCAGCCGGTTTCGAGGAGCTCAGGGTCAGATTGGCCTGACCGAGGCCATCCGGATGGACACCCATCCCCATGGACACCATCCTGACCGGCCAGGACCGGCCAGGACCGGCCAGGACCGGCCAGGACCGGCCAGGCACCAGCACCTGCGTGCCGGCGGCGTCGCCGCCCACGCTCGGACCGCAGCACCAGGAGGGCACCGTATGGCTGATGGCGACGTGACGGTCGACGACATCGCCGCCCACGCGACCGAGCCGGGCCGCGTCGCGGTGACCGACGGTGCCACCGGCGTGCTGGAGATCCTGGTCCCGGCCGGCGTCGGCGTGCCGGGAGCCGACGAGGCGGAGTTCGCGGCGGCCCTGGTCGCCGTGTTGCGGCGACGCGGCGCGACCGTGCCTGCGGTCCTGGACGCCAGTGCCGCCATCGCCACGGACCCGGGACTCCTGGTCGAGGTCACTGAGCGCCTCGAGACGTTGTGGGCGGACCAGGACTAGTCGCAGCCAACTCGCTCGTCGCCCCGTGTCCGGTGGCCGGACGCTGCAGCACCGGTCGCGTGAGGTTGCAACGATGCGACCAGGTTGTGGTCGTCGCGTTGCGATCCCCCGCGGTGTCCGCCCCGGTCAGTTGCGGTCCGGCACGAAGAGCAGCAGCCCGAGCGGCGGCAGTGTGAGCTCCAGTGAGGCCGGGCGACCGGCCACCTCGACGTCGTCGGCGACGACCCGCCCGTTGACCGCCCCGGTGCCTGCGAAGCGCTCCTCGTCGGAGTTCAGGACCTCACGCCACGGGCCCCCGGCCGGGACGCCGATGCGGTAGGGCCAGCGGGTCACCGGGGTCAGGTTCCAGACCACCACCACGTCGTCATGGTCAGGGGACCGGCGTAGGAAGGACACCACGGACTGCCCACGGTCGGAGGCGTCGATCCACTCGAAGCCATCCTCCCGCGCGTCGCCGAGGTGCAGGGACGGAAGCGCCCGGTACGCCGCGTTCAGCGCCGCGGTGAAGTCGAGCAGCGCGGCATGGTCGGGATCGTCGAGCAGCTGCCAGTCCAGCTGTGACTCGACGTCCCACCCCTTCTCGACCCCGAACTCCGTGCCCATGAACACGAGCTTCTTGCCCGCCGAGGTGAACTGGGCGCCGAGCAGCAACCGCAGGTTGGCCCGCTGCTGCCACGGGTCGCCAGGCAGTTTCTCCAGCATCGAGCCCTTGCCGTGGGACACCTCGTCGTGGGACAACGGCAGGCAGAACGACTCGCGCGCGGCGTAGACGGAGCGGAAGGTGAGTTGCTCCAGCTTCCCGCCCCGGAACAAGGGGTCGGTACCGAAGTGGTCGAGCGTGTCGTGCATCCAGCCCAGGTCCCACTTGTGGTCGAAGCCGAGCCCACCCTGCTGGGTGGCGCGGGTCACCCCGTCCCAGGAGGTCGACTCCTCCGCGAAGGTGATCGCCCCCGGGTACTGGCGAGCCACCTCGTCGTTGCAGCGGCGCAGGAAGCTGATCGCCTCCAGGTGCTCGTTGCCGCCGTACTCGTTCGGGATCCACTCGCCCGGTCCCCGCGAGTAGTCGAGGTAGAGCATCGACGACACGGCATCCACACGCAGCCCGTCGGCGTGGAAGCGTTCGAGCCAGGACATCGCCGAGGAGAGCAGGAACGAGCGCACCTCCCCGCGTCCATAGTTGAACATCGCCGAGTTCCAGTCCGGGTGGATACCCCGGCGTGGGTCCCGATGGTCGTAGAGGTGCGTCCCGTCGAACTCTGCGAGCGCCCACCAGTCGTCCGGGAAGTGGGACGGCACCCAGTCCAGGATGACGCCGATGCCCGCCTGGTGGAGCTGGTCGATCAGCCACATCAGGTCCTCGGGGGTCCCGTACCTCGAGGTCGGGGCGAAGTACCCGCTCGTCTGGTAGCCCCAGGAGCCGTAGAAGGGATGTTCCATGAGCGGCAGGAACTCGACGTGGGTGAAGCCGGTCCGCTGCAGATGCGCGATCAGGTGTGGCGCGAGTTCGCGGTAGGTCAGGA
>CAYXJD010000193.1:0-6331 GCA_964465225.1 uncultured Actinomycetota bacterium
CGGACTTCCTGGCCACCTGTTGGGATCTGGTCGCCGTCGAGATCCCCAAGGCCCGCTACATGACCGACGGTCAGGTCAGCATGCCGCTGGTCATCCGCACGGCCAACGGCGGCGGGCTGCGGTTCGGCGCCCAGCACTCCCAGGCCGTCGAGAACTGGGCCATGGCCATCCCGGGGCTGAAGGTCGTCGCTCCCTCCAACCCTCGGGATGTGATCGGCCTGCTCGCCGCGGCGATCCGCGACCCCGATCCCGTGGTGTTCTTCGAGCAGAAGTCGCTCTACCCGACCAAGGGTGAGGTCCCCGACGGTGAGATCGTCGATGAGCTCGGCGTGGCCTCGACCCTTCGCCCCGGCAGTGACGTCACGATCGTGGCGCTCGCCTCGATGGTGCCCCGTGCCGTGGCGGCCGCGGAGGAGCTCGACGGTGTGGGCATCTCCGCCGAGGTCATCGACCTGCGCTCCCTGGTGCCGCTGGATACCGCTACGGTCGTAGCGTCGGTGCAGCGGACGAGCAGGATGGTGACCGTCGAGGAGAACCCGCGGCTGTGCGGTTGGGGCGCGGAGATCGTCTCGATCGTGGGTGAGGAGTGCTTCTGGCACCTCGACGGCCCGTTGACCAGGGTCACGACCCCGCACATCCCGCTCCCGAGCGTCGACACGCTCGAGGACGAGTTCCTGCCTTCCGTCAGCCGCATCGTGGAGGCCGTCCAGAAGGTGGTCCAGTGAGCCCACATGCCCTGCCGCTCGCGGATCTGCCCACCGGGCTGTACATCGGTGGCCAGTGGCGTGATGCGTCCGATGGTGCACGCATCGAGGTGGAGGATCCGGCGACGGGTGCCACGATCGCCGATGTCGCCAGTGGCACCCCCGAGGACGGCCGCGCCGCCGTGGCCGCGGCCGCTGCCGCCGCCGCCGACTGGGCGACCACGCCGCCTCGCGAACGCGGTGAGGTCCTCCGGCGGACCTACGAGCTGATGATCGAGCACCGCGACGAGCTCGCCCAGCTGATCGTGCTCGAGGGCGGCAAGAGTCGCCGGGACGCGGAGGGTGAGGTCACCTACGCCGCCGAGTTCTACCGCTGGTTCGCGGAGGAAGCCGTCCGCGGGACGGGACAGGTGCAGACGGCGCCCGGTGGCGACAAGCGCATCCTGACGGTGCTGCAGCCGGTGGGCGTCGCGGTCCTGGTCACCCCCTGGAACTTCCCTGCGGCGATGGCGACCCGCAAGATCGGTCCCGCGCTGGCGGCGGGCTGCACCGTGGTGTTGAAGCCCGCCTCCGACACGCCACTGACGGCCTTGGCGATCGCGCACCTGATGGAGCAGGCCGGAGCGCCTGCTGGGGTGGTCAACGTCGTCACGTCCCGTCGTTCCGGCCCCATCGTCAGCGCCATGCTGGAGCACCCGGCGACCCGCAAGCTCTCGTTCACCGGGTCCACCGAGGTCGGCCGCATCCTGCTGCAGCAGGCAGCCGAGGGCATCATCAACTGTTCGATGGAGCTCGGTGGCAACGCCCCCTTCATCGTGTTCGCGGACGCCGATCTCGAGCAGGCCGTCGAGGGGGCGATGGTCGCGAAGATGCGCAACGCCGGTGAGTCGTGCATCGCCGCCAACCGGTTCCTGGTCGAGGCACCGGTCGCCGAGGAGTTCGCGCACCGACTCGCGACGCAGATGTCCGCTCTGAAGGTCGGACCGGGCGTCGATCCGGACAACGACGTCGGCCCGATGATCAACGCCGGCGCTTGCGAGGACATGGGCGAACTCGTGGCGTCGTCGATCGCAGCGGGATCCACGTTGCTGGTGGGTGGCGGGCGCCGGGACGGCTCGGGGCACTTCTTCGAGCCGACCGTGTTGAGCTCCGTGGAGGCCGACGATCCCATCCTGTCCCAGGAGATCTTCGGTCCGGTCGCCCCCGTGGTGAGCTTCGGGACCGAGGACGAGGCCGTGGCGATCGCCAACGACACGCCGTACGGCCTGGCCGCCTACGTCTACACCAGTGACCTCGCGCGTGCCCTGCGGGTATCGGAGCGGGTCGATGCGGGGATGGTCGGGGTCAACCGTGGCTTCATCTCCGACCCGGCGGCACCGTTCGGCGGCGTCAAGCAGAGCGGGCTCGGGCGTGAGGGGGGCCACGAGGGCCTGCTCGAGTTCCTCGAGGCCAAGTACATCGCGGTCGACTGGCAGGCCTGATGGCCACCGTCGCCTTCCTCGGCCTCGGTCGGATGGGCGCGCCGATGGCCGCGAACCTCTCCGCTGCCGGCCACCAGTTGCTCCTCTACAACCGGACCGCTGCCAAGGCTGCTGCGCTGGCCGGCGAGCTCGGGGCGGTGGCCGCCCCGACCCCCCACGAGGCCGCCCGACAGGCGGACGTCGTCATCACGATGCTCGCGGACGAAGCTGCCCTCCTCGAGGTGTGTGAGGGTGGGGATGGGGTCCTCTCCGGGCTCCGCGAGGGCGCGGTCGTCGCCGATATGGGCACCACCGGGCCGGCGGGCATCGCCCGACTGGCCCCACGGGTCGCGGCTGCTGGAGGTGTGCTCGTCGACGCCCCCGTGTCGGGCAGCACGGCTGCCGCCGAAGCCGGCGGGCTGACCATCCTGGTCGGTGCGCCCGCCGGGGTCTTCCCCAAGATCGAGCCGGTGCTGTCCGGCATGGGCGACCACGTGTTCCACCTCGGCGACACCGGGGCTGGATCGGTCATGAAGCTCGCGGTCAACAACATCGTCTATGCCCTGGGCAACGCCCTGTCCGAGTCGCTGGTGTTGGCCGAGCGTGCGGGGCTGGAACGCCGCGTGGTCTACGAGGTGTTCGAGAACAGCGCGATCGCCGCCCCGATGGTGCGGTACCGGCACGACGCCTTCCTCGATCCGGAGCACACTCCGACGGCGTTCGCGATGCATCTGGCCCGCAAGGACCTCGGCCTCATCACGGATCTGGCGGCGAGCGTCGGCCTGGAGGTCGAGCAGGCCCAGGCCAACCTGTCCCTGCTGTCCCGAGCCATCGAGGCAGGGCTCGGTGACAAGGACATGGCGGACGTCGCGGTCTACCTGCGCGGGTCCGAGGTCAACCCCTAGCCCGCACGGCTGGTGACCCGAGCTCAGGTGTCGGCGCGCCAGCCCAGGGTGGACGCCCTCGGGACGAGGACCGGGGGCAGCGACAGCGAGGTCCCGCCGTGCTCCGGGTCCTCGATGAGCGAGACCGCGGTGTCCGCAGCCATCCGGCCGAGCTCGTAGCCCGGCAGACGTACGGTGGTGATCGGCGGGGCCGTGAGCGCCGTCATGGGGGTGTCGTTGTAGCCGATGACCGCGACGTCCCGGGGGCAGGACATCTGCCGGTCGGCCAGGGCGGCGAGCGCGCCGAACGCCATGAGGTCGTTGTGGGCGAAGATGGCGGTGGGCAGCCCGTCGTAGCGGTCGAGGAGCAGTTCCATCAGCCGACGGCCTTCCGCGAGGATGGGCCGCGCAGCCGTGTCATCGACCTCCAGGGCGATGAGTCCGTGGTCGTGCAGGTACGTCCGGAAGCCGACCCCGCGTTCGCGGAACGAGGAGACGTCCCGTGGGCCGCACAGCTGTGCGATCCGACGGTGGCCCTGCTCCACGAGGTGCTCGGCGGCGAGCCGTCCCCCACGTTCGTCATCGTGCGTGATCGCCGGGATGCCGGACCCCGGCAGGTTCCGGACGGCCAACACGATCGGATGGTGCTGCTGGGCTTTGCGCAGGACACGCGCGTCCCCGCTTCGGGCTCCGGTCACGATCACCGCGTCGACCCGTCGGGCAGCGAGGTTGTTCAGGACCCGCTGCATCCGGCCGGGATCATCGCGTGTCTCCGCGATCAACGCCATGAGGCCGCGGCCCTCGAGGTGGTTCTCGATCCCGCGCACCACGGGCGCGATGAACGGGTTGCCGAGGTCGGCGACGACGATGCCGAAGGTGTCCGTCCGCCCGCGCCTGAGGCCGCTGGCGACCGCATCACCCTGGTAGCCGAGGTCCTGCGCAGCGGCCCGTACCCGAGTGACGGTCTCGTCCCGGACCAGCGATCCCTTGCCAGGATCGAGTGCACGTGACGCCGTGGACGGGTGCACCCCGGCCCTGGCGGCCACGTCCTTGAGCGTGATCTTCGGCACGATGCCCCTCGGACGCATGACCGTGCAAACGATAGCGGGCATCGTTGCCGGTGGGCGTGTGGACCCCCTGTGGGACCCACTCCGTCCCCCGATCGTGCGGTACCGCGGTCCCCGTGCGCTGGCTGGCGCCCTAGGTCCCGACCTTCGCCCACCGCTGCTTGACAGTGCCGTACTAGCCCCATAGTGTGCACGCAAACGCAATCGATTGCGAACCGTAGCCACGGTGTCGTGATCGGGGCGGACGGTGACTTGGGAGGGTGCCGTGGGTGGATCGATGATCGTCTCGCGTCGTGAGGTTCCGTCGGACATCGTCGGGGCGCACGGCGGTTCGAACGTGGTGCAGTGGAAGCGTCTGGCGACCGGTGGGATGCTGCACAGCGACATCGAGTCGTTCGAGTGGAACCGCGTCCCGGCCGGGGCGGTCATCGGTGAGCACGTCCACACCCACACCGAGGAGATCTACTACATCATCTCCGGCCAGGCGGAGATGCGGCTGGGTGACGAGTCGCGGTCCGTGGGTCCGGGCGACCTGATCATCACGCCGCTCAACGGTCGGCACGGCATCGCCAACGTGGGTGCCACCGACCTCGACTTCCTCGTCATCGAGGTGCACCCCCCGGCCATCACGGATCGGCTCCCCAGGAAGATCCCCGTCGCCGCGGGAGGGGATCGATGAGCAGCTTCAACATCATCAACATCGGCGATGGCACGGCTGTCGACCTGGGCGAACACCTGGCGGGCGGGTGGGGTTCGGCCCAACTGCTCGAGCTCGACCGGGGCGATACCCATGCGCTCGACGCCGCCGCTGGAGAGGTCTGTGCCTTCGTCATCGACGGTTCGGGGACGGTGACGATGGGCGACAGCGTCGCCCGGATGGACGCCGGTACTGCGGTGACGCTCGTGATGGGCAGCGCGGCCGTGGTGACGGCGGAAGCCCCGATGCAGCTCTTCGCTGCCTCGCTCACGACCTGAGGGGGCGGTATGTCTGGCAGGCTCGACGGCGCGCACGCGATGGTGACGGGTGGCGCTCGCGGCATCGGCGAGGCCATCGTCCGCCGGTTCGTCGAGGAGGGCGCGCACGTCGTGGTCGCCGACATCCGTGACGACCAGGGGGAGGCCCTGGTGGCCGAGCTCGGTGACCAGGCTGCCTACCGCCACCTCGATGTGACCGACGACGATGCCTGGCGGCAGATCGGGCTGGAATCCACCGCGACACGGCTGGATGTCCTCGTCAACAACGCCGGGGCCGTGATGAGCTTCGACCCGCTCCACGAGGTGGATCCCGACCTCTTCCGCCGCATCGTCGAGCTCAACCTGACCTCGATCTTCCTGGCGATGCGCTTCGTGATCCCCGCGATGGTGACAGCCGGCCGCGGATCCGTGATCAACCTGTCGTCGATCTCGGGTGTGGTCGGCCATGACGTGGCGCCCGGGTACCAGGCGGCCAAAGGTGGTGTGCGGGTGCTGACGAAGAACGGCGCGATCACCTACGCGACCTCCGGTGTCCGTGTCAACTCGATCCATCCGGGGATCATCGCGACGCCGATGGTCGCCGAACAGCCGCAGTGGGCGACCGACGCCTTCGTCGCCAACACGCCGATGGGCCGTCCCGGCACCGCCGAAGACGTCGCGCAGGCAGCGGTCTACCTGGCCAGCGACGAGTCGTCGTTCGTGACCGGGGCCGAGCTGTACGTCGACGGAGGGTTCGTAGCGACATGACCGAGCCAACGCACAACGGAACCGGCCAGGAGCACAGCGCTGTCGCGGACAGCGCCCCGATCATCGAGGGTCGCAACATCGTCAAACGCTTCGGCGGGGCGGTCGCCGTCGACAACGTCAGCATCGCGGTGTCGCCGGGTGAGATCCACGGCCTGGTCGGCGAGAACGGTGCCGGCAAGTCCACGTTGATGCGGGTGCTGGCCGGTGTGCTCGCCCCGAACGAGGGTGCGGTGTTCGTCGGTGGTGTGCGGCTCGATCCGGGCGACACCCGAGCAGCGATCGACGCCGGCATCTCCCTGGTCCACCAGGAGCTCAGCCTCGTCCCCGAGATGACCGTTGCGGAGAACATCCTGCTGGGATCCACCCCCACCCGCGCCGGGGTCATCGACGCCCGGGAGCAGAGGCGGATCGCGACCCAGGCGCTGGACGAGATCGGCGTGTCCGTCGACCTCGATGAGCCGATCGCCCGACTCTCGGTGGCCACGCGGCAGTTC
>CAYXJD010000194.1:0-6302 GCA_964465225.1 uncultured Actinomycetota bacterium
CGACCAGGAGGAGCAAGGGGCCGACCCAGTATGTTGCCAGCAGTTCTCGGACGAGCTCGTGGAGCCGCGGTCGGAGGAACTGCTCGTCCAGCGTCGCGGTCGCCGGGGTATCCGGTAGCTGTGTGCCGTAGGCGATCGCCAGCAGCGGGGCGAGCTCGAGGCGATGCGGTAGCCGTGTGCGCACCAGTGCGAGCAGGTCGTCGGCGGCCTGCTGCTGGGTGGCATCCGGTGCGGTCCCGAACACCTCGCGTAGGAGCTTGCGGATCGTGGCGTACGGGGTGGACGCACGGTGCAGTTCGCAGACCAGCTGATGGACGGGCCGGTCGGTGGTGCGATCCCGGAACTGCGCCAGCAGACGGGACTTGCCGATCCCGGCGTCACCGATCAGTTCGAGGAGGTGCCCAGAGCCCTCTGCCGTCGTGGCGAGGATCTCCTCGAAGGTGGCTAGCTCCTGCACACGCCCGACGAAGGGCAGCTCAGATCTCTCTGCGCTCTGGATGCCCACCCGTGCGCCAACGACCGGCCCGACGGTGGAGGCGGCGACCGGCTCACTCTTGCCCTTGACCGCGAACGGATCCAGCCGGTCGCTCTGGAAGGCGGTCCGTGAGCTGTCCAGCACCTCATCGGTGGCCAGGACGGTGCGGGGCAGAGATCGCCCCATCACCCTTGCTGCGAGGTTCACCGCGTCACCCATGACCGTGTACGCCCGCCGGTAGGACGGACCGATGTCACCGGCGAAGACGTGGCCGGTGTGCACCCCGATCTGGAGCCCGAGACGCGACGGCTGCTCGACGATGTCATGCAGCGCCAGCAGCATGCGCTCCTCGTCGTTGCCACCCGAGGACGGCGCCCCGGTGACGAGGATCACCTTGCCGCCGCCCGCATCGATGTCGGTGCCGAGGAAGGTCACCCCGTGGGTGTCCACCGCGGACTGCACCCCGGACACCATGGCGTCGAGCGCCACCGCAGCCGTCGCCTCACCCTCGTCGGTCAGCAGCGCGTCGATCCCGCGGAACTTCAGGAAGGCGACGGTGACCCGGCGATGCTCGGCATCACGTCCGGTGCTGGTCAGGTGGTGGCGCAGGGCGAGTGGGAGCGCGCGCTCGAGCGCGCCCGGGTCACTCTCCTTGTCGACCGTCGGGGGGCCGGGGTCCGCTCCCGGGGGTGCCGCGGCCAGGAGGGAACCCGGCCCGCACGCCTCCCCGACGACGGCCGGATCGAGCAGCGCCCGCGTCGAGGGGCTGACCACGATCTGTCCGGCGCCCGCGGCACCCTCCATCGTGACGGTCTCGGTAGCGCCCGGTCCGGTCACCACGAGCTCCCGGTGCGAGCCCCCCGCGAGGAACAGGTGGATCTGCCCGCTGTGTACCCCGATCGACATCTGGAGCGCGACCGGCCCGGCCGAGGTCTGGAGCTTGCCGAGATCCCGCAACGCCTGCCGCATCCCGAAGGCCGCCCGACAGCCCCGGTCGGTGTGCTCCTCGCCGGAGAACAGCAGCAGCAGCGCGTCGCCACCGAACTTGAGCAGGCTCCCACCGGCGCGGTAGGCGACCTCCAGCAGGGCGGCGAAACAGGAGCCGATCGTGTCCGTCAGCTCCTCCGCACCGATACGACCGGCCTGGGCGAGCCGCTCCGACAGTGCGGTGAACCCCGACACGTCGACGAACACCAGGGTGGCATCCAGACGCTGCCAGCGCTGCTCCTCGGCGGTCCGCAGCCACTCCACCTGGACCCGCGGGACGTAGGCACCGAGACCGCCCGGTGCCCCGCTCGGCGCTGCGACCGCACCCATCGATCCGCCCCTCGCGCTCCCCCACCCGCTGTCTGGTCCGTGGTGACGCTACTCGCTCAGGCCCACAACGTGCCGGAGATCGAGGTGGCGAGCTCATCGAGGTCACCGGGCGCGTAGGCCCCGGTGGACAGGTACTTCCACCCCCCGTCGGGCGACATCGCCACGATGTCCGCGCCGTCGGGTAGCCGCGCGGCGACGCGCTGCGCGACGACCAGGGAGGCGCCCGTGGACACGCCCGCGAAGATGCCCTCCACCTCGGCGAGCTCCCGGGTGGCCTTGAGCGCCTTGCGGGAGTTCACCTTGATCCGGCTGTCCAGTACCTCGAGGTCCAGCACCTCGGGGACGTAGCCCTCGTCGAGGTTGCGCAGGCCGTAGACCAGGTCGCCGTATTCCGGCTCCGCGGCGTAGACCTTCACGTCGGGGTTCCAGCGCTTGAGCCGCCGCCCGACCCCGGTGACGCTGCCGCCGGTGCCGAGCCCGGCGACGAACGCCGCGACCTCGGGCAGGTCGGCGATGATCTCCGGAGCGGTGGTCTCGTAGTGGGCCAGCGCGTTGGCGGCGTTGCCGTACTGGAAGGGCATGTAGGCATCGGGGTCTGCATCGGCCAGTTCCCGGGCGACCCGGACGGAGCCGTTGGAACCCTCGGTGGCCGGCGAGAACACCAGCTCAGCGCCGAACAGCGTCAGCAGCTGCTTGCGTTCCTGCGAGGTGTTCTCGGGCAGCACACACGTCAGCGGGTGCCCCTTGACCCGGCAGATCGCCGCCAGGCCGATCCCGGTGTTGCCCGAGGTCGGCTCGACGATGCGCTGACCGGCACGGAGCGTGCCGCTGCGCTCGGCCTCCTCGATCAGGTACTTGGCGACCCGGTCCTTGACCGAACCGGTGGGGTTGTGCCCCTCGAGCTTGAGGTGGATCGTGCACCCCGGCGGAGACAGCCGCGGCACGGCGACCAACGGCGTGTGGCCGACGGCCTGGGAGATGTCACCGAAGCGCACGTCTCAGGCCGGCGCGCCGCCGGCGACCGCCGGCATCAGTGCCACCTCGCTGTCGGGAGTGACGGGGGAGTCGAGACCTGAGACGTAGCGGATGTCCTCGTCGTCGACGTAGACGTTGATGTAACCGCGGACCGATCCGTCGTCGAACAACTGGTCCTCGAGACCGGGATGCGCGGCGGCGGCCGCACGCAGCACCTCGCCGACGGTGCCGCCCTCAGCCGTCAGCTTGGCGGCGCCATCGGTGTGCTTGCGCAGGACGGACGGGATACGGACGGTGGCCATGCTGAGACCTCGAGGTGGTGGGGTCGACCGGAGCAGCGGCCGGTACCGGCCGCGACGTCGGGCGCGAGGGTAGCCCGCGGTGCGCGCGCTCAGTCGCCGAGGCGGCGGCGTTGGACGAGCCTGGCGGGGGTCTGCGCCAGCCGTGAGCCGGTCTGCTTGACCCGGGCCTCGGGCAGGTCGCGGTGGTGTCTGAGCGTGCCACGATCGAGCTGCTCGTCGACCACCTCGAGTTCGGCGCTGGTCAGCGGCGGGAACGCCCGCAACGGCCGGGCCTGGCGATCCGGGAAGACGATCCAGTGCACGCCGTCGGCGGTGGTCCACCGGGCGACGAAACCATCGACGTCCCGGGCGGAGCCGTAGGCGAGCAGGTGGGGCCGCAGCTGGCGGTCGAGCTGGCGGGCGGCCTCCAACGCGATCGGGGAGTACCTCAGCGCCCGGCTGGCGAGCAGCGGCCACGCCATCACGCCACCTGTTCGTCGAGCAGGAGCACGGCCCGCTCGGTCACCTGGCCGTCACGGATCCGGAAGGCCCGGATGTCGGGATGGTCGCGGTCCTGCAGGGTCACGATCAGGTAGGTGGCCTCCGGGTAGGCGGCCAACCGGATGTCGGTGGCCGAGGGTTCGGCCTTGGTGTGGGTGTGGGAGTGGTAGATGGCGAGCTCCCAACCCTCGTCCTCGATCTCCCGCATGGCCTTGAGCAGCTGCTTGCCGTCCATGGTGTAGGTGGTGACCGACCGGTCGGCGTTGTCGATCGGGTAGTGCTGCAACATGCCGTCGGGCCGCGACCCCAGCAGCCCGCACACCTCGTAGGGGAAGTCGGACCAGGCGTGCTCGACCAACAGCTCCCAGGTCCCCCGATCCAGCACGAACGGCCGCTCCTGCTCCGTCACCGGCTCCACACCGACCTCCTCGCCGGTCCCAGACGGTACCGCAGGGCGGGTTCAGGGCTTGCGGGGACCCGGGATGAAGGCGTTGGTGCGGCGGAGGTACTCGTCGTAGCCCTCGCGCTTGCTGCCGCCTGTGGCCATGTTCTTCTCGGTGAGCGCCACCCCGGAGACGTTGATGATGAAGAACGTCATGGCGATGGAACCGGCGGCGGCCCACCAGGCGCCGGTGGACAGCGCCAGCAGGAAGAACGACCACCACACGACCGTGTCACCGAAGTAGTTGGGGTGGCGGGTGTAGCGCCAGAAGCCGCGGTCCATCACCGTGCCCCGGTTGCTGGGGTCGGCCAGGAAGCGTGACAGCTGCCAGTCGCCGCCCGCCTCGAAGGCGAAACCCACCAACCACACGGCGATGGCGAGCACGTCGAGCCAGATCAGTCCCTCGGGCGCCCCGTAGAGGGTCGCGGCCAGCAGCGGCAGCGAGATGAACCACGCCAGCACGGCCTGGAGGAGGAACACGGTGACGAGGCTGCGCACGGCGAAGGTGTCGGGGTTGCGCGCACGCATCGCCTGGTAGCGCTTGTCCTCCTCGTCGCCCCAGTTACGCCAGGTGATGTAGCCGGACAGCCTCAGGCCCCAGATGGTCACCAGGGCGAGCGTGAGCCAGGTGCGGGCCGTCGGGGGGTCGGCGAAGTGGGCGTAGGTCCACGCGGCGACCACGAAGGCCAGCCCCCAGACCCGGTCCACCAGGCTCGCGTCTTTGCGGACCAGGCTGATCACCCAGGTCACCACCATCATCACCGAGACCGTGCCCAACCCGGTCAACCACACCTGCCATGTCGCCACGTCACCGCTCCTGGTTGCCTCGACCGATCCGCCCGACCGATCCGCCCGACCGATCCGCCCGACCTGTTCTGTACAGGTTCGCAGCTCCAGCGCCCTGGGGACGTCGACCGCCATAGGCTTGTGGCCATGTCCACCCCGATCACGCGACGGTTCCGCGACCTCGATGCGGTCTCGCAGACCGTCGTCGAGTGCCGCGCCTGCCCCCGGCTGGTCGCGTGGCGGGAACAGGTCGCCGAGGAGCGTCGCGCCGCCTTCGCTGACCAGACCTACTGGGGGCGGGGTGTCCCCGGCTTCGGTGATCCAGAGGCGGAGGTCGTGATCGTCGGTCTGGCGCCGGCCGCCCACGGCGCCAACCGCACCGGCCGCATGTTCACCGGCGACCGCTCAGGTGACTGGCTGTTCGCGTCGTTGCACCGCACCGGCTTCGCCAACCAGCCCGAGTCCGTCGCGCGTGACGACGGCCTGCGCCTGGACGGGGCATTCGTGACGGCGGCGGTGCGCTGCGCCCCGCCGGACAACAAGCCGTCCGTCGACGAACGCGACCGGTGCGCTTCCTACCTCGCCGCCGAACTCGAGCTGCTGGGGTGGCGGGTCGTGGTGGCGCTGGGCGGCTTCGCATGGGACGCGGTCCTGCGACAGACGGGCTGGTCCGGGCGCAAGCCGCGGTTCGGGCACGGCACCGAGGTGGAGCTGCCCGACGGCCGCGTCCTGGTCGGCAGCTACCACGTCAGCCAGCAGAACACCTTCACCGGCCGGCTGACCGAGGAGATGCTCGACGCGGTGTTCCTCCGCGCGCGTGGCATCGCCGGGGATCCAGGCAGCTAGGGCACGCAGCGCAGGTCTCACCGCCGAGGGCAGGCGCGCTCACGGCTGCCGCCGGCGACCGATCGGCAGGGGTCGAACGCGCGACACGGGCATCCGCATGCGAGAGACTGGCACGTGAACAACTCCCGTCACCTCGGAGGGACACACATGGGCATCATCGGGTTCCTGATCGCCGGCCTGATCATCGGGGCGCTCGCGCGGCTCTTCAAGTCGGGCAGGCAGAACCTCAGCGTGCTGATGACGCTGCTACTCGGCGTCGTCGGTTCCGTCATCGGGGGGGTCGTCGCCAACCTGCTCGGCACGGGCGACATCTTCGAACTCAACGTGCTCGGGTTCATCGTGGCGGTCATCGCTGCCGTCGTGCTCATCGGCGTCGCCGAGGGCATGTCGGCAGGTCGCAGGAGCACCTGACCGGTCGAGGTTCGCCGCGCTGACCGTGGGGCGGCACGCCCGTCACACGACGCTCACCCGCTCGAGACAGCTGCTGGTTGCTACTGGTCCCGGTCCGGTGGCACGAGGACCGTCACGGCGCCGGGCAGCAGCTCGAGCTCGAACGGGGTCTCACCCGCGGGATCGCCGTCGACCTGCACCTCCAGTGGCGGCGTGGCGGTGATCCGCGCCGTCCTGCAGTTCGACCACACCACGTTGACCTGCTGCTCGCTGTCGTCAGCAGCCATCG
>CAYXJD010000195.1:0-6217 GCA_964465225.1 uncultured Actinomycetota bacterium
CGGCCACGACCTGACGGAACGCCTCCTGCTCCTCGGTCAGTTCGCCCGCCGCGCCTGCTCCGCTGCCGCCTGCCACGTCGTCCCCTCCGTGCGTCCCGCAGGACGGTGGATCGGCCCCGCCTGCACGTGGAACGGTACCGGCGCGAGCGTCTCAGCCACGTGGTACGACCGACACGTCGCCGGCACGCACGCTGACCCGTTCGCGGCCGGTGTCGACCACCAACAGCCCCTCGGTGTCCAGGTCCACCGCCCGGCCCGTCATCCGGGTCCCGCCCGGCAGTGCGACGTCGACCTCCCGGCCGATCGTGTCGCACGCACCGCGGTAACGCTCGAGGATCGGCCGCGGGTCGGACGCCGCGGCCAGCGCGGTCAGCTCCTCATCGAGTGCGACGAACAACGCCGCGAGCACCGCGCCCCGGTCGACACCGGTACCGAGCGACTCGGCCAGCGAGGTCCAGGCGTCGGTCTCGCCCTGGCGAGGGACCCCGCGCCAGTCCAGGTCGAGTCCGCAGCCGATGACCAGGACCTCCGAGGCGATCGCGGTGTGGCGCTCCACGAGGATGCCCGCGGCCTTGCGGCCGTCGAGCAGGACGTCGTTGGGCCACTTCAACGCAGGCGTCGCCCCGGCCTGGCGGTAACTGGCCGCGACGGCCAGGCCGGTGACCAACGGCGTCAGCGCGGCGTGCGGGCCGGGCAGGGGGACGACCACGGAGACGGCGAGGTTGCCCGGGCCCTCGGGCCCCGCGACGTCGTCGGTCCACCCCCGACCCCGTCGGCCCCGGCCGGCGGACTGGCGGTCCGCCGACACCACGATGCCGAGCGGCTGGCCCTCCCGGGCCGCGGCGAGAGCGACGTCGTTGGTCGAGGTGACGGTCGCGAAGTGGTGGTGCGCGGCCAGGTGGCGGCTGTGCGCGAGCGCATCACGCACGGCCGGGTGGGATCCGAGCGACACGTCGGCCTCCAGGAACGGGAACGGACCCCGTTAGGATGCCCGACCGAGCGCCGGCGGCGGCAGCGGAACCGATCGCCACCTCGCCGCCCCCAGCCGAGGGAACGGCCGGCGCCAGGCCGATGGAAGGCAACAGCGGTGACGGAGTCGACACGGGACAAGCTCGCCGAGCTCGAGCGCCGGCGTGACGAAGCAGCGGCCGGCGGCGGCGGGACGGCCATCGCCAAGCAGCACGACAAGGGCAAGCTCACGGCGCGTGAGCGGGTCGAGCTGCTGCTCGACGACGGCTCCTTCGTCGAGACCGACGCCTTCGCGGTCCACCGGGCGACCGGCTTCGGCCTCGAGGAGAAGAAGATCCTCGGCGATGGGGTCGTCACCGGGCACGGCACGATCGACGGGCGTCGGGTGTGCGTGTTCAGCCAGGACTTCACGGCCTTCGGCGGGTCACTGGGTGAGGTGTTCGCCGGCAAGGTCGTCAAGATCATGGACCTCGCGATGAAGATGGGGGTCCCGATCATCGGGCTGAACGACTCGGGCGGCGCGCGGATCCAGGAGGGCGTCGTCTCGCTCGGTGGCTACGGCGACATCTTCCTGCGCAACGTCGCCGCCTCGGGGGTCATCCCGCAGATCTCCGCGATCATGGGCCCCTGCGCCGGTGGCGCGGTGTACTCCCCCGCGATCACCGACCTGGTGTTCATGGTCCGTGACACCTCCCACATGTTCATCACCGGACCGGACGTGATCAAGACCGTGACCGGCGAGGAGGTGTCGATGGAGGAGCTCGGCGGGGCGATGAGCCACGCCGGCACCTCGGGCGTGGCCCACTTCGCCGCCGACGACGAGGAGCACTGCCTCGACGACATCGGCTACGTGCTGTCCTTCCTGCCCCCCAACAACCTCGAGCTGCCGCCGCGAACCGAGTGCACCGACGACCCCGAGCGGCTCGTCGATGAGCTCGACACCTTCATGCCGGACAGCGCCAACGTGCCCTACGACGTCCGCGACATCGTGACCGCGGTCGTCGACGACGGGGAGTTCCTCGAGATCCACGAGCACTACGGGCGGAACCTGGTCGTGGGGCTCGCGCGCATCGACGGGCGCGCCATCGGGGTGGTCGGCAACCAGCCCGCCCACCTCGCCGGCGTGCTCGACATCGACTCCTCGGAGAAGGGCGCGCGGTTCGTGCGTTTCTGTGACGCCTTCAACCTGCCCGTGGTCACCTTCGTCGACGTCCCCGGCTTCCTGCCCGGCACCGACCAGGAGTACGGCGGCATCATCCGCCACGGCGCGAAGCTGCTCTACGCCTACGCCGAGGCCACCGTCCCCAAGCTCACCATCATCGTGCGCAAGGCCTACGGCGGGGCCTACGTGGTCATGGGGTCCAAGCACCTCGGTGCCGATCTGAACCTCGCCTGGCCCACCGCGGAGATCGCGGTGATGGGCGCCAAGGGCGCGGTGTCGATCCTGCACCGTCGCGAACTGCTCGAGGCGGAGGATCCCACGGCGCTGCACGAGGAGTTCGAGGAGCGCTACTCCCGCGACCTGGCCAACCCGTGGCGAGCCGCGGAGCGTGGCTACGTGGACGAGGTCATCGCGCCGTCGGAGACCCGCCGCGAGCTGGCGCGGGCGCTCGACCTCACCGCGTCCAAGCGCGAGCCCGGGCCGGCGCGCAAGCACGGGAACATCCCGCTGTGACGGCCGCGACGAGCGACGACGAAGCCGGAGCGCACGTGCCCGATCCAGCGGCCGGCGCAGAGGTCCCCGATGCGGCGGAGCGCACCCGGGTCAGCCTCAGGATCACGACCCCGGGGATCAGTGACACCGAGGTGGCGGCGATCACCGTCGCACTGCTGTCCGCGACCGCCGGCGTCCCGGCGGCCAGCCAGACGGCCACGCCTCCCGCATGGCGGCAGGCCGGCCTGCTGGAGGCGTCCGCCGGCCGGCGGGTGCGGAGCCGACTGGAGCTGCGCCACCCCTCGTGACGCCCGAGGTCGCCCCCGGAACTGGGCATGCGCCCAGGTCCGGACGCGCTGCGCCCAGGCGAAGCCATACCGAGCGGCGAACGGCTCCCGCAACTGGGCATGCGCCCAGGTCCGGACGCGCCGCGCCCAGGCGAAGCCATACCGAGCGGCGAACGGCTCCCGGAACTGGGCATGCGCCCAGGTCCGGACGCGCTGCGCCCAGGCGAAGCCATACCGAGCGGCGAACGGCTCCCGCAACTGGGCATGCGCCCAGGTCCGGACTGCGGCAGCCGAGGCCAGACGACCTCGGACGACGTCAGGCGAGGTCAGACGAGGTCAGGCGTTGGGCATCTCGCGGTCACGGTCCGCGTCGGTCTCGCCCGCCTCGATCGCGGCCTGCGCCTCCTCCTCGGTGGCGTAGACGGTGATCGCCAACTCCATCCCGGCGGCCCGGTGACCCGGCACGTTGCAGATCATCAGCCACTCGCCAGGGAACAGGGCGGCCGTGCCCTCGCCCGTCTCGCCGCCATCGGCGCCGAGGATCGCCTCACCGTCGGAGCCGCCGAGGTAGGTGCCATCGGCAGCACCGAGGAACTCCACGTTGTGGTAGGCGTCGGAGACGTTGAGGGCGGTGACCTCGACGTCGCCGGTGATGGCCACACCGTCGGTGACGTTGAAGAAGAAGTTGCCCATCTCCACGTCCATCGACCCGCCCGGCCCGATGGGCAGCACCTCGTCGCACCCCTGCGTACCGGGGGGGCACTCGAGCGCCTGCGCCTCTGCGGCGCCTTCGGGCACGCTCGAGCACCCGGAGAGCAGTGCAACGGCAGCGAGTGCGGCGGTACCAAGCATCAGGCGGCGCACGATGGGCTCCTGCAGATCGGGTCCGACGGATCACGGGACGGTCGGGGTGCCGCGATGGGGTCGAAGGCCCTAGCGCGGGTACGGCGGGAAGGGTAGCGGGGGCCGTTCGGCACCCGGTAACCCGACCCGCTCACGTCGTCGTGCCGGACCGGCCCCTGGCGTCGCTGCGCGCGCGGTCGCGCCGCAACAGCGCCCGTCAGCCGACGACGAGTTCACCACGCATCGAGCTCTCGTGACCGGGCACGGTGCAGATGTAGGTGTAGGTCCCGGGCTCCAGGTCGACCGTGCCGGTGACGGTCTCCCCCGGCTCGCAGGCCGCGACCTCCGCGTCGACCTCCTCGATCACGAGGTTGTGGTTGACGGCGTCTCCACAGGTCAGCTCGAACTCGACCGTGCCGGCCGGGGCCGCGAGCTCCTCGACGTCCCAGCTCAGGTCGTCCTGTCCGACCACGCGCAGGACGTCGTCGGCGGCCTCGCCGCCGGCAGAAGGGTCGGCCTCGCCGCCGCCGCAGGCGGCCAGCGTCAGCGCCATGACGCCGACGACCGCGAGCAGCAACCCGCGACGTCGCGGCCGGGCAGGTGGGAAGGTGGACATGGGAGCTCCTCGGTTCATGGCCGGTTGATGGGACGTGCCCACGGGGCGACGTCAGGGGATCGTGAGCGTATTCACGAGGTCTTCGTCGCCACCAACTCGCCGTCTGGGTCGACCCGCCGACGTCGCCGAGCACGTGTCCATGGGCGCCCCTCACTAGGCTCTGCTCAGCCGCTCGGCCACCGATGACCGACGACCTGAGGCTCAGCCATGTTCGATGCCGTGTTGATCGCCAACCGCGGGGAGATCGCGATCCGCGTCGCCCGCGCCTGCCGCGAACTGGGTGTGCGCAGCGTCGGCGTGTACAGCGAGATCGACCGTGATGCCCCGCACGTCGCCATCATGGATGAGGCGTACCTGCTCGGCCCGGCGGCGGCCAGCGAGTCCTACCTCGCGGTCGACAAGGTCATCGACGTCGCCAGGCGTGCTGGTGTCGATGCGATCCACCCGGGCTACGGGTTCCTGTCCGAGAACGCCGACTTCGCCCGAGCGGTCACCGAGGCGGGTCTGGTCTTCATCGGGCCCCCCGCCGACGCCATCGCGCGTATGGGTGACAAGCTCTCCGCCCGCGCCGTCGCCGACGCCGCCGGCGTCCCGGTCGTCCCCGGCACCCGCGAGCCCACCGACGACCCCGAGGTGGCGATCGCGTTCGGTGACGAGTACGGCTACCCCGTCGCGGTCAAGGCCATGTTCGGGGGCGGTGGCCGCGGCATGAAGGTCGTGCAGGGCCGCGACGAGATGCGTGATGCCCTGATCGCGGCGCGCCGCGAGTCGGAGGCAGCCTTCGGCCGTGGCGAGTGCTACCTGGAGCGCTACCTCGAGCGGCCCCGCCACGTGGAGATCCAGGTGCTGGCCGACCTCGATGGCCACACGATCTACCTCGGGGAACGGGACTGCTCCCTCCAGCGCCGGCACCAGAAGCTGGTCGAGGAGGCGCCGGCGCCCGGTGTCACCGAGGCGGTCCGCAGCGCGATGGGCGAGGCGGCCGTGCGGGTCGCCAAGGAGATGGGCTACACCAACGCCGGGACCTGCGAGTTCCTGCTCGACGAGGACGGGGAGACCTTCTACTTCCTGGAGATGAACACCCGTCTGCAGGTCGAGCACCCGGTCACGGAGCTCGTCACCGGGGTCGACCTCGCGCAGGCGCAGCTGCGGATCGCCGCCGGCGACGGCATGGGGATGGGACAGGACGACGTCGAGCTGCGCGGACACGCGATCGAGGTCCGCATCAACGCCGAGGAGCCGGCCTCCAACTTCGTGCCCACGCCCGGCACCATCGGCGCGTTCGTCTCGCCGCTCGGCCCGTGGGTGCGCTTCGACACCGGCGCGGCCCCCGGCTACACGGTGCCGCGCGACTACGACTCCATGATCGGGAAGCTGATCGTGTGGGCCACCGACCGTGACGGGGCCAGGGCGCGTATGTCCCGGGCGCTCGACGAGCTGGTGATCGAGGGGGTACCGACCACGGTGACCTTCCACCGGCTGGCGATGACGCACCCGCAGTTCGCCGCCGGGGACCACGCCACCTCCTCCGTGGAGCGCGAGTGGGACCTGTCCTCGCTGGAGTTGCAGGGCTTCGGTCCGACCGATGGGGCCGACCCCGACGCCGGACGCGAGGTCACGGTCGAGGTGGACGGCCGCCGGGTGGCCGTGCGGCTGTTCGGGGACCTGCCGGCCGGTGGTGGCGCACCGGCACCCACCGTGGCACCCCGCAAGCGTCGCGGCGGCTCGGGCGGGGGTGCGGCCGTCGCCTCCTCAGAGGACCTCGTCGCGCCCATGCAGGGCACGGTCATCGAGGTGAGCGTCGAGGTCGGGTCCGTGGTCGCCGAGGGTGACACCCTGCTGGTGCTC
>CAYXJD010000196.1:0-6201 GCA_964465225.1 uncultured Actinomycetota bacterium
CCTTCCCACCGACCAGCCCGCACATCGCGCTCTCGGGGGACTCCTCCGCGAGTTGGAGGAGCAGGTGGTCGACGCAACGCACGGCCAGACGCGTGCCCTGGATCCGGTCGAAGGGGCTCGGATCACCCCCCTGCTGCACGTGGCCGAGGATCGACTGTCGGACGTCGAACAGCCCGCCCCCCTCCTTCTCGAACAGCGCCCACAGGAACGGGGTCGTGTACACCTGATCCGCCCCCTCGCCGCGGATGATGACGCCCAGCCGCTGCCCGGCGCGGAACCGCTCGTTGAGGGCCTCGACGTCGTGCTTGAGCCGATCGAGGGTGATGCCCTCCTCGGGCGTGTACACGAACTCCGCACCCGTGGCCAGACCCGCGCTGAGTGCGAGGTAGCCGGATTCCTTGCCCATCACCTCGACGACGAACGCGCGGGTCGAGGCCACCGCCGACTGCTTGATCTTGTCCACGTTCTCCACGATCGCGTTCAGCGCGGTGTCGGCACCGAGCGTCAGCTCCGTGGCCGGCACGTCGTTGGAGATCGTGACCGGCAGGCACACGATCGGGAGCGCGAACTCGGGGTGGTCGCCCGCCGCCTGCTGCAGCGCCTGCGCCGCCACGTAGCCGTCGAAGCTGCCGAACATCAAGATGCCGTCGATCCGGTGATCGGTGATGCTCTGCGCGAGCTGTGCCAGCTCCTTTGCCGCAGGGACGTAACGCTTGGTCCCGAGCTCGGCGCCACCGGCGGACACCCAACCGCTGACCGACATCCAACCGAGCTCATCGACCTTGCCGTCACGCAGGCCCGGGAAACCACCCCGGATGCCGAGTACGGTGTGCCCCCGGTCCAGGATGGTGCGCACCGCCGCACGCACGGTCGTGTTCATCCCGGGGGCCAGGCCACCACCGTGCACGATCGCGATGCGTCTGCCCGGTTGCTCGTCGTCGCTCTGGCGGGGACGTGCGCGGACGAGCGTGCGCATGGTCTCGTAGGCCTCGACGAAGCCCGAGCCCCGCAACTCCATGGCCTCTTCGAAGCGCTTCTCCTTCAGCAGTCCGGCGACCGCCCGGGTCCGCTCCACCGCCTCCATCAGCGGCGAGGTGACGATGCGGTTCTCGCGGATGCCGATCAGCAACGCCCCGTCCGCGGCATTGCCCGACGCCAGCTCGCACACCGCCTGGTACCCACAGCGGCTGGCGAGGATCCGATCGAAGGCGCTCGGCGAGCCGCCGCGCTGCACGTGGCCGAGGATCGTGATCCGGGTGTCCTCTCCGAGACCCTGCGCCAGGACGTCGCGGACCCGCTCGGAGGTGATGTTGACCCCGTACCGATCGCGGGCCCCCTCGGCGACGACCACGATGTTCTGGCGCCGGCCGATCCGCCGACCGTCCTCGACCGTGCGCCTGAGCGCCTCCTCCCAGCTGGCGGTCTGCGGCGGACGCTCGGGGATGAAGACCCACTGGGCACCGGTCGCCAGCCCCGCCATCAGGGCGAGGTAGCCGCAGTTGCGTCCCATGACCTCGATCACGAAGGAGCGCTGGTGGGAGGCGGCGGTCGAGTGCAGGGCGTCGATCGCCTCGGTGATGCGGTGCAGGGCGGTGTCGGCGCCGACGGTCATGTCGGTACCGAACATGTCGTTGTCGATCGACCCCACGATGCCGACCAGCTGCAGCTGCGGGTGAGCGTCGAGCTGCTCCTGCTCCAGCTCCCCGGCCTCGACGAGCTCGGCCAGCAGCTCCGACCACTCGCTGGACAGCAGGTTCGCCCCGGTCAGGGAGCCGTCGCCGCCGATCACGACCAGGGCCTCGATGTCCCGGGTCACCAGGTTGAGCGCGGCGGTTCGCCGGCCCTCGCGGGTCCTGAACTCCTGGCTGCGGGCGGTGCCGATGTTCGTGCCGCCCTGGTGGAGGATGCCACCGACGTGGCGCGACTCGGCCGCGACGATGGCCTCACCCCCGTCGATCATGCCGACGTAGCCCTCGTGGATCAGGTACGGCTGGATGCCCATCTCGAGCGCCGTGCGGACCACGGCGCGGACCGCGGCGTTCATGCCGGCGGCGTCACCGCCGCTGGTCAGCACGCCGACGCACTGCGGGCGGCCCGTGGCGGGCTGGCTCGTCTCGGTCACCGGGGTCCTCCGGGTCGTGGTGGGTGGGGGCCGGCGGCTGGCCGGCTCGGGTCGACGGTAGGACCGTCACCGTGGCCGCTGCCGACGGCGCGTCGGGTTCACTCGGTGGGTCGCAGCCGCTCGCGGTGCGCGGTGTGATCGGGAACCTGCCGCACGTACGCCGCGGAGGTCAACAACGGCGAGGTGACCAGGAGGTCGGCCGTGGCCAGGTTCGTGGCGACGGGAACGTTCCACAGCGTCGCGATGCGCAGGAGCGCACGGACATCGGGCTCGTGCGGCTGCGCCGACAACGGGTCCCACAGGAACACGAGCAGGTCGACCTCCTGCCGGGACAGCTTCGCTCCGAGCTGCATGTCCCCACCGAGGGGACCGCTCTCCAGCCGCAGGAGCTCGAGACCGAGCTCGTCAGCGAGCAGCTGCCCGGTCGTCCCGGTCGCCACGAGCCGATGGCTGGCCAGAGCGGCTCGGTGGTCCCGAGCCCAGGACAGCAGATCCGCCTTGCGCCGATCGTGCGCGACCAGCGCGATCGTGCGTCGTGGGAGGTGCTCGCTCATCGCTGGTCCCCAGGCTCGGTCAGTGGCTCACGCCCACCCGAGCTCGTGGAGGCGATCGTCGTCGATCCCGAGGTGGTGCGCGAACTCGTGCACGACGGTCACGTACACCTCGTCGACCAGGTGGGACTCGTCATCGACCGCGGCGCACAACGGTCGTCGGAAGATACGGATCACGTCGGGGGTGGCGCCGGTGTAGTCCTCACGCTCGGTCAGCGGGATCCCCTCGTACTGCCCGAGCAGCTCGGGTTCGTCCTCGTGGACGTCGTCGACGAGCACCACCACGTTGTCGAACCGCGCCCACAGCTCGTCGGGCACGGCGTCCAGTGCCTGGCCGACCAGCTGCTCGAACCGGGGCATCGCGACGGCATCCATACCCACGAGGCTAGGCCATCAGCCGCAGCGACGATGCCCGACGGCGGGGAGGTGGCCGGCTGCCGGACCGCCATCGGGTCCAGGCTGCCGTCCCTCAAGGAGGCTGTCATCAGGTGCTCACGCCTCCACCGGTCGCGTGGCCAGCACCCAGCGCTCGAAGCCCGGGACGCTGAAGGCCAGCCGGCCTCGCTGCGGCGCCCAGCAGACCCCGAGGTCGAGCAGCGAGCGTCGGGCCGGCGACGCCGCCTGGTGGGTGATGTCGACCACCTCGAGCAGGTCGCCCATCGCCGCCTCGCCACCCTGCTCGGCGAGCGCCTGGACCAGCAGCTGGGCCCGACCCGAGGGCACCCGACGCCACCGTGTGGCGTAGAAGTCGTCCACCCGCACACGCACCCGTGCCCCGGCTGCCCGCGCCACCGGGAGCTCGATGCGCTCGGCGTCGGTCGCCAGGTCCCACAGGGCCTCACCCCACAGCTGGACGAACCAGGGGTACCCGCCGGAGGCGTCGTGCACCGCATCGACCACGGCGGCATCGACCGTCGTCCCGGCGACCCGGTCGAAGGGCCGTCGGATGGCCTCCGCCGTCCCGGCCCGATCCAACAGCCCCAGGTCGACCCGCGCCAACCGCTCGGTGTAGGTCTGCCCCTCGTCGAACAGGTTCTCTGCCGCGGTCGGCAGCCCCGACAACAGCACACCCACGGGCCGGTCGTCCTGGGCCGCCGCGTGCGCAGCCCGCAGCAGTGGACCGAGCAACACATCGCCCGCCTCGTGGACCTCGTCGATGGTGAGCAGCACCCCACGTCGGATCCGGCCGGCGAGTTGCGCCAGGTCACCGATCAGGGCCTCGAAACGCTGGGCGTCGGCACGGCCCGCCAGCTGCGGCCCCTGCGAGCCAGGACGGACCGTCGCCAGACCACCCAGGCTGGTCCCGGGCGCACCGGCCACGAGTTCCTCGATCCCACGGAAGACCACCGAGGTAGCACGGGCCAGTTCGGCGTCGTCACGGTCCGCTTCCACGTGGATCGTCGCCAGGCCCAGTTCACGTGCCCGCTGCCGCACGTAGGCCAGCAGCGCGGTCTTGCCGACGCCACGGACGCCGCGGTACAGCACGAACTCCGGGGCCACGGTGGCGGTCAACTGCTCGACCACGATCCGCGCCCGCAACAGCGCCTCTTCGCGTCCACCGAAGTCCGGCGGGATACGGCCCATGCCGGGCCGGAAGGGGTTCGCTGCCGCGGCCAGCACCCCACCGTCGACGCTGAGATCCTCGAAGGGGTTCGGCACCCGTCTCCCCACGGCTCGGGAGGTGCTGATGCTACTGCGCCGCGGACCTGGATCCCGGAGCCGGCCCCGGCCACCGGCATCGCGCGAGGTAGCCGTGCGCGCTCTGCACCGGCCGACGTGCGCGGAGCCGGGCAGGATCTGGGGACAGCCTGGGGATGACCGGTGGACATCCTGTGACTTGCGCTCCCGGGCTGGACACGTCCGCAGATCTGGACGTAGGTTCGTCCTCGCCGGTCGGGAACGGACTGCGGATCCCCGATCGGACGCCCGGAAGCTCGGTACGAGGAGCGACCAGGTGAGGTGGAGGGCCCAGGCCCGCCGACGCGGAAGCCGGAACGTGACGGCCATGCGGAGGTCGAACCCCGCGAGGGGTGAGCCACCGACCGGAAGGCTGCGAGGCCGACCGGGACCCACCCAGGCGCTGTACCGCCGAGGTGGGGGTGACGCCCGACGCAGCGGGTGACACCAGCGAGACGACCGTCCGCGAGGGCGGTCGGGGCTGCGGCCCGAGCGACGTGGCCACCTCCGGGTGGTGACCCGTTCGGCGCAGTGGCTGAAGACGGCGGTCCTCCGCGGATCACCGCGCTCGCAACGATGCAGAACGGCCGACGCCCGTGAGGGCACGGACGTCCTTCATCGAGGTGGCGACGCGCACCGTGCTCGGACATGGTGTGACGGTCACCGACGGCCGGGTCGGACCTCTGGTCGGACCCGCCACCCGGCTCGCCGGGTGGTCGCCGAACGGATGGATCGGGACCCGCGAGGGTGCCGGGAGCATCCGTCGGAGGAGCCGATGTTCCGCCAGCCGAGAGGAACGGTGGGACACGACGCGACGCCCCGGAGGTCCTGAGACGGACACCGGGGCGTCCTCGTGTGCCCATCGGTCGCCGACCGTCGGTGCCGCCCGCCGGTGGTCAACCGACGAGCACACGACCGAGCGCCGCCACACCTCCGAGCCCTGCCCACCACAGGACGAACGCCCGGACGTGCGCCGGTGCGAGCACCCGGAGCAAGGGCCGGCTGAGCAACAGGCCCACCAGCAACAGGATCGACAGCAGGACGCCCGCGAGCGCCTGCGTCCTGGTGAACGAGCCGACGGCCGCCAGCGCGAGCAGAGCGATCACGATGCCGACCGCCCACACCGCCCCGAGGGTCGGGCGCACCACGGCCGGGTCGCGCTCGCGGTAGAGCAGCGCCAACGGTGGCCCGCCCAGAGCCGCCGCGGTGCCCGTCACGCCAGACACCACCCCGGCGACGAGCTCACGCCGCGGGGTGACGGACAGCCGCCACCCACCGGCCGAGGCCGCGACCGCACCGAGGAGCACGGCCGCCACGATCGCCGTCAGCCAACGGATCTCGACCACGAGCACGATCACGGTGCCTATCGCGATCCCCGGGAGGCGGCCGAGCATGAGCCGGGTGGCCGACCCGCGGTCGAGGTCCGCCCGCCCCAGGATCGCCATCGTGACCGACAGCGGCAGGATCGCGACCAGCATCGCCCCGGGGAGGAGCTCGGGGGCGGTCAGCGCCAGGGCGGGGACCGTCGCGAAGGCACCGCCGAACCCGACCGTGGACTGTGCGACGCCACCCAGTACGGCGGCGAGCACGATGAACGCGAGGCCGTAGGAGCCGACCGTCCACAGCGTCGCCTCCAGACCTGCAAGCACGTCGGGCAGCCTCTCGGTCGGACGGGTGGCACGCACCAGGTGAGCCGTGTCGGCGCCGCGGCCGACGCCGACGGCGCCGACGGCCCCTAGCGGGGAGGTTACGAGCCCCGACAACGCTGTCCGACACGCAGGATGCCCGCTAGCGTCACCGGTCAACGCACCCATGGAGGGAACCACGTGAGGATCGGCATCCTGACCGGCG
>CAYXJD010000197.1:0-6168 GCA_964465225.1 uncultured Actinomycetota bacterium
AGTCCACCGGCAGGAGCTCGGTCACCGCGAAGGCGATCCGCGCATCCAGCGTCGGTGGGGCGGTATCCAGGGTGCGCACGACCCGGTACGGCAGGCCACGCTCGTCGTGCTCGACGACGAAGGCGCCGCCGGTCGCGGTCTCGAAGGTGAGCTGCGACGGCCCGCCCAGCGCCACCTCGTCATCGCCGGGTGCGGCCTCGGGCAGGACGACCGGATCGGAGCTGGCTCGGTCCCACGCGTCGCGGTCGGTCAGCGCGACGCCCTCGAACTGGGTGATGATGGCTCGCTCCGGCAGGCCCTCCACCAACGGCCCGTAGGCCTCCACCAGCAGGCCGAGGGGGATGTCAACGCCGGCGTGCCGCAGCCCTACCGCCGCGGCCGCCGGCTCCGCCAGCGCCGGGCTCAGGATCGCCGACTCGGTCCGCATGTCGATCGGAGGCCGATCGGGTGGGATGACGGCGTCCCGCAGGACCTCGGCGACCAGCGCGGGTCGCCCAACGGCCAGCCACGTCCAACGCCCCGGCGGGTCGATCACCTCGCCATCGACCTGCAGACGGCCGTTGAGGCGCCAAGCCGTGCCCGGTGGGTCCTCCGAGACGACGTGCAGCCACGGGACCGGCAGCACGAGTACCACGAGCAGTGCGATGACGGCACGCTTGAGCCAGCGCTGTCGACGTCGCTCGCTACTCCTCATGCTGGATCCTGCCACGGCGTTCCGGTGCGTCGCCCAGCCGACCGCGGCGGTCGACCTCCCCGTCGGACCCTCGCACCTTCACCGTACCCAACGTCGACCCTGTACGAACGACCACCTTCTCACTGTGCCGATCAGCCGGTCATCACGGGCAACCGGATGACCGAGCCACCGTCGAGCTCGAGTTCCAGGCGTCGGACCTCGACCTCGACCGTCAGGGTGTCACCGCCCGGCAGGGTCACGTCGAGCTCGGGTTCGAGGATGAGCGTGAGGTCGGTCCAACCATCGTCCCAGCCCTGCTGCTCGAGGAAGGTCTCTGCCAGGGTCCCACCAGCGCCGTCGCGCAGGCTGACCCCGACCGAGCGCGGCGGGTTGCCCCGTGTGCTCGGCCGGACCCTCAACACCGCTTCTGCAGCACCTCGCAGCGTGCTCTCGCCCTCGACCGGGAGGTCGAAGGTGACGGTCTCGGGCTGCTGCCCAGCGAGGAAGCTCGGCTCATCGTCCACAGGTGGCAGCACGAGCTCCGGAGTGAGGGACTCTGGCTCCGGACCGGCGGGAGCGGTGGCGAAGACGTTCCCGGGGTTCGGGACCGCGGCGGTGAGGGCCGCCTCGGTCACCGGGAGGGAGACACCGCTGGTGACCAGACCGGCGGACACGAGCAGGAACAGCACCGGTTGGAGCGCCTTGCGTCTGGCCGCCCGCGCTCGCTGGGCACGCGGCCTCGCAGGAGGACGGTCATCGAGCGCAACCGGGTCGGCAGCACGTGCGCGGGCACCGCAGGATGCTCGGGCGCCGGAGGATGCGCCGACCCGGTCCAGGGATCGGTCGCTCCCCCACAGCGACGGCTCATCGCGGTCCGGGGCGAACAGCGGCTCGGCATCGGCGCTCACCGGGGTGGTGGGTCGCTCACCTGCACGTGCCGGATCTGCCGGGAACAGCAGATCCTGCTCCCTGCCCACCGGGTTCGGGCGATCGGCCGTGCCCATCGTCGCGACCGTGGCGAGCGGTGCCGCCGCCGAGACCTGCTCCGGCTCCGCAGCATCGAGGCGGCGGGCGGCCGTCCGGTCCTGGCGCGTCGTGGCCGCTGAGCAGGCGAGTGCCAGCGCGGTGAGGCCGACGAACGTCAGCAGGGCGGGCTGGGCGTCGGTCCGAGCCCAGTGGACCGGGAGTCCGAGCAGCGGGACCAGCAGGCGGGCCTGGCCGACGATCTGGTCGTGCGGGACGGGTCGGGCATCGTCGACGACGTTGGCGTCGCCGCGGGTGGTGTAGAGGCCGGCGTCCGTGGCCTCACGGATGCGGTGGGTGACGAGCCGGTCAGGATCGCGCCCGAGCTCCCGGTAGGTGATGATCGCGCCGGGGGCGATCGGCTCGGTCGGGACGTCCTCGTCGATGAGGACGAGGTCACCGGCCTGGATGGCCGGAGCCATCGACCCGCTGGACACCAGGATCGGTGACCACCCGAGCACCAGGGTCGGCAGCACGACCCAGAAGGCGAGGCTGAGCACGGCGAACAGGTACACGTCCGCGCCGAACCCGGCGGCGGTCACAGACCACCGCCGGGTGTCGGTCGCGGATGTTCCCATCCTCTCGCCCGTCGTCTGCGCGTCGACCGATCAGCTGGCGGTCGACACGGACCAGGTGAAGTCGATGCCGCTGGCGGTGGCACCCACCGGCGCCGAGTCGGCGACCGTGACGCGGAAGTGGAAGCCCTGGCTGTCACCGGCGCTGCCGGGCGTCCAGCCGGTCGCCGTGGGAAGCGCGTTCAGCGCCACGGGAGCGGCATAGTCTTCGACAGCTTCGGCGCAGTCAGCGGTGACGGCCAGCTCGACATCGAGGTCGTCGGCGAGACCACCTTCTTCGGCGATGTCGGTGGACAACGCCACCTCGGTCAACTCGGTGTCCTGCAGCGTGTCGTCATAGGTGATGAGGATGCACGCTTCGACCACGTCACCGGGCTTGAGTCCCGTGGCGTCGTTGAGCGCGGCCGGGTCCCCCTCGGTGTTGCCGAACATCGGCACCTCATAATCGGCGTCCAACGAGATGGTCCCGGTGGAGAACTCGTTGCCGGTGTTGACGGCGGTCGCGGTGAAGGCGGCGTCGGAGGTGCGGATCACGAACACCGACACCAGGGCGAAGGCGACGATGGCCGCCAGCACCTGGCGGGTCCGTGTCGATGGCAGGGAACGGGTGTGCACGTGGAGCTCCTTGAGCGTGGAACGGGAGAGCAGGGCAGGCATGACCACCTCCAGTGGTCAATCGACCGCCCTGGCATCGGTAGGCATCAGGAGCACCTTGAGACACCAGCACCTGCCGGTCGGTAGCTCACATCACGCACGGTCTGCACCCGAGAGTCGGCGCGTCGTAGCCCGTGGCATCGCGCGGCGCGCCACAAGCCGTGGGCTGCGTCGTTGAACGCGGCTGCGCAGCGACGCCCAGTCGTCTTCCACCGCGGCGAGCAGGACTTCGCTCTTCTCCCTGCGTCGCTGCTGCGTGACGTGCTGTCGCGCGCGGTGCCCGCTCCCGAGGTCATCGCGGAGGACGACGGCTGGACGGTGCTGCTACCAGGGCACCCAGTAGCGGCGGATGGGGTGACTCTGGACGATGCCCTGCGCGACTTCGCGGACGCGCTTCGCGACTTCGCAGACGCGCTTCGCGACTACGCAGACGCGTGGAACGAACGGTTGCACCAGGCCCCGAACCACCAGCATGCGGCGGCACTGGTCCAACACGTGTCCGTCTCGGACGACGAGCAACTGTTGGCCTGGGTGCGTGGTCCGCACGACGAGTCTGCGCCACAGCGGCCGTGAGCCAAGCGTGGCCGCAACCGATGCGTGCCGATCATGAGCGGTTCGTGATCAACGAGGGGTGGCGAGAGGTCCCGTCCAGGCACCATGAGACCTACGAGGAGACCTACGAGGTCGAGCTTCCTGACCGTAGGGTGTTGCGTACGCGGATCTCGAGGCCACCGGACAAGACGACATATGGTCCGCGCATGTGGGCCCACATCCTCCGTGACCAACTCGACGTCACTGCTGAGGAGTTCTGGGCGTGCGTCCGCGACGCGATCCCCCCGGACCGCACACCCGACGACGCCCGCGAAGACGCCGCCGGCGCGATCCCGGTGGAGGTCGTCAACCTCCTGATCGCCCGGGTGGGCCTGACACGACGTGACATCAGCGGCATGACACGACAGGAGGCTATCTCACGCCTCAACGAGTACTGGTCGACCGGGCGCTGAACCGGAGGCCGGATGCATCCCTCGATACCTGCTGCCGCCCTCACCGCCCGGTGAACTCGAGGGCCATCCGCGCGGTGTAGGCGGGGTCGCCGGCCAGCAACTGTTCGTGGGTCCCACGGGCGACGATCCGCCCGTCCTCCACGACCACGACCTCGTCGACGATCGGCAGCGCCCGCAGATCGTGGGTGAGCAGCAGGACGCCCCGCTCCCCAGCGGAGCTGAGCGCGTCGCTGAGGAACGCACGTCCGGCCACCGCATCGAGGTCGGCGGTGGGCTCGTCGAGCACCAGCAGCGGCGCGCCGACCAGCAGGGTGCGCGCCAGCGCCAACCGGTGGCGCTGGCCACCGGACAGACGTGACCCGTTCTCCCCGATCGGGGTGTCCCAGCCCCGCGGCAGCGCCGCCACGAGATCTTCCAACCGTGCGGCGGCGAGCGCGGCCCGCAGCTCGGCGTCCTCGGCCTGCGGCGCGGCGAGGCGGAGCTCGTCGACGATCGTCGCCGCCAGCACGTGCGCGTCCTGTGGGCTGAGTGCCACCCGGCTCCGGACGGCATCGCCGGCCAGCTCGGACAGCGGCGTGTCGGCCAGCAGCACCCGGCCCGAGTCGGGATCCAGGAACCGGACCGTCAGCGCCGCGAGCGTCGACTTGCCCGCGCCGGACCGGCCGACGACCGCGACCCGACGGCCCGGGCTGAGCGTGAGCGTGAGATCGTGGACCGCCGGGGTCGTCGCGCCGGGGTAGGTCGCGGTCGCCTGGTCCAGCACCAACGGCCCCGCCGGCGCGGCGCGCGGTGGGCCGGCGGCAGGCACGGGGTCCGGCGCCGGCGGTGGCACCTCCAGCACCTCACGCAGCCGGGTGGCGGCGGTGCCGGCGGTGACCAGGGCACGGCTGGCCATCGGCAGGGGTCCGACGGCCTCGGCGGCGGCCAACGCGAGGACCAACAGGGACGCCAGCAGCACCCCGTCGAGGGTGCCGGCGACCACCGCCGGGACCCCGACCAGCACCAGGGCGATCACGGTGACGCCGAGCAGGAGCTGCACGAGCGCATCGCTGCCACCGAGGCGGGCGATGCCGGCACGGTCGGCCGCGACCACCTCGGCGTCCAGGTCGGTGACCCGGTCCTCGGCCGGACCGAGCTGGCTCAGCAGCCGCAGCTCCGGCGCAGCCTGCAGCAGCTCGACCAGCTCCGCGGTCAGCGCACCACGGGCCAGCGCCAGCCGCTGCTCGGGCCGGCGGGCCAGGCGCAGTGCCACCGCCGGGACGACCAGGCCGGCGACCGCCAGACCAACGAGCAGGATCGGTCCGGCAGCGGGCAGCAACACCGTCGCGACCAGGACCAGCGCCAGGCTCGCGAGGACCCCACCGAGCATCGGGAGCAGGCCGCGCACCAGTGCCAGTTGCAGGCGCTCGACGTCGGCGACGACGCGGGCCAGCACGTCCCCGCTGCGCCACCTCGCCAGGCCCGCCGGGGCCTGCGGCAGCAGCCTGAGGTAGGCGTGGTGGCGCAGGTCGACGACCACGCGCAGCGCCACGTCGTGACCCGCCAGGCGCTCCACGTAGCGTGACAGCCCCTTGAGGATCGACAGCGCTCGTACCGCCACGATCACCGCGGTCAGGTCCAGCAGGTTGGGCCGCAGCGCGGTCCGCGAGATGAGGTAGGTGGACACCGCGACCAGGAGGACCCCCGCCAACGGGGTCAGGGCGCCGGCGCCCACGGCCAACGCCAGGGGGCGCCGGTGGGGGGCGAGCAGGGCGGTCAACTGGCGCAGCTGGGTCCGCCACAGCGACTCGCCCGGACGCTCGTCGAGCCATGGCGGCAGGACGTGCTGGGCCGTGTCGCTGCCGGGTCGATCGTCCCCGGCCGAACCGTCCCTGGCCGCACCGGCACCGGCCGGACCGTCCCCGGGCGCGCCGGCCGCAGCGGTGTCGACGACCCTGGACTCGGCACCCTCGCGCCCCACCGCCGGTGTCGGGCGCTCCGCGGCGACCTCGGCGGCGGACAGCGGCCCGGCAGCCCGGACCAGGTGCGCGTAGGGCCCGGCGCCCTGCCGCAGCTCGTCGGGCTGGCCGTGCTCGACGATGCGCCCGGCCTCCAGGACCACGACCCGATCGCTGGTATCAGCCAGCCCGACCCGGTGGGTCAAGATGACCACGGTCCGGCTGCCGGCGAGCCTCGCGATAGCGGTGCGGACCGCTTGCTCCGCCTCCACGTCCAGGTCACCGGTCGGCTCGTCGAGCAC
>CAYXJD010000198.1:0-6130 GCA_964465225.1 uncultured Actinomycetota bacterium
CGTCGTCGGTCAGCTCGTCGACGTCCTGCAGCACCAGCCGTGGCGGCACCGACGCGTGGACCACGACATGGCCATCCTTTGGGTCGAGCTCGCCGGCCAGCAGGCGCAGGAGTGTGGACTTGCCGGCGCCGTTCGCGCCGACCACACCGACCATGGGTCGGGGCTCTGAGGGGTCGGGAGCAGCGAGCTCGAGGCTCGCCCGGTCGAAGATGACGGCAGCCAGGGTGTGGGCGTAGGACACGCCCTGCAGGTGCAGGGAGATCACCGCAGATCCTTGTGCGCAGCCACGACGGCGCGCGGTCCAACTGAGGCCGATCAGGCATCAGTAACGGCGAGGTTCAGCCGTGGACCCTCAAGGAACGCTCCTGCAACGGGGACCGGGGGACGGCCGGCGGCGAGACACGGCTCGGAGCACGGACAGAGGTGACGGTAGCAGCGCTCCCGCCGTGGCGCCGAGGGGATCGGGCCCCTGGTGCCCTCCCCGGGGTCGTCGAGCCGGTGATCATCAACAGGCGACAACGCCCGGTATCGCTACCCGCTGAGCGACGCCATCACCGTGGTTGTGCGCGCAGTCAATGTGGAGCGCCAACCGCTCGATAACGCTCACGGTCTGCGATAAGCGTCGTGAGGAGGTCGGCACCTACCAACCGGGCCTCCACTGTGCTGTATTGAGAACCACCCGCTATCGCGTGCGCTCACCACCGTCATTGGCGCGGTAGCCCGGATCGTCTTGCACGATGTGGCCGGCTTGGGACGTACGTGACTGGCGGGGAGACGCCCCAGCCAGCTGGAAAGACGTAGCCACGTCGCCCTTCCCAGTAAACGACTTCTTCTTTCCAGTGGAACTCGACCTCATACGCTTCTGCGTTCAAGTCGCGCCTCCTCCGGCCGAGCATGACGCTATCCGCCGTCCCAGACCGGCGGAGAGCCGTCTCGCGGTGTGCGGCACAACACGAAAGCCGTGGTGGTGTGCGGACGGCCACCCGGCCGATGTGGCTCATAATGCTCCGCCCGCATGCCCCGGGATGTGATCAGACTGCCGGCTCTCTCATGTGCCCTAGCTGTGCACCGCCAGGCGGCGTTGGCGCCGCCTGGCGCTGGAGGTTGGTGTTGGACGGTGGGCGGGAATGACTGAGCGGCCGTAACGCTGTTCTGTCGGTGCTGTCCGTACTGTCACCGACATCAAGGACACTCTTCGACTCCGGTCGCCCCAGAGCTCAGTCGGTCTCCACCGAGAGCTCCCAGGTGAGCTGCACCAGGCCAGCTTGATTTGTCGCCACCCGGGTCAACTCAAGATCGACCGGCCGGCCCAACGCTTGGAACAGGCCGATACCTGGCCCCCGAACAGTCGGGACGATCGTCGTAGTCAGCTCGTCGAGTAGTCCTGCCTCAAGCACGTACGAGACCAGTTGGCCGCCATCGACATAGACGTCGCCGTCATCGGCGCGGGCGAGCGCGTGTTCCAACAACTGCTGGGGTGGGCCTGACGCTGTTGACACGGTCCCAGGTGCATCGTCTACAACTCTGGAGGTAGCGACGACGATGGGCATTTGCCCGTAGGGCCACTCATCGAATCCTGCCACCGTGTCGAATGTCCGTCGCCCCATCAGGATGACTCCCACGTCCCTGATGAAGTCGTCGTAGGTGGTGAAGTCGTCCTCGGTCCGGGGCACGCCTGTTGCGCGAGGCCGCGATGATCCCAGCCAGTCGAGTTCGTCCTCGGGGCCCGCGATACATCCATCTAGCGACATGCCCAGATACGCCCTGACCCTTCGTCTGTTGGAACGGTCTGCTGCAGTCATCAACGCTCCATTCTCAGTGGCGGCAACTCTTTGGAAACTAACTCGGGGGTGCGACAACCATGGTTGTGGTCAACGGCCGTCCGGTCGGAGCCGCCCATAACGAGCGCGAGAGACGGGCGATGCAGACCGCAGGCACGGCGGGATACTGGTATCGGTCCTCAGTTCACGGCGGACCAAGGCGGGCATGAATACGCGAGTCGTCAGATGGTTCGAGTCCGGCAACGCCACGAACGCGCTACTGGGACGTGGCCCCTACTTCGTCGCCGAGACGACGTATCGAGATCAACACGATCGATTGCTGGTCCTGGATCAGTTACTTCGGTGGGCCGACCCCCGCGACAGGCTGGACACGGCCGGACATGCCTTCATGGAAGCGCTGCGAACAACGGTTGCCGACTCCGACATCACCGCTGCGTACGACCTGGTGTGGAGCTACCTCTTGGTGCGTAAGGACCATGAGGTCGGTCTGCCGCTGAACAGAGACGATGTCATCGATCTGCTCGACGCTGTAGACCAGCAGACGAAGGCCGCGGGAAAGCGGGACACGGCCACCCAGCTTCGGGTCCGAGAGGCGCTCGCCAAGTCCGGCTAACCGTGCCGGCTGGGTGTCCCCGTGGTGTCGCCGACCGCGCTGCGTAGCTCTCCGAGCTCACGACGCTGCGCGCCACGGGCGCCCTCGACACGAGCGTCAGCCGTGGCTACAGCGTGGGGTGCCGGTCACGAACAACCGCGCGACAGTGCTCACCGCGGTTGTTCTGGGCGTCTGATCCGGACGCGGCGAGGCTCGACGATGACCACGCAACCAGCGAGGTCGTCAAGGTCGTGAGTGTCGAGGAGTCGGTCGACGAGGTCGAGGACCGATGCTGGATCCTGGCTGGCCGGTCGTAGCACGACCACGCCCGCGTGGCTGCCGGGCGGGTAGCGCCGGAGATCACCGATACCTCGGTCAAGCGTGAGGACCATCCGTTGGTCGTCAGTGGCGGCTGCGACGACGACGGGATCGGGCTGACCTGCAAGGCCCTCGTCAACGACAGTGTCCGCGTCGTGGCCACGACCGGCCAGGTCGGCGGCGAAACCGGTCGGGAGGTTCTCGTCCAGCTTGAGCCTCACGCGCGCAGCGGGACGATCTCTTCACGAGCGAGGGCGGCGCCCCACGCGGCCGCGGCCCTGATGCCGTCAACGGTCAGCGTTGGGTACTGCTCGATGATCTCGGCTTCGGTGAGCCCGGCGGCGAGGCAGTCCAGCACGACGCTGACTGGGATCCGTGTACCGCGCACACGTGCCTGACCTCCGACGATGTCGGGGTCTACGGCGATGAGGTCGGCCTGCTGTTCGGTCATGCCTGAAGTGTAGGACCGAGGCCCTCGATCGACCGGACCGACTTCGGCCCGGTTGTGGATGCTGGCCGTCTCATCAACCAAGGAGAGGCCATGGCCACGCTCGAGCTCGAACCCGTCAGCGACCAACGTCAGGAGACCGCGTCCTGGGCGGCAGTCGCGTTCATTGCCAGCTACTCGTCACCGTCGACGCGGCGGACGTACACCACTCAGCTCCAGCTGTGGCTGCGCTGGTGCGACCGGCACGCCCTCGACCCCCTCGCCGATGTCCGCCGGCCCCACGTCGAGCAGTACGCCCGGCAGCTCGAAGCGCGCGGGCTCGCGCCGGCGACGATCGCACTGAAGATCGTCGTTCTGACCGGCTACTACCGCTACTGCGTCGAGGAACAGCTGATCGACAACTCACCCGCCGCGCATGTGCGTCGGCCGAGGGTCTCACCGGAGTCGACTCGCCTCGGGTTGGACCGCAACGAACTCGGCGCCTTCCTTGTCCAAGCTGGCCTGTCGGGCGGCAACGACCACGTGCTGGCCTGCCTGCTCGGACTCAACGCCCTGCGGGTCTCCGAAGCCTGCGGTGCTGACCTGGAGGACCTCGCACTCGCCAACGGCCACCGCACGCTTCGGATCGTCGGCAAGGGAAACCGACCGGCGCTGATCCCCCTCGCCCCCCGGACCGCACGGGCGATCGACAGCGCCGTCGGGGAACGGACCGATGGGCCGCTGCTGGCCCGGCACGACGGCAGCCGACTCGACCGGCATGCAGCAGGCCGCATCGTCCGACGCCTAGCCAAGCGTGCCGGGATCACCAAGCGGATCTCGCCGCACTCCCTCCGGCACGCCGCTATCACCGCGGCACTGGATGCCGGGTGCAGCCTTCGCGATCCACAGGACTACGCACGTCACGCCGACCCGCGTCAGACCCGTCGCTACGACCGCGCTCGCGGGGCGCTCGACCGCAACCCGACCTACATCGTCGCCACCTACGTCGCCGGAGCCACCGGCGCCCGCTGACCACCGCATGGTCCAGCCGCCTCGAGGTGGCTGGACCCATGCGGAAGCCGTGGTTCTGCTCGCCTACCAGTTCAGCCGCGGCCGCCCACAACGGCGGAGTCGACGCGGGGATCTGGCGGAAGCGATGCCGGTCGGTAGTTGACCGCGACCGAGCAGACTCATATTGTTCGGGTCCTAACTTAGGACACGAACAAGGGACCTCTGGTGTCATTGATCCGAACCACCGCTCTCTCGGCGGTCGCCACCGCCACCATCAACGCCATCGTCGCCGGCGCGGCTGCGTCGGTCCTGGCCGACGCTCCCGCTGCTGCGACGGGCGAGCCCGTCGGCGCCGCGCAGGTCGCGCTCGTGACCGTCGCGGCCGTCGTCGCGTCCTCGATCGCACGGGCGGTCCTCGCCCGTGCGCTCGGTCCTGCGCGCGGCCGGACCGTCCATCTGGCTGGCGCCACGCTGCTCGGCCTGCTCTCGCTGGGCTCGCCGTTCGTCGGACTGGACACCGATCGCATCGCCGCACCGCTGGTGCTAGGCCTGCTGCACGTCACGACGACTGTGGGCGCGCTGGTCGCGGCGGAACGCGGCACGCGACCGACGTGGACGTGGGGGACAGACGACTGGACAGCCCGAGACTTCCCGCCGGACGCGCCGGTGGTCGTCCACGGTGCTACATCGGGCATCGGCCGCGCGACGACCGTGGCACTGCTCGAACGCGGCGTCGACGTGGTCGCCACCGGACGTTCACGGTCCAAGGCGGACGAGCTCGCGACACAGGCGGCCAAGCTCCCAGGACGGCTGCAGACCGTGCTGGGCGACGTGACGCTCCTTGACGACGCCGTTGAGATGGGCCGCACAGCGTCTCAGCACGGTCCCTTCGCCGGCGTCGTCCACGCCGCGGGGACCCTCGACCCCCGTGGCGGCCCCACGGCGGATGGGATCGACAAGAACCTCGCCGTGTCGTGGCTGTCCCGCGTCGCGGTCGACCGTCAGCTCGATCTCACGGACGACGCACGCACGGTCATCATCGCGGCGACTGCCGCCGGGACCACGCCACCTCGCGGTGCTGTCGCCCCTCGGCGTCGCGAAGACCTTGCAACCGGGATGTCCGCCCACGGCCAGGCACAGCTTGGAAACGACATCTGGGCGGGGGCACTGCGTCGCGCCGGTCGGCGTGCCACGTCCTATGGGCCCGGTGCGGTCGACACCGACATCCGCCGGGAACTGCCCGGGTTCGCAAACCTCATCCGTCCCTTGTTCTGGTGGTCCACCCGCGTTCCGGAGGACACCGCGCAGGACGTCGTCCGCCTCCTGCTCGATCGCGATCTGCTACCGACCGACTTCGCCGACCGGGACGGCCCCTTCGAGCACACTGGCCCGGCAACGGAATCGACGGTCCAGATTGACGTCTTGGCCCTCATCGACACGGTCCTGCCCAACGACGACCGACACGGAGCCCGCAGCGAGTGAGCGACCACGACGAGCTGGCCATGCAAGCCTGGGCTGCGATGATCGCGGTCGTTCTACGGACCACCCGCGCAGCCGAGGCCGCAACCGCCAACGCGCCGGTGACCGCCACCCAGTTCCACCTGCTGCGCACGCTCGCCGACTACGGCCCCGCGCGGCAGGTCGACCTCGCCGAGCGCACCGGCACGACGGCCGCGAGCGTTAGTCAGCTCGTCGGTCGACTGGAGGACGCCGGCTACGTCGAGCGCATCGCCCAGGGGCGGACCAACTACGTCCACCTCGTCGACCGAGGGGCAGCCGTCGTCGATGAACTCATCCCGCAGCACTCGTCGTTCATCACCGAACGGTTCGCGTCACTAGCGACCGACCGACTCGCGGCGCTGGTCGAGACACTGGACATCCTGCTGGCTCAGCAACAAGAGCCCTGAAGACAGCACCACAGGCTGCACCGGACGGCCACACGAAAGCCGTGACTGCGGGCGCCAGGCTGCGTGGTTGCAGTCACCCATAGCTGCGGCAGAC
>CAYXJD010000199.1:0-6130 GCA_964465225.1 uncultured Actinomycetota bacterium
CCGACCCAGTGGTCGTGGGCACCCCGCCGCCCCGCAACCGCCCCTGACCCCCGAACGGGACCAGGCGCCGTTCTCGTCGTCATCGCAAGCTCCGGAGCGCCCGTGGCCCGAGCAGCTGCTGGGCTGGCTGCGGCCCACCCCTGCTGAGCTCGTCGGGCTGGTCCTGCTGGTGCTCGGCTCGGTCGTGGCCACGGTGGTCTGGTGGGGTCAGAGCGTGACGGCACCCGCCGGCGTCGACCAGCTGCGTGCGGCGGGGCCTGCGGTGCCCAGCGATCCCCAGGCGGACGGTGCGTCGGACGGTGCGTCGGACGGTGTCGCTCAGGGCACGGCTCAGGGCGCGGCAGACGGTGCAGGCCCGTCAGCCGCGGTCGCGGGAGGCCGCGAGCCGGCCCCCGGTGGGGACGCCGGGGAGGCGGGGCCGTCGGCGGTCACCGTCCACGTCTCCGGAGCCGTCAGCCGCCCCGGACTCGTGACCCTGGCGGCAGGGGGACGGGTCGGTGACGCGGTCGTGGCGGCCGGTGGGTTGACCGACGATGCCGACCCGGACCGGGTGAACCTGGCGCGGGCGCTGGCCGACGGGGAGCACGTCCACCTGCCCCGGATCGGTGAGGACCCTCCTGAGCCGGTGGGGCCCGTTGCACCTCATCGGCCCGACGCCGGGGATGCCGCCGAGGTGGGAGGTGACGAGCCACTGGACCTGAACCGGGCGAGCGCGACGGAACTCGAGCAGCTGCCCGGTATCGGTCCGGCCCGGGCGGCGGCGATCGTGGAACACCGCGAGCGCCAGGGGCCCTTCGCCGTCCCCGGCGATCTCCGCGGTGTCCCGGGGATCGGGGAGGCGACCTTCCAGAACCTCGCCCCACTGGTGGTCGTTCGGTGACCGCCGATGGCTGAGCGGAGCCGCAGCCGGTGACGGGCACCGCGCCGTTGCCCGAGGTGCTCGGCCCGGCGCCGACCTGGACGGTCGTTGCCGTGCTGGCGGTCACGTTCGCCGATCGGCACGTGGTGGGACAGCTGCGCTCCGCCGCCGTCCAGCGGTCGCTGCCGGGCTTGCTCGACGCGCTGCCCGGCGCGGGGCGCATCGCCCTGCTCGCCGTGGTGATCGGGGCCGTGCTACTGCTCGTGCTCGCGCACCGTGGGCGCGGCCGTGATCGGCTCGGTGCCGCCACCGGCATCGTCGCCCTGGTCGTCGTCGGCGCTGCGACGGCAGGTGGTCTCGCTCTGCGTGCCGACGCGGCGGCCTCGGGGCTGCTGCCGACGCTCGCCGCCCAGGGCGGCAGCGTCCAGCTCACGATGACCGTGGTGGCCGAGCCCCGGCCCATCGACCGCGGCTGGCACGTCCTGGTCCGGGTCGATCGGGTGGCGGGGACCGCGGTGCGGGAGCGCGCCGCGGTCGTGATCGAGGGGTCGCCACCCGCACTCGGCGACCGCCTGCGGGCCGTGGCCAGCGCACGACCGCTGCCAGACGGCGGGTACGGCACCTGGCTCGCCCAGCAGCACGCGCGCGTGCTGCTCGACCTCGACGAGCCCGAGCTGCTCGGGCCCGGCGGCGCGGCCGCCGCTGGTTCGGAGTGGCTACGGGCGCGCGTCCGGCAGGCGGCCTCCCGCCACCTTGACGAGCGGACGGCTGGGCTGCTCGTCGGCTTCGTGACCGGGGACACCCGGCTGCTGCCCGCCGAGGACCGGACCGCCCTGCAGGCCACGAGCCTGACGCACCTGACGGCCGTCTCGGGCACGAACGTGGCGATCGTCGTGGGTGGGGTGCTGGCGGTGATCGGGCTGCTCGGCCTTCCGACGACGGCACGGCGACTGGCGGTCGTCGTGGTCGTGCCATGGTTCGCGTTCCTCACCCGTTTCGAGCCGAGCGTGCTGCGGGCGGGCACCATGGCCCTGGTGCTCCTCCTGGCCAGCACCCGGGGCCAGCTCCGCGACGCCCGTCACGCCCTGGTGGTGGCCGTGCTGCTGCTGGTCCTACTCGATCCGCGCCTGGCCGCCTCGCTCGGGCTGGTCCTCTCGGCGAGCGCGACGGCCGGTGTGCTGCTGCTGGCACCGGTGGTCCGCGACCGTGTGCCGGATCGTGTGCCGCGGCGGGTGGCGACCCTGATCGGGGTCACGATCGGTGCGCAGCTCGCCGTGCTCCCGGTGGTGCTGGCGACCTTCGGCGAACTGCACCTCGTGAGCCTGCCCGCCAACCTCGTGGCGGTGCCGGCGGCGATGGTGGCGGCATCGCTGGCGTTCGTCGCGACGGCTCTGGTGGTGGTCCACGTCGGGCTCGCCGCTGCCTGCTTCGCACTGGCCGCGCCGGGTGCGGCGGTCGTGTTGACCGTGGCCGAGACGTTGGCTGGCCGCGGTGGGACGATCGACCTGGCCCGGCCGGTCACCCTCGTCGCCGCGACCGCGGGCACCGCGTGGCTGCTGTCCCGGGAACGGGGACGGCGACGTCGGCTGGCCCTGACGGTCCTGGTCGTCGCCGTCGCGGTGGCGATGCTGCCCGCGGTGACCGGGAGCCTGCCACCTGACGAGCTGCGGGTGACGGCGATCGACGTCGGGCAGGGCGATGCTTTCCTGGTGGAGTCGCCGCGGGCCCGGGTCCTGGTCGACGCGGGTGCCGACGGGACCGCCGCACGCTGGCTGCGGCGGCACGGCCGACGTCACCTCGACCTGGTGGTGGTCACCCACGCCGACCTCGACCACGCCGGTGGTGTGGCCGAGGTGCTCCGGCGCGTGCGTGTGGGGGCCCTGTGGGTGCGGGCGTTGCCCCCCGAGCCGCCTGCCGCGACCGACCTGCGAGCGGTGGCGGGGCGACGCGGGGTGCCCGTCCGTGCCCCGGCCCGGGGAACAGCCGTCCGCGTCGGCGACCTGACCATCGAGGTCCTGCATCCGCCATCCGGGCGGCCGTACCGGTTCGCCCGCAGCGAGCGCAACGAGTCGTCGGTGGTGCTGCGCGTGGTCCACCGTGGCGCTCGGGTCCTGCTCCCCGGTGACATCGAACGCCAGGCGCAGTCGGACCTGCTGGACGTTGGGGCACAGCGGTTGGCGGCTGAGGTGCTGGTCGTCCCCCACCACGGTGCGGGGACGACCGATCCGGCCTTCCTGGCCGCGGTGGACGCCGAGGTGGCGGTGATCAGCGTCGGCGCCGACAACCAGCACGGGCACCCGCATCCCGACATCCTGGCTGCGCTCGAGGCGGCCGGCACGCAGGTACGACGTACCGACCTCGACGGCACGGTGGTGGTCACGGTGACGGGCCACAGGCTGGGGTCGGAGGCGCTCCCTGTCCCGTCGGTAGGCTGCTGCCATGTCCGTCCTCCTGCTCGCCGGCGACGACGACCTCCTGCTGCTGCGGGAGGTCGAACGGCGGCTCGAGGGGCTGCTGGCCAACGAGCCCGACCTGGTCGTCGACCGGTACGACGCCTCGGAGCTCGATCACCTCCCGGAGCTGAGGACCACGTCGCTGTTCGGCGGCCGCAGCTGTGTCGTGCTGCGCGGCGTGGAGTCGCTGCAGGGTGAGCTCAAGGACGAGGTCGAGCGCTACCTGCAGGCTCCCTCGCCGGAGGCGGACCTCGTGCTCGTGGCGCGGGGGACGGGCCGGGTACAGAAACTCGCCAAGCTCACCAAGGAGCGTGGCGAACGGGTCGATGTCAAGCGGCCCCCGGACTGGGACGAGCAGGGGTGGGACCGCGTGGTGGGCGAGGAGTTCCGGCGGCTGTCCCGCAAGGCCGACGCCACCGCGATCGCGGCGATCCGCACCCACGCGGGGACCGAGCCGGCCGCGATCGCCTCCCAGGTCAGCTCGGTGTGCGCCACTCACCCGGACGTCCCGGTCCTGCTGGCCGAGCACGTCGACGCCGTGGTCGTCGGCCACGGTCGCGCCTCCGGGTTCGTGGTCGCCGACGCCATCGCGGACCGGGACCCCCGATCGGCACTGGTCGCCCTTCGCGGTGCGCTGGCGGCGGGCGACGCACCCCTGGCCGTCCTGGGGGCGATCGCCTACCGCGTGCGCCAACTGCTCCAGGTCCGCTCCGGCGCGAGCCCGAAGCAGGTGGGGACACGGCCAGGTCGCGGCTACGACCGGCTGCAGTCGCAGGCGCGGGCGTTCGCGCCGGGGGAGCTGGCCTGGGTGCACGACCGGCTGGCCAGGCTCGATCTGCAGCTGAAGGGCTCCGACCTGCCCGATACGACCGTGCTGGAGCTGGGTGTGCTGGAACTGGCTTCCGCCCGGGAGGTCGGAGCGCCGTGGAACCCGCTGGCGAGGCGGTCCTGACCCCGAGCTCGGTCAGGACTCCGGTGGCTGCGGCCGTCGTTCCACCGTCTCCCTGATCGCCCGTGCCGCCACCCCGAGGGCGTCCAGCTGGCGCTGCTCCGCCGAGACCGCCTTCGCGACGGTCGCCAGGGTGCGCTCCAGGTGCGCACGCCGGCTCTGGAGCCAGTGCTCGATCGCGGTGCCGGGAGACTCCCCGGGGTCCGCCGCGGCGCCCGAGAGGACGGCGACCACCGCTGCCCGTCGTGCGCGGCGCAGGTCCATCGACAGCCCCAGGCGCTCGCGCCGTGCCCAGTCGCTGCGGACGTCCAGACGCCGCAGGGTCTCCTCCAGCCGATCGACACCCAGACGATCAGAGAGCTGCAAGAGCGCGTCGGCGACCACCGCTTCGCTGCGGTGGCTCGGCAGGTGGTGGCGGACGGCGGCGACGTCGGGGACCAGGCTCAGGTCGCGAGCTGCGGCGAGCAGACGGGCGAGCTCGGGCTCGACGAGATCGTCGGCGAGCCAGCGGGCGTGGGCCGAGCGGGCCCGCCGCTGGCTCCGGGTGCCGAGTCCGTCCAGCGTGGCCAGGAGATGGTCGGCGATGGGCCGCTGCTCCAGCGCCGCGTCGACCGGTGCGGGAGCGGTCGGGTCGGTCAGCAGCACCCGTGCCAGGGTGACCACGAGCTCCTCCAGCGGCAGCTCCAGCTCGCGTCGGCGGGCCGGATCGTGCAGGCCGTCCAGCGCGTCCAGGTGGGTCCACCAGCGCTCGGCGTCGACGATGTGGATCGCGGCCTGGATCGTCTGTACCGCGGCGGTGAGCTCGACCCCGGCCTCGGCAGCCAGGCGTGAGGCGACGGTGACGCCCAACCGGTCGACGATGGTGTTGACCACCACGGTGGTGATCAGCTCCCGTCGTAGCCGGTGCTCCGCGAGCAGGTCACCGAAGCGCTCGACCGCGCCGGCGGGCAGCGAACGCTGCAGCGCCGGGCGCAGCAGTGGGGCGTCCGGTACCGCCGAGTCCAGCAGTGCCTCCTTCAGCTCCCGTTTGGCCCAGGCGATCAACGAGGCGAGCTCCGGTCGGCTCAGGCCCGCGTCGGCCTCGGCTCGGGTGGTCAACTCGCCGGTGGTGGGTAGGTGTTCGGCCTCACGGTCCAGGTCCGTCTCGGTCTCCAGTCGCCCGAGGAGCTGGTCGTAGTGCTCGAGGCTGCGGGGGCTGCGGTCGAGCTCGCGCGAGATCGCGGCGCAGCTGCTGGCCACCAGGTCCACCGCGCGGTCGACGACCTCCTCGGCCAGGTCCTCGAGGACCTGGTTGCGCTCCTGGCGATCGAGACGTCCACGTTCCTCGGCCAGGCGGAGCAGGATCTTCAGGTTCACCTCGAGGTCGGAGGTCGCCACCCCGGCGGCGTTGTCGATCGCGTCCTGGTTCAGCAGCGTGCCGCGGCGAGCCAGCTCGATGCGGGCCCGCTGGGTCAGCGCGAGGTTGGCACCTTCGCCGATGACCCGGGCCCGTACGGTCGAGGCCTCGACCCGCACGTCGGCGTTGGCGCGGTCGCCCAGCTCGCTCTCAGGCTCGGCGGTCGCGCGGATGTAGGTGCCGATGCCGCCTGCGAACAGCAGGTCGACCGGTGCGCGCAGGATGGCCCGGATCAGCTCTGGCGGGGTCAGCTCGGCATCATCGATCCGCAGCAGCGCCCGCACCTGGTCGCTGAGCGCCACCCGTTTCGCGGCGCGCGGCACGATCATCGCACCCGGCGACAGCAGCCGGCGGTCGTAGCGGCCCCAGGTGGAGCCGGGGAGATCGTAGAGGCGCTGGCGCTCGGCGAAACTCAGCTGAGGATCCGGGTCGGGGTCCAGGAAGATGTGGCGGTGATCGAAGGCGGCCACCAG
>CAYXJD010000200.1:0-6129 GCA_964465225.1 uncultured Actinomycetota bacterium
CGACCAGCCCGAGGACCACGAACCGGGTCCGCGGCAACCGCGCCCGCTCGGCCCGCAGGTCGACCCCGTCCGCACCGCGGACCAGGTCGGGACGCACGGCGAGTACGGCAGCGACGACGCCGGCGGTGATCAACGCCTCACCGATGCCGATGATGGCATGGACGCCGACCATCGCGGTGAACACGCGGTCGAAGGGCACGGCGGCCGACGCCCCGAACAGCCACATCAGGCTGAACGAGATCGCCGAGAGCAGCACCGAGGCGAAACCAGCCCCCGCCGCAGCCAGCGTCACCCCGGCGGGCGAGGCCGGCAGCAGGCGCCGGATCCCGCGGAACACCGCCCAGCCGCCGAGCGAGGTCACCACGGCCATGTTGAACAGGTTGTAGCCCAGCGCGGTCAGGCCACCGTCGGCGAAGGCCAGCGCCTGCACCAACACCACGACCGCGACCACCACCAACCCCAGGGACGGTCCGAGCAGGACCGCGGCCAAGGCGCCGCCGAGCAGGTGACCGGTGGTGCCCGCCGCCACCGGGAAGTTCACCATCTGCGCGGCGAACACGAAGGCTGCCGTGACACCGGCCAACGGGATCCGGTCGTCGTCGAGCTCCGGTCGCGAGGCCCGTACCGCACCGGCGATCGCGCCCGCACTGAGCACGCCGGTCGCGATCGCGGTCGGTGCGGTCAGGAAGCCGTCGGGTGCGTGCATACTGCTCTCCACCGGTTCCGGGGCGTTCCCTCCGGGAACACACTCAGTTGCGAATGGCTCGCAGCAAGCGTAGCGAGCATCGGCGGCGGATGTCGGCGTCCGCGCGGCCGTGTTGGGAGCGCCGATGGGCGAGGTCGGCGCGGGTCCTCAACCCCGCTCGAGGCGGCGAACGCTGCCGCCGAGGTCGAGCACGTACACCTCGCCGTCGGCGTCGGTGACGAAGGCCACGACCTGCCCACCCTGGACCCCGAGGTCCGCCTGCTCGACGACCTCGCCGTCAGCATCGACCAGGAGCCCGCGCACGGTGCCGTTGCAGGCGTCGGCGTACAGGTAGACGCCGGTCAGTTCCGGGATCCGCGTCCCGCGGTACACCACCCCGCCGGTGACCGCGCACCCCTTCGGTCCCCCGGTCTCGTACTCGTACACCGGTGGGACGTGATCGTCCGGGGGGCTACCCGAGAACGAGGTCGTGCCCTCCATGAGGTTCCAGCCGAAGTTCGCTCCGGCGGCCTCCTCGAAGGCGACGCGGTTGATCTCCTCGCGGGCGTCCTGGCCGACATCGCCGATCCACAACTCGTCGGTGGCCGGGTCGAAGGAGAACCGCCACGGGTTGCGCAGGCCGTAGGCGAAGATCTCCGGCGCCGCCTCCTCGACGTCGACGAAGGGGTTGGTGCTCGGAACGCCGTAGGGATCACCGCCCTGGGGAGCGATGCGTAGGAGCGCGCCCAGCCGGGTGCTCAGGTCCTGGCCCGACCCGAGCGGATCGCCGGCACTTCCGCCGTCGCCGAGTCCGAGGTAGACCAGGCCGTCGGGGCCGGTGTGCACGTCGCCGCCGTTGTGGTTGGCATAGGGCTGCGGCAGGCGGAACACGGTGCGCCGATCGTCCCCGCGCACCTCGCCGTCGACGACGGACACGGCGGTCAGCGTGCTCGCCCCGTCGAGGTCCGTGGAGGACAGGTAGAGCTCCGTGCCATCGGCGGCGAAGGTGATGCCGAGCAGCCCGCGTTCGCTCTCCGTGGTGGTCTGGTCCGAGATGTCGACGACCGCCTCCCCGACCCCGTCGCCCGTGAAGGGGTGGACCGTTCCCGCCCGGTCGGCGAGGTAGAGGACGCCATCCGGACCGACGGCGCCGGCGATCGGCCCGTCGAGCGTCGCGACCTCGCTGAGCGCCAGTTCGACCGAGAGGTCGGGCTCGGGCGGTGGTGCCGTCCCCTCGTCGGTGTCGGCCTGCTCGTCGGTGTCGGCCTGCTCGCCGGTGTCGGCCTGCTCGTCGGTGTCGTCGGCGTCGGTCGGCTCGTCCTCGGCTGGGGGTTCGACATCGACCACCGGCGGCGGGCTCGCCGGAACGGCCTGCTCGTCCTCCCCGCATCCGCTGACGGCCAGCAGGACCACCGCTATAACGAGCACGCCGCGACGTCGGCGAGCGGCCGACACCGGCCTCGGGTGGGGTGCGCGCATCATGCGGTCCAGCGTACGGTCGAGGTGCCGCTCCGTCGCCAGCCGTGGGTCCATCGGTCACCGGCCACTGCAGCGTCATCCCGCGACCGGGGCGGCTCATAGGCTCCCGGGCACGAGCGGTCGGATCGCAACGGAGGATGCCGTGCGGTGGGTTGAACAGCCTTCCCGACGCGCCAACCTCTGGCTAGGGGCGACCCTGCTGTTGGCGATGCTCACAGCGACCGGCGTCGTCTGGCTCCAACCGGACAGCCCTGATGCGTTCTACGGTCCCCCATCCGACCTGGCTCAGTACGAGCCAGGTGACCTCCTGCGTGCCGAGCCCTTCGAACGTGGGCTTGCGCGCGGCGTCACCGGCTGGCGCGTGCTGTACCGCTCCACCGATGCCGATGGACTCCCGCTGGCGGTCAGCGGGCTCGTCCTGGTGCCGACGGAACCACCGGCAGATGGCCCGCGTCCGCTGGTGACGATCGCCCACGGATCGACCGGGGTGGCCGAGGACTGCGCGCCGTCGCTCTCCGCCCGCCCGCTCGCCTCGCTACCGGGAGTGGACGAGGCGCTGGACGCCGGCTTCGTGGTCGCCGCCAGCGACCTGCCGGGGCTCGGTACACCCGGACCACACCCGTACCTGATCGGCTCGACGTCGGCACACGCGGTCCTCGATGCTGCCCGCACCGCCTCCGAACTGGTCGAGACCGACCCGGAGCGCCTGGCGGTGTGGGGCTTCTCACAGGGAGGGCACGCAGCGCTGTTCACCGGCGAACTCGCCTCCGCCTACGCACCGGAGCTTCCCCTGCGCGGGGTGGTCGCCTTCGCGCCCGCGACCGACCTCGCCCGCATCATGCGGGATGGGCAGGGGACGGTGTTCAGCACCTTGCTGGTCGTGAACACGGCGGTGGCGTGGAGCGATGCCACGGACGGGCTCGAACTCGAGGACGTGATCGCCGAGGACGCGGTGACGATCGCTCGCGAGATCGGCGGCCGGTGCCTGGACGGCACCTCCCTGCCGGCCTCCACCGTGCAGTCGGTGCGGCTGCGGGACGACATCGCCTCGCTGGACGATCCCGCGGCGGCCGCCTGGGGACCGCTGCTGGCCGAGAACACGCCGAGCGGGCGTCTCGACGTGCCGCTGCTGGTGTTCCAGGGCACGGCGGATCCCCTGATCGACCCGGCGATCACCGAGGACCACGTCCGCGCACGGTGCGAGGCGGGTGACGAGGTGGAGCTGCGCCTGGTCCGCGGGGCCGAGCACTTCACCCTGGTCCCACGCACCGCCGAGGCGGCGTTGCGCTGGACCGAGGACCGCTTCGCGGCTCGACCGTTGTCCGGCGCCTGCTGATCGTGATGACCGTGAGCGCCGCCCGGGCCGGGCACCCACGTGACGTTCGGCACCGACCGCGCCACTACCCGCAGCGGCGATGACCCGGCAGGCCCCCACGCGCAAGGCTCGCCGGACGGCATCCGACCCAGCACGAACCGCTCAACCGGCGCGGGGCCGAGCGCGTGGACCGGGCGTCACCGGTGGCGGCACCCGAGCGGTGATGACCACCGGACGATCTCGGTCGTACTGCGTGCCGCTCTCGGGCAGGGTGAGGACGGGACCGGCACCGGCGATGCCGTCCGCCACCCACGCGCACACCGCCGCATCCACGACGTCGTCCGGGGTGGCCACCTCGTCGCCCGGGAACCGATCCGGTAGCTCCACGCCGTACCGCGCCAGGACCGCGCGGCGGGTGGTGATGCCGGCCCAGGACCGTTTGCGGGGCAGCGCGGCGCCGGTCAGCACCGCGAAGGCGACCTCCGGATGCACCTCGTGGAGTGGATGTCCCGCCGCCACGAGCTCATCCACCTCGACGATCTTGGGCACCAGGCGCCAGGCCTGCATACTGATCCCGCTGCCGGTCACCTGGACCGCCCGGGCCGTGGCCTGCGCGTGGCCGGTGAGCACACCCTCCCGTGTCCCGTCGATGACGGTCCGTGGCGGTGCTGAGAAGACGCTGCTGGCGCGGCCGGGCAGGAGCTGGCGGGCAGCCACGTCCGCATCACGTGACCCGTCGACCAGACCGATCGGCATGTCGACGGCGACCGCAGCGAAGGGGCCATCCGCCAGCGCTTCCGACAGCGTGGTGAGGACCTCAACGCCGTCCACCGCACCGCCGACCAGGGTCACCACGACCCAGCCCTGCCGGCAGCCGTCGACCCCGAGCACCCGGCGGGGCGGACCATGGGCGTCGGCAGCAGGCACACCATCGGCAGCGGACATGCGGGCAGGCTAGCGCCGGCACCTCGCCGTCCCGCTGTGACCTGCACGGCGTCTGGCCGGGGGCCTCGGACGCCGCACGGGGGACGCGGTCGGTGCGTCAAGGACAACCGCCGGGGTCTGGTCCTGGGTGCGAAGCAGCAGGCGATCGGCTCGCCGCTGCCGCAGTGCGAGAGCTCAGTCCTGTGCGCGGTACCGCTTGAGTTCGCGGCGAGCCAGGGCCATCTCGTGGACCTCGTCGGGACCGTCGAGCACCCGCATGGTGCGGGCGTGCGCCCACATCGCGGCGATCGGGGTGTCGTCGGTGAATCCCGCGCCCCCGAAGGTCTGCACGGCCTTCTCGAGCACCCACTCCGCGGTCGACGGCGCCACCAGCTTGATGGCCGAGATCTCCAGCCGCGCACCGCGTGCCCCCACCGTGTCCATCAGGTGGGCGGTCTTGAGGGTGAGCAGCCGGGCCTGCTCGATGCGGACCCGCGCCTGCGCGATCCAGTGCTGGAACATCCCCTGGTCCGCGATCGGCTTGCCGAAGGGTGTGCGCTCCAGGGCCCGCTCGCACATCAGGTCGAAGGCACGCTCGGCCATCCCCACCGCCCGCATGCAGTGGTGGATCCGACCGGGGCCCAACCGCATCTGCGCGATGGCGAAGCCGTCGCCTTCCTCGCCGAGGAGGTTGGTGGCGGGCACACGCACGTCGGTGAAGGACACCTCGGGATGACCACCGTGTCCGTCGTAGCGGCCGAACACCGGCAGTTCCCGCACCACCTCGACACCGGGCGTGTCCATCGGCACGAGGATCATCGACTGCTGCCGGTAGGGGTCGGCGGACGGATCGCTGACCCCCATCAGGATGCCGACCTTGCAGCGCGAGCTCGCCGCGCCGGAGGACCACCACTTGCTGCCGTTGATGACGTACTCGTCGCCGTCGCGTTCGATGCGGGTGCGGATGTTGCGCGCGTCGGAGGAGGCGACGTCGGGCTCGGTCATGAAGAACGCCGAGCGGATCTCGGCCTCCAGCAGCGGGTGCAGCCACTGGCGCTGTTGGTCCGGCGTCCCGACCAGGTGCAGCACCTCCATGTTGCCGGTGTCCGGCGCGGCGCAGTTGGTGGCGGTCGGTGCCATGATCACCGAGCGACCGGTCAGCTCAGCGAGGTGGGCGTAGTCGAGGTTGCTCAGCCCGGCACCGTGCTCCTCGTCAGGGAGGAACAGGTTCCACAGCCCCCGGCTGCGTGCCTCGGCCTGCAGTTCCTCCATGATGGGCGGGTGGTGGTGCCGGTCCCCGGAAGCCGCGATCTGCTCCTCGTACACGGACTCGTTGGGGATCACCCGCTCCTGGATGAAGGCCTCCAGTTCACGGTGCACGCGCTGGCCGTGCTCGCTCAACCCCAGGTTCATGCCCTCGTCTCCATCGTCGGCGTAGGGGCACGCTAGGTCGACGGCCGCTCGCCAGCCGCATCGAGGCGAGCCTGCCGGTAGCCGTCGATGGCGGCACGGGCGACGTCGGCGCTGAGCGTGGCCCCGCCACGGCCCACGGCCAGGGTCGTGTCCCTGGCCTGGCTGAGCGCGTCACGGCGGAGCTCGCGCCGCCGCAACTGCCCGGTCTCGGGGTCGAGGAGGTAGGTCGCTCCCGCGCCGGCAGCCGCGCCAGCAGCGAAGGTCAGCAGGGTCCTGACTCGCATCGGCGGTCCTGTCGGTCGGCATCGCTTCC
>CAYXJD010000201.1:0-6085 GCA_964465225.1 uncultured Actinomycetota bacterium
GTCACCAGCGTCAGCGCCCCGATCACGGTGATGCCCGACATGGCGTTCGCGCCGGACATCAACGGTGTGTGCAGCGTCGGTGGCACCTTGTTGATCAGCTCGAACCCGAGGAACGCCGCGAGCACGAACACGTACAGGCTCACCAGCAGGGGGCCCATCATCGTCCTTCTCCTCGGAGCAGTTCGGCCGTGCGCGTGTGCGCCACCTCGCCGTCGTGGGTGAGCAGGGCGCCGGCCACGACCTCGTCGTCGAGGTCGAGCGTGATCGCACCCTCGGTCACGAACAGCTCGACGAAGGCGGCGATGTTGTTGCCGTACATCGCGCTGGCCTCAGCCGGCATCGCGGAGGCGAGCTCGTGACCCGGCAGGATCCGGATCCCGTGGTGTTCCACCACGCCGGTGGTCTCGGTGAGCTCGCAGTTACCGCCGTCGGCGGCCGCGAGGTCGATCACGACGCCGCCGGGGGGCATCGCCTCGACCATCTCCGTGGTCAGCAGCAGCGGCGCGGGGCGGCCGGGGATCTGTGCGGTGGTGATGGCGGCATGCGCCGTGCTCAGGTGCTCGGTCAGGATGCGTCGCTGGCGGCTCAGGAAGTCCTCGCCGGCTTCCTTGGCGTACCCACCCTCACCGGTCAGATCCTCGTCGGAGGGCACGTCGATGAAGGTGCCGCCGAGCGAGGCGACCTCCTGCTTGGCGGCCTCACGGATGTCGGAGACCTTGACCACTGCTCCCAGTCGACGCCCGGTGGCCACGGCCTGCAGCCCGGCGACCCCGGCGCCGAGCACGACCAGGGTCGCCGGCTTGATGGTGCCGGCGGCGGTCATGAACAGCGGGAAGTACTTGTCGAGCTCGTACGCGGCGGCGATGACCGCCCGGTACCCGGAGATGTTCGCCTGGCTGGACAGCGCGTCGATGGACTGCGCACGGCTGATCCGGGGAACGAGCTCCATGGCGAGGGTCGTGACGCCGCGTTCCGCCAGCGCACCCACCACCTCGGGGTTGCGGTGTGGTGCCACGAAACACAGCAGGATCGTTCCGGGCGCCAAGGCCGCGACCTCGTCGAGGCTCGGCGGCGCGACGCGTGCGACCACGGCGGCGTCCGCCATCGCCGACGCCTCGGCCACCTGCGCTCCGGCGGCGAGGTAGTCGTCGTCGGCGATCCGGGCGTGAGCGCCGGCTCCGGACTGGACGGCCACATCGATGCCCGTTCGCTGCAGCTTGCCGATGCTCGACGGGGTGGCCGCTACCCGGCGTTCCCCGGCGACCCGCTCCTGCGGGATGAAGATGGTTGCCACCACGGGCTCCGAGCGTGTCGTGAGGCGGAGGGGGCGTCGGTGGCGCGTGCCCTCCTGCGGGAGCGTGCACCACCACCTCGGCGCACGGTCGAACCTAGTCGCAGACGACGGCTGACCACACATCCCCCAGGACCGTGCGGTCACCGCCGGCGCAGCGGTCGCCGCTAGCGTGTGCGCCATGACCGACGACGTAGGTGATCGGCTCGTCCGACTGGTCCGGCGCAGTGACGCCGACCTCGCCGAGATGGCGCTGCTGTGTGCCACCGGATGCGCCCCGGGCCTCGATCTCGACCGCGAGCTCCTACGCTTGGACGCGCTGGCCGACAGCATCCGGACCCGGCCGCCGGACCCGGATCCCGGGGTGCCGATCGCCAGCATGCTCCGGGACCACCTGGGCCGCCGTCTGGGCTTCGCCGGTGAGCCGGCCCGCTACCACGATCCCGACAGCTCGCTGCTGCACCGCGTCCTCGAGACCCGGCAGGGGCTCCCGATCACCCTGTCGATCGTCTACGTGGCGGTCGCGCGCCGGCTCCAGTGGCCGGCCTATGCGATCGGGCTGCCCGGCCACGTCGTCGTCGGTGTCGCCGAGGGCGGTCATCCGACGGTGCTGGACCCCTACCACGGCGGGATCCTGCTCGACGAGCCGGCGTTGATCGACCGCGTCGCCAGCACGACCGCCGGTCGGGTGACCTTCCGACGCTCGATGCTGCGGCCCACTCCCGCGGTGAGCGTCGCCCGTCGGCTGCTCAACAACCTCACGCGCGACCTGACCCGGGCCGACCGGCTGGCCGAGGCGCGGTGGACGGTGGAGGTCAAGCTCGCGCTGCCGAACCGCCAGCCGCAGGACCACCGGGACCTCGGCAGCCTGAGCATGCGCACGGGAAGCTTCGACGTCGCCGCCGATGCCTACGAGCGCTTCCTGGAGCTCACGGAAGGTGACACGCCGCAGCGCCACGAAGCGCGACGCGCGGCGATCGAAGCGCGGGCCCGTCTGAACTGAGTCGCAGGACCCCGCCCAAGGCCTTCAGAACCCGAACAGCAGCGGGGCGAGCCACACCGACACGGCCACGATCAGCACGGTGCCGATCACGTTCAGCACGAGGCCAACACGGACCATCTGCGGGATCGTGACGAAGCCCGATCCGAACACGATGGCGTTCGGGGGTGTGGCGACCGGGAGCGCGAACGCACAGGTCGCGGCCAGCGCCGTGGGGATGGCCAGCGCCCTGGGGTCGAGCCCGAGGACCACGGCCGTTCCGGCCACGACCGGCACCAGCGCCGCCGTGGTCGCGGTGTTGGAGGTCAGCTCGGTCAACAGGATCACCGTGACGACGACGGTCGCGATCACGACCGGGATCGGGAGGGCGGAGAGCTCGGTGAGCTGCTCGCCGACGAACACGTCGACCCCGTTGTCGGACACGGCGGCCGCCAGGGCGAGTCCGCCACCGAAGAGCAGCAGCACGCCCCACGGCAGCTGCCGGGTGGTCGCCCAGTCCATCGTGAACACCCCCCGGTGCCAGTCGACCGGGAGCGCGAACAGCAGGATGGCGCCGGCGATCGCGATGATGGGGTCGTCGATCGCTGCCAACGGCGTGCCGGCCAGCAGATCCTGCACCAGGCTGCGCAGGACCCAGGAGCCGGCCATCAGGACGAACACGACCAGCACGTTGCGCTCCCCACGACCGAGCGGTCCCAGTGCCGCGAGCTCCTCGTCGATCAACCGCGCACCACCGGGGATGTCGGTGATCTCCGGCGGGTACATCCACCGTGTCAGGACGAACCAGGCGATGACGAGGAACGTCAGCGACAGCGGGAGGGCGAACAGCATCCAGCGGCCGAAGCCCAGTTCGATGCCGTAGGTCTGCCCGAGGAACCCCGCCAGGAACGTGTTCGGCGGGGTCCCGATCAACGTGGCCAATGACCCGATGCTGGCTCCGTAGGCGATGCCGAGCATCAACCCGGTGCCGAGGTTGGGTGCGGGGCTGTCCGCGATCTCCTGGGCGGAGCTCGGCGCTTGCTCGTCGGCGAGCCCCGTGACCGGATCCTCCGGGGCGTGCTCGACGGGCTGATCGTCGGATCCCGCGCCGAGCTTCACCGTCACCAGCCCGAGCACCGACACCCCGATGGGCAGCATCATCACCGTCGTGGCGGTGTTGCTCACCCACATCGAGAGACCACCGGCAGCCAGCATGAACCCGCCCACCATGCGGGTCGGCCGCGTCCCGACGAGGCGGATCGTGAGCAACGCGATGCGCCGATGCAGCCCCCAGCGCTGCATGGCCAGGGCCAGTACGAAGCCGCCGAGGAACAGGAACACCAACGGGTTGCCGTAGGCCCGGGTGGTTGCCGACAGCTCCAGGGCGCCGGTCAACGGGAGCAGCACGATCGGCAGCAGTGAGGTCACGGCCAGCGGCAGCGTCTCCGCCACCCACCACGCCGCCATCAGGACCGCGACCGCCGCCGTCGCACGGCCGCCCTCGGTCAGCCCCCCGTCCCCCACCGGCACCAGGAGATAGGTGGCGACCGCCGCCACCGGACCGAGCGCCAGGCCGATCCGCGCACGGCGACCCGAACGCGCCGGTTCCTCGGCGCCACCGAGCTGTGGCTGCACGGGATCCGGCTGTTGTTCCGCCACGGGGTTCCCCCAGCACGGCCCGTCACGGCAGGCCGGGCCGTGGAGGTCCCCCACGGCGCGTCCGGACGGCGCCGGGCACCCGCTGACACGACGGGTGCCGTCCCTGCAACCTAGAGGACCCGGTCGTGGCACGGCCAGGGGCAAGGTGCCCGGCCGGGCGGCACCGGTGGCGGCCACCACCGGCGTCCCTCGAGGAACCGCCCCGGTCCGGCCCGCACGAGGGTGCCGGCCGGAACGCAGCGAACAGCTCCGATGTGCCGAGGGACGGTCGCGCTGTCGGCGAACGTCGGCCGGGCAGCGTCAGAAGATGGTCGCCGCATGCTCTGCCAGGGGGCTGCGTACCCCCTTGGTGAGCGTGACGTGCCCGAAGAGCGGGCTGTCCTTCATCTTCTCGATCAACGCTGCCATCCCGCCGTACGGTGAGATGTAGGGGTTGTCGACCTGTCCCAGATCGCCACAGAAGACCACCTTGGAGCCCGTCGCCATGCGGGTCAGCACGACCTTGAGCGCCGAGAGTTCGATGTTCTGCGCCTCGTCGACCACGACGAACTCATCGGTGATGGAACGTCCCCTGAGGTAGGTGATCGCGGCCAGTTCGAGCTGGCCACGATCGATCAGCGACTCGACCGTGCTCTGCACCTGCCGGTGCTCGCGCGTCCCACGACCTCCGGCGATGTCGGTCCGCAGCAGCGCGTAGAGGTTGTCGTGGACAGCGGCCATCCACGGTGCCAGCTTCTCGTCCAGATCACCCGGGAGGAACCCGACGTCCTGCTTGCCGACCGCGATGAGCGGGCGGTACACGCTGAGCCGGCGGTACGCCGACGCTTCAAGCACCTGCTCGAGACCGGCGGCTAGGGCCAGGAAGGTCTTCCCGGTACCGGCCATGCCCATCAGCGAGACGCAGGGCACCTGAGGATCGAGGAGCAGATCGATCGCGAAGGTCTGCCGCACATCCCGCGGCGCCATCTGGAACACGGGCCGGTGCCCCTGGACCCGGTGCAGGGTGGTCGTGCCGTCGGCCGCGACCTCGGTGACCCTTGCGAGGCCGGAGGTGGACCTGCCCGAGCGCAGCACCAGGCAGGCGTTCGGCCACAACCCGCCGACCTGGGTCAGATCGGCGAACTCCGCGCCGAGTTGGGCCTTCCCATCGCGGTGGAGGGCATCGAGCACCGTGGCGTCCACCTCCAGTTCGACGATGCCGGTGCTGTGCTCCTCGACCCGGGCGGTGTCGCCGCGGTAGTCCTCGACCTCCAGGCCGAGCTGGCTTCCCTTGATGCGCAGCGCCGCGTCCTTGGTGACCAGCGTCGCCTCGATCGCCATGGCGACACACAGGATCCGGTGGTCGGCCTTCGCGCGATCGAGGTAGGGCGGCAACGGGGTGTCGACGTGGTTGGCCTCGATGCGCACCGAGCCGCCGCTCGGCAGTGGCAGGGCGTCGCGCAGCCCGGCATGGGAGCTCGCGCGCAGCTCCTCGATCGCCCGGAGAGCCAGCCGGGCGTTGCGCCCCACGTCGTCCAGGGCGGTCTTCTTGCGGTCCAGTTCCTCGATGACCACCAGCGGCAACACGACGTCGTGCTCGTCGAACCGGAACAGCGCGTTCGGATCGGCCAGGAGCACGCACGTATCCAGCACGTAGGTGCGCGACGTGCCGCTGACCGTGCTCGGTGCGGTGGAGGACGCCGTGGTGGGCAGTGTCATGGGGAACTCCGGGGACCGGCGGCTCGACGACGGCGCCGGTGACCGGAGCCCTCGACGAGCCGACAACGACGGACGCCGCCACTGCGGGGCGGCGCGAAGAGACCGGCTGGCGTGATGCGGCCGTCGTCACGACCCGCACGAACGGCAGCGAGGTGTTCGTGGGGCGCGGCGGCCTGCGGACGGCGGCGCGGTGCGAGCTCGAACCGCCGCTCCAGGCTGATCGGGGTGTGGGGCACGAAGCGCGTGACCTCCCGGTGACCGCCACGGGCAGCGACGGCTGGGCGGCACCGTAGCGACGGTGTCGCCCGCAGCCTGGCAGGCTCGGTCGGGCGCCGTGCACCTGTCACCATCCCGTCACGGTCGGCGCACCTGGCGGCAACCGGACGGGGCGACACCGATGACGACTAGTGGCCGAAACGTCTCGTCCGCCGCTGGAAGTCGCGGAGCGCTCGCAGGAA
>CAYXJD010000202.1:0-6076 GCA_964465225.1 uncultured Actinomycetota bacterium
GTCACCGATGGCGACCCGAGACGGTACGCGTGTTCCGGGAGGCGACCCGATGCCGACGATCTCCAGCCGTGCGGTCCGGGGTGAACCCGAGCAGTCCGCTACCACCGCCGGTGCACCGCCGGGCCTGTGGCTGTCCGTGCTGATCGCCGTGGTGCTCGTCGGTGCGACGAGCCACGGCCTGTTCGTCGATGGGGCCTACACGGCGCCGCCAGGCGTCCGAGAGAGCCTGCCGGCAACCCTGCGGGGTCAGGATCTCGTCACGCTGGCCGCGGTACCGGTGCTGATCTGGTCGGCGCTACGGGCCCGTGCCGGATCGCTCCACGCGCACGTCATCTGGCTCGCGATACTCCTGTACGTGGCCTACACCTACCTCATGTACGTCGTCGTGCCGTTCAACGATGCGTTCGTGCTCTACGTCGCCGCGATCGGGCTGGCCTCCTACGGCTTGGGGAATGGTCTGCTGCGGATCGACGCCAGAGCCGCTCGGGAGAGCTTCGGACCACTGCCTCGGCGAGCCCTCGCCGCCTTCCTCATCGGGGTCGGATCACTGTTCGCCGCGCTGTGGCTCGGTCAGATACTGGCGGCCTTCCCCGGTGGTGTCCCGGAGGGCCTGTTCGTCTACGACATCCCGAGCACGGTGCACGTCCTCGATCTCGCCTACATCCTCCCCCTGGTGATCGGCACGGGGATCCTCGTCCTGCGCCGACATCCGATGGCGGAGGTGCTCGTGCTCCTCGTCCTGGTCAAGATGCTGACCCTCGGACTGGCGTTGCTGTCGATGCAGCTGTTCGTCCGGATGGAGGGCGGCGGCGTCGACCTCGCCGAGACCACCACCTGGGGGCTGGTCGCTTCGATCAGCCTCGTGTGGTTGGCCGTGGTCATGCGACACCGGCGGACGGTGGGACGACCGTGGCTCCATCACCGCGTCTGGGCGACGGCAGACCACCGGTGGCCTGGTGAGTCGGTGGGTTGATCACCCGCCTCTCACGTCCGTGCGCCGAACAGAAGAAGACCGCAGACTCCGAAGAGAACCGTGACACCGTTCTGACGCTGCGGTTAAGATGCCTCCTATGCCGGTAGGAGAGGCCGGCGTAGGCCGTGGGGTGCAAGCGGCCGTCCATGTGTCGTGATGGGCGGATGTCACGATCGGGCACGGGTACGGATCGTGTATCGCCCGGGAGGTGCGATCGGTGAGAGACACACGCTGGTACCTGTTGGTAGCTGCGACCCTGGCCCTGACGCTGGCGGCCTGCACGTCGGACGGAGAGGAGCCGGAGGACCCTGCCGACCTCGTGGAGGAGGACGGCGACGACGCGGCAGCGGAGGGAGAGGATGGCTCCGCCGCACCCGCCGACAGCGGCGAAGGGGTGCTCGAGCAGGTCCGTGACCGAGGCAGCCTCATCTGCGGGGTCAACGACGCCGTCCCCGGTTTCGGGATCACCACCGCCGAAGGGACCTTCGAGGGGTTCGATGTCGACTTCTGCCGGTCGATCGCGGCCGCGGCGCTCGGTGATGCCGAAGCGGTGGAGTTCGTCCCACTGACGGCGGAGGCGCGCTTCACGGCACTGCAGTCCGGTGAGATCGACGTGCTCGTGCGCAACACGACCTGGACAGCGACGCGGGACGGCGGGGAAGGCGCCGCCTTCGCGACGACGACCTTCTACGACGGCCAGGGGATGATGGTCCCCGCTGACGCGGGCTTCGCCTCCGTGGACGACATGAACGACACCATCATCTGTGTCCTGTCAGGTACCACCACGGAGCTCAACCTCGAGTCCCAGTTCTCCGCGCGGGGAGTGGCCTACGAGGCGCTGACCTTCGAGGACAACGACACGCTGCGGGAGGCCTTCCTGGCCGACCGGTGCGACGGCTGGACCTCGGACAAGTCCCAGTTGGCCGGGGTGCGATCCGCATGGCCGGAGGGTGAGGGTGGCCCGGAAGCGCTGACGATCCTGGACGACACGCTGTCCAAGGAGCCGCTCGGCCCCGCAGTCCGCGATGGTGACAGCACCTGGTTCGACGTCGTGAACTGGGCGGTCATCGCCACGATCCAGGCCGAGGAGTTCGGGGTCGACTCGACCAACGCCGAGTCGCTCGCCGGCTCTATCGATCCGGAGACCGAGCCCGAGCTGGCACGGTTCCTGGGCGTCGACGACTTCGACGCGGGACTCGGGTTGGACCCGGAGTTCGCGCTCGACATCGTGAGCCAGGTCGGCAACTACGGCGAGATCTTCGACCGCAACATCGGCCCGGACACCGGTCTCGGGCTGGAGCGGGGCGAGAACGCGCTGTGGACGGATGGCGGCCTGCTCTACCCGCCGCCCTACCGCTGATCCCAGCACCGCGGGTGGCGCTGCCGTCGCTAGGGATGGCAGCGCCACTCGTCGGTGTCGACCAGTGGTGACCGGCAGGAGCTGACATGGAGCCGACGGAGACCGCCCCTGTCTCGTCAGGCCGGCAAGGCCACCGACCGCCCCCGTGGCGCGATGTCCGGGTCATCAGGGTGGCGTTGCAGGCCGGGTTCGTGCTCGCCGTGGTGGCCACGCTGTGGTGGCTGTACGACAACCTCGCGACCAACCTCGACCGGCTCGGCATCCGGCGGGACTTCTCCTTCCTGGACCAGTCGGCCGGCTTCACGATCTTCGGCAGCGACTTCAGCGCGACCGGTTCGATCCGCGAAGCGTTATGGGTCGGGTTGCAGAACACCCTGCGGGTCGCCCTGCTCGGCATCGTCCTGGCCCTGAGCATCGGCGTCGTCGTCGGCGTGATGCGGCTGTCCACCAACTGGCTCGTGCGGCGCACCGCCAGCATCTACGTGGAGCTGCTGCGCAACATCCCCCCGCTCGTGCTGATCATCTTCTTCTACCTCGCCGTCCTGCAGACCCTGCCGGGCATCAGTGAGGCCGGCACACCGGCGGGCCTCATGGTCGTCTCCAACCGCGGGGTGTGGCTGCCCTGGGTCGAGCTCGGCGAGGGCACCGGTGCGTTCGCCGTGACCGCGCTCGTGGCGCTGGTGGCGGCGGGATTGGTCGCCAGCTGGCGCCGACGGGTCCACGATACGACCGGGCGGCCCCACCGCCGCGTCCTGTGGGGGACCGGCGCCGCCGTCGTGGTGCTGGGCCTGGGCTACCTCGTGCTGTCGCCACCGATCGCGCTGAGCATCCCACAGCTCCAGGGGCGGTCGGTGACCGGCGGAGCGCTGCTGTTCCCCGAGTACGCCGCGCTGCTGATCAGCCTCGTGCTCTACACCTCGTCGTTCATCGCCGAGATCGTGCGCGGGTCGATCCAGGCCGTCCCCAAGGGGCAGGTCGAGGCCGCGCAGGCGCTGGGACTGAGCTGGTTCGATCGGCTGCGGCGGGTGGTGCTCCCTCAGGCCCTCAGGATCGCGACCCCCGCCACCGGGAACGAGTTCCTGAACCTGTCGAAGAACGTCTCACTCGGGGTGGTGATCGCCTACCCGGAGATCCTGCGGGTCGGTCGGCAGGCGATCGGCAACGGCCAGCCGGCACCCCAGATCCTGCTGATCGTCCTGGCCGCCTACCTCGCCGTGTCGTTGACCCTGTCACTGGTGGTCAACATCGCCAACCGACGCCTCCAGCTGGTGGAACGCTGATGTCGGCACCCACCACCGCCCCAGAGCCGGACACGGCCGCGACCCCGCCGCAGCGACGGACGACACCGGGGCGCTGGCTGCGCCAGAACCTCTTCTCCAGCCCCGCCAACACGCTGCTGACGCTGGTCACCGCGCCCCTGTTGCTGTGGGCGATCGTGGCCTTCGGGCGGTTCCTGTTCGTGACCGGGCGCTGGGACATCATCGAGGTCAACCTCACCAACTTCATGGTGGGCGGCTTCCCGCGCGACCAGCTGGCGCGGCTCTGGATCGCGATGGCGATCATGACCCTGGCGGTGACCATCGGCGCCGGGGTCACCTCGGCGACCGCGGCTGAGGCGGCCGTCGCCGCAGGACGGGACCCTTCCGTCACGGTGCGGGAACGCCTCCAGCGTGCTGGCCCCCCGCTGGTCCTGCTGCTCGTGCTGGTGGTGTTCGTGCGGAGCCCCTCGCCGGTGGTCCTGCTGGCTGGCGTGCTGCTGCTGGGGGTGGTCGGCTTCCGCCTCGGTCGGCGCATCCGGCCCCGCTGGCGCGGCAAGGCGTATCTGGCGGTCGTGCTCGCGATCGTCGTGGCGCTGCTCGCCATCTCCGCCTTCGGGGGCGTGCCCCGCGACGCCTGGGGCGGCTTCCTGCTCACGCTGTACTACACGGTCGGCGCCCTGCTGCTGTCCTTCCCGATCGGGGTCGCGCTGGCGCTCGGTCGCCGCTCGACGCTGCCCGTTGTCCGTACTGGCTGCGGCATCTTCATCGAGTTCTTCCGCGGGTCCCCGCTGATCGCCCTGCTGTTCGTGGGGTGGCTGATCCTGCCCTTCTTCCTGCCGGTCGGCTTCCCCACGCCGGACCTGGTGACGCGCGCCCTGATCATCTTCGTGCTGTTCACCTCGGCGTACGTGGCCGAGATCGTGCGCGGCGGGCTGCAGTCCATCCCCCGAGGCCAGCGCGAGGCGGCACAGGCGCTCGGCCTGTCACCGTGGAAGCAGACCAGGCTGGTGATCCTGCCCCAGGCCCTGCGCAGTGTGATCCCCGCGCTGGTCGGTCAGGCGATCAGCCTCTACAAGGACACCACGCTGGTGCTGATCATCGGCCAGATCGAACTGCTGGCGGTGGCGCAGAACGTCACGCAGCAGGAAGCGTTCATCGCGCAGGGTTACATCGTGGAGACGCTGGTGTTCGTGTCCCTCATCTACTGGGTGGGCAGCTACTGGATGTCGCGCGAGAGCCAGCGTCTCGAGGCGCGGCTCGGCGTCGGCACACGCTAGAGGAGGCCGTAGATGCGGGACCTATCCCTGACCGGCAAGGCGCTCACACCCGGTGGGACCGGCAAGGTGATGATCGAGCTCGAGGCCGTCGAGAAGTGGTTCGGCGACTTCCAGGCCCTCAAGGGCGTCGATCTCCAGGTCGGTTTCCGTGAGACGGTCGTGGTGTGCGGTCCCTCCGGCTCGGGCAAGTCGACCCTGATCCGCTGCATCAACCGGCTCGAGGAGCACGATCGCGGACGCATCGTGGTCGACGGCACGGAGGTCTCCGACGACCTGCGCGACATCCAGGAGATCCGGCGCGAGACGGGGATGGTGTTCCAGTCATTCAACCTCTTCCCCCACCTGACGATCCTGGACAACGTGACCCTGGCGCCGATTCAGGTGCGGCACCGGCCGCGCAAGGAGGCCGAGCAGCTCGCGATGGAACTGCTCGAACGTGTCCAGATCCCCGACCAGGCCAACAAGTACCCGGGGCAGCTCTCGGGTGGCCAGCAGCAGCGGGCGGCGATCGCCCGGGCGCTGGCGATGGAGCCGAAGGTGATGCTCTTCGACGAGCCGACCTCGGCGCTGGACCCTGAGATGATCAAGGAGGTCCTCGACGTCATGGAGGAGCTCGCCGAGTCCGGGATGACCATGATCTGCGTCACCCATGAGATGGGCTTCGCCCGGCACGTCGCCGACCGGGTGGTGTTCATGGCCGAGGGCGGGATCGTCGAGGTCAACACCCCGGAGGCGCTGTTCACCGACCCGCAGGAGCAACGCACCAAGCTGTTCCTGTCCCAGATCCTGTAGGTCGCCCATGGAGCGCGCTCGCACCGGTGCACGTCGGGCTAACTCTGTGCCTCCGCGTCCGGCGGCTGCGGCGCGCGACGTGTCGCCTCGCGGTCCTCGGTCGCGCGGCGGTGGCGTGACTCGCCGGCGACCCCACGTGCCCGCACGTCCAGCTCGGCGATCTGGTCCCCCTGGCCGTACAGGATCAGGACGTCCCCGGCGTCCAGGCGCGTGTCCCCGTCGGGCGCACCGACGTACGTCCCGTCGACCTGCTGCACGCCCAACACCATCACTCCCTCGTCGTTGAGGCGGAGTTCCGCGAGTGTGTGCCCGGCGATCCAGTCCCGATCGTCCACGAGCAACTCGGAGACGGCGTAGCCACCGTGGATCTCCAGCAGGGCCGCGTAGTCGCGGATGTCGAGATCGGTGAACCGTC
>CAYXJD010000203.1:0-6045 GCA_964465225.1 uncultured Actinomycetota bacterium
CCGATGTCGAGCAGGACCTCGTCGGGGTCGACCTTGACGACCACCCCTTCGATGATCTTGCCGTCCTCCACCGCGGTGACGGTGCCCTCGAGGGCGGCTTCGAACTCGTCATCGGTCAGGTCGTGCTCGACGATGCTCTCGCCGGTGGAGGTCATGGAGCCACCGGGCTCCTGCGCCACGACCACAGGTTCCTGCGCCTGCGGCGCAGTGTCGGTCGGAGCGGTCGGGTGCTGGGTTGGGGTCTCGGACATCGGGGTCGGGTCTCTTCGGTCAGGGGATCGGTGGACAGGGTGCGACCGGCGCCAGATGCTCGGTGGCGTCGCCGCGGGATCAGGCGCATCGACCGGGGCGAACCTCGGGCGAAGATCCTGGCCCATGCGCTGCCGGCAGGATGCCGGGCCAGCATGCGGCAGCGCCCCGAAGGACGCCGGACGTCGGATAGGGTCGCAGCACCCCACCACCCTGTCAACGTAGGGTGCACCCCGAGCACCACCCACCGCGGCCACACGGTGCTGGAGGTGCCTGCCGTGAGCGACGGAACCCGCCACCCCGGTCCCGCTGGCCTACGCCGTCACCCGGACGGCCGCCTGCGCTGCTGGTGGTGCGGCCAGGATCCGGTCTACGTCGCCTACCACGACCAGGAGTGGGGACGCCCGGTCCACGACGAGCGGCGCCTCTACGAGAAGCTCTGCCTCGAGGGCTTCCAGGCCGGCCTGTCCTGGCTGACCATCCTGCGGAAACGACCGGCCTTCCGGGCGGCCTTCGCCGGTTTCGATCCCGAGGTGGTCGCCACCTTCGGCGAGCGCGAGCTCGAGCGGCTCCTGGCCGACGCGTCGATCGTGCGCAGCCGGGCGAAGATCCAGGCGGCGATCGGCAACGCCCGTGCCCTGCTGCGACTGCGGGAGTCGGGCACTGGCCTCGACACGTTGGTCTGGCGCTTCGCCCCGAGCGCTGGTCGCGGCGGGTACGGCGCGTCGGCACCAGGGCAGCGCCCGCGCTCCAAGGACGAGATCCCGGCGGTCACCGAGGCCTCCACGGCCCTGGCCAGGGAGCTGAAGTCGCAGGGCTTCCGGTTCGTCGGGCCGACGACGGCCTACGCGTTCATGCAGGCGATGGGGCTGGTCGACGACCACCTCGAGGGCTGCCACGTCCCCCCGGCGATCCCGAGGTGAGATGGCGCACCGCCAGCGCACCTGGCGGGCGGGGCCGCATCCGGGGCGGACCCGGGCTGAACGGTCGCGGTACGTTCTCCGGGTCGGTCGGACCGGAGAGTGGCTCACCGCGGCCCCGGGTCCCTGGACGGAACCTGGCACTGTGCCACCCGAGGAGCGCAACGTGGGTCTCGCGCGTCGTCGCCGCAGACGTCGACACATCACACTCGAACAGCACCCCGACGACCTTCCCAAGCGGGGACTGTTCACCGAGCCGATCCGCGTCACCCGCGTGGAAGCCCTCGAGCCCGAGAGCCAGGCGGACGGCACCACACGGGTGTCGTTCCTGGTCGAGGTCAAGGACGCTGACGACAAACGGTGTTCCGACCTCGCGGTGGACGCGCGGGTGTCCGGCCCGCAGCGCACCGCCACCGTGCAGGGGACGACCGACATGTTCGGCCGGGTGCGGATGCGGATGACGGGTCCCCCCGGTCACTACGGCATCGAGGTGCTCGCGGTCGCGGCCAAGGGGCTGGAGTGGGATGCCGAGGCCGGCCCGACCACCGCGGCGCAGGACGTGCCGGCCTGACCGCAGGCCCAGTCCGGCGGCAGCGCGGCAGGATCGAGCCGGCGGGACCGCGGCAGGACCGGCCCGAGGGGACCGTCTCGACGCGATCAGTCCGCTCGGACCGTGATCTGCGCGCCCCACCACGTGAGGGTCGTCCCGGGCTCCGGACCCTGGGTCTGACACACGACCACGGCGGTGCCCTCGCCGCCGACGAAGCGCAGGGCCGCCTCGCCCCCGGCTGGCACCTGCGCCCAGACCGCGGTGGAGCGGTCCACCCAGCTCGGTGGCTCACGGTCCACCGTCGGTTCGGTCCACCTCGGCGGTGGCTCGAGGGTCCCGAACGCGATCACGAACGCGGCCTCGCCGGAGCTGTTGGTCGCCGCGATCTCCAGCGCCGTGCCCTCGACGTAGTGTGTGGGCCCCTGATAGCGGCACGCATCGCCCGTGAAGGTGATCTCCGCGCCTACCGGTGGGAAGTCGGCGGTCGGGGCCGGAAGGGTCGGCCCGGTCGGCACGTGCGGTACGTGCAGTTCGCCGGCCGCGATGCGTCGGCGCAGGTCGTCGATGAGCTCCGGTTCGCGGGGTCCGGGGCCCTCGCTGGAGAGCTGCACCGCGTCCTCACGCAGCCCGTAGCGCCGCGGTGCAGAGGTCAGTTGCCCAGCCGTGAAGTCCCGCATGATGTCGAGCATCACGAGGTCCATCCGCTTGAGCACCGAGGTCAGGACGTGCGGGCGCCGGGCCGCGGGCTGGGTCACGCTCCAGTCGCTGTCCACGCCGATGACCCAGAGGTGGCTGGTCGGGGTGGAGAGTTCCCGAGCGGCTTCCGCGACACCGTTCCCAGACACACCTGCCGCGGGGAAGATCACGTCGGCTCCGACGCTGTAGAGCTGCTCAGCAGCCATCCGACCCAGGGCCGCGTTGGCGAAGGCCTCTGACAGGGCGCTGTCCAGGTCAGCCCGCTCGGTGAGGTAGATCGCCACAAACTCGAGGTCGGGGTCCACGTGGTGCACACCGGCCTCGAACCCGGCCCGGAACCGGTCGATGATCGCGCTGGGCACGCCGCCGACGAACCCGACCACCTCCGTCTCGGTCTCGAGCGCCGCGGCGGCCCCGGCCAGGAACGACCCCTCCTCGGTCGCGAAGGCCACCGGTAGCACGCTGTCGGCGAGGTCGGCGCCGGCGAGCCCCTCGGCGTCCATCATCACCAGCATCGTGTCGGGGCAGTCGCTGGCGGCCTCCAGGCCCGGCGCGATGTGGTTCCAACCGCCGAGGAAGACCAGATCGACACCAGAAGCGCACAGCTCCGTGATCTCGTCGACCTCCGACGTCAGCGGAACGACCTCCTCGGCGCGCACGTCGAAGGTCCGGTCGATGAGAGCCAGCCCGCGCGCGTAGAGGTCGTTGAACCCACGGTCCCCACCACCGTCGTACACCAGCACCACGTGCGGTGGCTCGTCGATGAGCACCGCCCAGACCAGGCCACCGCCGAGGACCAGAAGCGCCGCTGTCACCGCAGCCAGACCCCACAGCCGCCGCCGTGCACGGGAGCGCAGGCCTTCCTCCCCCCGCTCCCGGGCGAGCTCGGCCACTGCCTCCTCCTCGCGGCGACGGATCGAAGCGGCGAGGTAGCGCTGCTCGGGTCGGGTCAGGTGCAGCGTGGTCGATGCTGCCCAACGTTCGTAGTCGGCCAGTCGCGCCCCGGTGAGGAGGTAGTCGGGGTCCTCTTGTGCGCGGCGCCACTCGGCGATGACGTTGGCCAGCGTGGTCCGACGCTCCAGGTCGTCGCGCGCTCCCTCGATCCAGGCTTCGAGCCGATCCCACGCCTCCAGGAGGGCATCGTGCGCCATCTCGACCGTTGGCGCGCCGCTGGCGCGATCACGATCGAAGGTGAGCAGCCGAGCGCCGACGAAGCGGTCGAGGACGTGCTGCAGGGCCACGGGGTCCACATCGAGGGCGGCGACCTCCGCTGCCGTGACCCTGCGTCGGTGGTCCGCGCCCCGCCCATCAGGCTGGACCAGTCGCAGGCACACCTGTCTGGCGACGGACCGCTCATCGGAGCTCAGGCGTGAGTAGAGCTGCTCCGCGCGGCGCGCGACGGCCCCCTCGATGCCACCGAGGGCGCGGTAGGCCTCCACGGTCAGGTGGCCGTCGCGACGGTGCTCGAACAGCTCGGTCAGCGCGTACTGGAACAGCGGGAGCGACCCTGGCTGGTCCGAGAGGTCAGCCACCAGTGCGGCCACCAACGCCGGCTCCACGTCCATGCCGACCTGCCGAGCCGGACCGGTCGCCGCTGCGGTCAGCTGCTCCGAGGTCAGCGGCAGCACCATGACCGTCCCGGTGGTGACGCGGTGGCCAAGGCCCGGGTGACGCAGGGCGTGATCCAGGCAGTCCGCCCGCAGGGCGACCACGACACGCAGGCGGTCGTCGGCCTCCAGCGCGTCGTCGAGCCGGTCGAGGAAGTGCCGGTGCAGGGCCGGTTCGTGGTGGAGAGTGAAGAGCTCCTCCAGCTGGTCGATGACCAGGACCCTGTCGGGTCGCGGCGACACCGCAGCCGGCTGCTCGGTGAGGGGACGCGCAGCACTGGTGGCGGGCGATCCCGCGAGCGCGTCGAGGCCATCCTCCAAGCGCTCCAGCGGACGATCACCCGGCCGGACGGTGACCACGACCGGGTCCATGCAACCGGGTAGGAGGCCTCGCCGTAACGCCGGGACCAGTGCCGCCGCGACCACGCTGGACTTGCCGCTGCCGCTCGGCCCGACGACGGCCAGCAGGCGGCGGCGCGGTTCCGCCAGTACCGACAGCATGTCCCGGACGAGCTCGTCGCGGCCGAAGAAGTCCGGGCTATCCGCCTCCGCGAAGGGCCGCAGACCCTTGTAGGGGTTGCGGATGGGCGTCGTCTTCGGCGTCGGCTGGGTGCCATCTGCCTCGAGGTCGAGGAGGGGGTCCCGGACCAGCATCCGTTCGAACAGCCTCGCCAGTTGGGGGGAGGGATCGGTTCCGAGCTCCCGCGCGAGCGTCTCGCGGAGCTCCTGGTAGGCCCGCAGCGCCTCCGCCCCACGTCCGGACCGGTAGAGGGCCAAGATCCGATGGCTCCACAGCCGCTCCCGCAGCGGGTGATCCCGGGCGAGGCGCTCGAGCTCCGGCAGGACCGTTTCGTGGCGTCCGAGGGCCAGCTGCCCAGCTGCCCGATCCTCCAGCGCCCTGAGGCGGAGCTCGTCGAGGCGCGCCACCTCACCCGTCGGCGACAGTTGCGCGGCGACGTCGGCCAGCGGGTCGCCCCGCCACCACGACAGCGCGTCATCCAGGCGAGCGACCGCGGTGGCCGCGTCACGCCCGGCGAGCGCTGCCGCTCCCTCCTCGACGAGCCGCTCGAAGTGGCAGAGGTCGAGTTCCGCCTCGTCGACGTGCAGGACGTAGCCCGGAGCGCGGGTCGCGATGCGCTCGGGTCCGAGGATGGAGCGCAGCCCCGAAACGTAGGTCTGCACCGAGTGCCCGGCCGTACGCGGTGGGCTCGTACCCCACAGTGCCTCCACCAGCTGGGCCGTCGACACGACCCGGCCGTGGTGGAGGAGGAGGACCCCGAGCACGGCACGCTGTCGTGGTGGTCCCAGTGCCAGGATCCGACCGTCCACCTCGACCTGTACGGGCCCGAGGACCCGGAACAGCAGCCGCTCGTGCGCGTGCGCCATGGGGAACTCCCCGGCACGATCCCAGATCCACTTCCACCGTGCGTCGGAGTGGCACGCCGGGCAAGAGGCCTTCGACCCGCCAGGCCGGCGATCGCCGTGGTCGCTCGACCGCGCTGCCCGTCCCGCAGGCACGGGAGACGTGTCCCCCGGTCAGCTGCGCCGTCGCCGCGTCGACGAGGCTCTCCCAGACGGATCGGCGCGAACCGTCCCCGACCCTTCGCCGACACCGCTTCGTCCACGCTCTGTGCCGGTGCGGTCGCGAGGCCGGGCATCCTGGGGCTGCTGTACCTGGGGCACGGCGGGCCCGGCGGGCCCACCGCGCCCGAACGCGGGCTCAGGCAACGTGTGCCAGAGCCCGGCGGTCGGGCGCCGATGCGGTCACCTCGCCAACTCGCTGTCCGCCCGCCCTTCGAGCCGGGCGGTGGAGGCGGCGTTCGCCCGCTCCTGCCGCAGCTGCTCGTAGTGCTCAGCCTGGGCGATCCACCGGGCGCTCTCGGCCTGCTCGGCCCGGGCCTGGGCGTTCGCCGACGCCTCGGCCTCCAGCCGTGCGGTCGTGGCGAAGTCAGCCTGCTCCTGCCGTGCCTGCTCCGCCTGCGCTGCCTGGGCCTCCAGCCGTGCGGTCGTGGCGAAGTCAGCC
>CAYXJD010000204.1:0-6023 GCA_964465225.1 uncultured Actinomycetota bacterium
AGGGCCGGGTCGTGATCTTCGCGGCCGGTCTCGGTGTGCCGTACTTCACCACCGACACCACGGCGGCCCAGCGGGCGCTGGAGATCGGGGCCGGGGCGATCCTGAAGGGCACCCAGGTCGACGGCGTGTACGACCGCGATCCGCAGCTGGACCCCGGTGCGACGCGGTACGCCGAGATCGACTTCCTGGCCGTGCTGAACCAGGGACTCAAGGTGATGGACGCCACCGCGATCTCGTTGTGCATGGACAACGGGTTGCCCATCGTCGTGTTCGAACTCCTGCGCGAGGGCAACATCCGCCGCATCGTGCGCGGGGAGCCGGTCGGCACCCTGGTCCGCGCCGTTCCCGCGGTCGAGCCGGCCAGCTGACCGACCATCCGACACCCGAGCACCGATCCGACCGCCGGTTGAGCCGGCCCGCCCGAGGAGGACCCGATGAGCCTCGAACAGATCATGCGCGATGCGAGGCACCGCATGGATCAGGCCGTCGAGAAGGTCAGTGAGGACTTCGCCGGCATCCGCACCGGACGGGCGAACCCGCAGCTGCTCAACCGCATCACGGTGGAGTACTACGGCGCACCGACCCCCCTGCAGCAGCTCGCGAACTTCTCCGTGCCCGAGCCGCGGATGCTGATCATCAACCCCTTCGACAAGAGCTCCGTTAACGCCATCGAGAAGGCGATCCGTGACTCGGACCTGGGCTTGAACCCGGCGAACGACGGGGGGATGATCCGCTGTGTCTTCCCGGAGCTGACCGAGGAGCGTCGTCGCGAGTACATCAAGCTCGCCAAGCAGGCCGCCGAGGACGGCAAGGTGGCCGTGCGCAACATCCGTCGCAGCGCCCGTGACGCGATGCAGAAGCTCGAGGACGACGGTGAGGTCGGCGCCGACGAGCACGACCGGTACACCAAGAAGCTCGAGTCCGTCACCGCCGAGCACGTGGCTCGGATCGACAAGGCGCTCGAGGGCAAGGAACAGGAGCTGAGCGAGGTCTGACGTGGGCCCTTCGCGACCACGCCGCGCTCCCATGGACGCCTCCGAGACCTCCGATCCAGCCGGTCGACCCCGTGGCATGGTGGGCGGTCGGAACCTGCCCGTGGCCATCGCCGTGGGCGTGGTGCTGGCGACGGTGTTCCTGCTCTCGCTGTTCTGGCGGGTCGAGGCGTTCACGCTGGTGATCCTCGTACTCGTCTGCATCGCGAGCCTCGAGGTGACACGGGTGCTGCGGTCGGTGCAGGTGCGCGTGCTGCTGGTGCCGCTCCTGCTGGGCGTCGTGACCAGCGTGGTGGGTGGACTGCTGCTCGGTGGCACGGGACAGGCGCTCGGCATGGCACTGTTGCTGGTGCTCGCCTTCCTCTGGCTGCTGGTCGACGGCCAGCGCAGCCACGTCACGGCGACGCTCGGGGTGACGACGTTCTTCGGGCTGTGGATCGGCCTGTTCGCCTCCTACGCGCCGCGTCTGGCGGACCGTGCCGATGGCGCCGTGGTGGTCCTGGCCGTGATCGGCGCGGTCATCCTGACCGACATCGGCGGCTACGCGTTCGGGGTGCCCTTCGGTCGGCACAAGGTCGCGCCGAGCGTCAGCCCCGGGAAGTCCTGGGAGGGGCTGCTCGGTGGGTTGGCGCTAGCGACGGTGCTGGCGGTGCTGGTCCTCCCGCGGCTGGGTGAGGCGTTCACCCCTGCTTCCGCCGCCGTCGTGGCCCTGGCGGCCGGTGCGGCCGGCTTCGTCGGCGATCTCGTCCAGTCCATGGTCAAGCGGGACCTGGGGGTCAAGGACCTGGGCGATGTGCTGCCAGGTCACGGCGGCGTGCTCGATCGCGTCGACGGGATCCTGTTCGCGCTGCCCGTGGCGTTCTACGGACTGGCGCTGTTGGCCTGAGCCGGGCCGCTCGCCCGGTCGAGTGGCCGCCGGCCTGACGTACCCTGTCCCGTGCAGCGCCGCGATCCCCGCGGCATCCCGCGCCCGCGAGGTTCCGTGTCCGATCCCACTGCTCCCGCCACCGAGTCGCTCGATGCCGACGCGGTCGATGCCGACGCGGTCGATGCCGACGCGCTCGATGCCGACGCGCTCGATCCTTACGCCCTCGATCGCGACGGGATCGCCGCGCTGCTGGACGAGCTCGGTGAGCCCGCCTACCGGGCGAGGCAGCTGCACGCGTGGTTGGTTCGAGGAGTGGACGACCCCTCGGAGATGACCGACCTGCCCCAGGCGCTGCGGCAGCGGCTGCAGGCGCGGTTCGCGCCGACCCGGCCCGAGCTCGTCGCACACACGGTGGCCGACGACGGCCACACCCACAAGCTGCTGCTGCGCTTCCCCGATGGCGAGGCGATCGAGACCGTCCTGATGCTGTACCCGGATCGGGCCACGGTGTGCATCTCCACCCAGGCCGGATGCGCGATGGGCTGCCCCTTCTGCGCGACGGGGCAGGCGGGCTTCCGCCGGCAGCTGACCGCCGGCGAAGTGGTCCGTCAGGTCGTGGTCGCCGACGCGGCCCTGCGCAGTGGCGTGATCGGGGCCGAGCACCTTCCTTCGGGAGCGCCCTCACGGGTGACCAACGTGGTCTTCATGGGCATGGGGGAGCCGCTGGCGAACCTGCCCGCGACCCTGGCCACGGTCCGGTGGCTCAACGACCCGGCGGGGTTCAACCTCTCTGCCCGCCACATCACGGTCTCCACCGTCGGCCTGGTGCCCGGGATCACCAAGCTGGCCGAGCTCGGCCTGCCGGTCACCCTGGCCGTCTCGCTGCACGCGGCGACCGACGATCTGCGCGACGATCTGGTCCCCGTCAACCGCCAGCACCCACTCGCCGAGGTCGAGCAGGCCATGGCGGCGTACCGCCGCACCACCAACCGGCGGGTCAGCATCGAGTGGTGTCTGATCGGTGACGTCAACGACGACCGGCTGCAGGCCGATCGGTTGGGGGCCATCGCCCGCCGACTGCGCGCCCACATCAACGTGATCCCGATGAACCCCACGCCGGGCGTGCGCTGGCAGGAACCGACCGCTGCCGCCACCCGGGACTTCATCGACACGGTCGAGCGTCGGGGAGCCACGGTGACCCTGCGTGACACCCGGGGACGTGACGCGGATGCCGCGTGCGGCCAGCTCCTGGCCTCCTACACCCTCGGCGCCGGCAGCCGGTTGCCCGCAGCGGTCGGGGCCGCGGAACGGATCGACGCTGCCGGCACGCTGCCCCCCATCGCCCAGGCGCCGTCGTGAGCCGCCGCCGCGTGATCGTGCTCGGGTCGACCGGGTCGATCGGCACGCAGGCCATGGAGGTCATCGCAGCGCATCCGGACCGCTTCGAGGTCGTCGGGCTGGCCGCCGGCCGTGACATCGACACGCTCGGCGCCCAGGCGGCAACGCTCGGCGTCACCCGCGTCGCGGTGCATGACGTTGCGGCGGCGGCCCGGCTGCGAGCCCGGGCCCCCCACCTCGAGGTGCTCGACGGACCCGACGCGGCGACGACGCTGGCCTCGGCCGACGCCGAGGTGGTGCTGAACGGCATCACCGGCGCGGTCGGGCTCGCCCCGACCCTGGCGGCCCTGGCAGCCGGGACCCCCGTCGCCCTGGCCAACAAGGAGAGCCTGATCGTCGGGGGTGGACTGGTCGTCGCGGCCGCTGAGCGCGCGGGTGGCCGCGCGAGCCATCTGCTGCCGGTCGACTCCGAGCACTCCGCGCTGGCCCAGTGCTTGCGGGCAGGGCGTGACGTCGAGGTCGCACGGCTCGTGCTGACCGCCAGCGGCGGGCCGTTCCGCGGGCGGACCCGCGAGCAGCTCGGTCACGTCACGGCGACGGAGGCGCTCGCGCACCCGACCTGGTCCATGGGCCCGGTGATCACGGTCAACTCCGCGACCCTGGTCAACAAGGGGCTGGAGCTGCTCGAGGCCCACCTGCTGTTCGACGTCGAGCTCGATCACCTCGACGTCGTCGTCCACCCGCAGTCGGTCGTCCACTCGATGGTCGAGTTCGTCGATGGCTCCACGATCGCGCAGCTGTCACCACCCGACATGCGCCTGCCGATCCAGCTGGCGCTGGCCTGGCCCGATCGCCTCGACCAGGCCTTCGTGGCCTGCGACTGGACGACCGCAGGCAGCCTCGACTTCGAACCGGTCGACCGGGCCACCTTCCCGGCGATCGATCTCGCGCTGGAGGCGGGACGGCGTGGTGGAGCCCATCCCACGGTGTACAACGCAGCGAACGAGGAGGCGGTGACCGCCTTCCTGGCGGGAGGCCTCGCCTTCCTGGACATCACCCGGGTGATCGCCGAGACCCTCGAGGCCTACGCCGCCACCCGTCCGGGCCCCCCACGCGACCTCGACGAGGTGCGGGCCGTCGACCGGTTCGGTCGGGACCACGCCCGCGCCGTCGTCCACCGATCGGCACCACGATGAGCAGCACACTGGCCATCCTGGCCTTCATCGCCGCGCTCGTGCTGGCCATCCTGATCCACGAGCTCGGCCACCTGGTGACCGCGAAGTGGGTCGGCATGAAGGCCGATCGGTACTTCGTCGGCTTCGGTCCGACCCTGTGGTCCACCCGGCGGGGCGAGACCGAGTACGGCGTCAAGGCGTTCCCGCTCGGCGGCTTCGTCTCGATCCGTGGCATGTCCTCCCTGGACGAGCGCGACCAGCCGCTGGTCGACACCGTGTTCACCCCCAAGGCCCTGCGCGCCGCCGCCGAGCGTGACCCCACCGTGGTCACCAGCTTCGCCGACGGCACGCCGGAGCTGACCGTGGGTGCCCTGGAGCACCTCGACGAGGAGTTGACGAGGCGCGGCACGCCTGCCCCGCAGCGCGAGCACATCCTGCGGCGTACCCGCGACACCGCCACAGAGATGGCGGACCTCGAGGGCCTGCGGCGCTCCCTGCGCGAGATCGTCCACACCGAGGTGGGCAGCAGCGAGCGCCGCGGTGATCTGGCCTGGCGGCTGGAGCGCGGCGACGAGGATCGCTTCTACCACGACCGGCCGGTCTGGCAGCGCGCGTTGGCCATCTTCATGGGCCCGGTGACCCACGTGGCCATCGCCTTCCTCCTGCTGTTCGGCCTGTACAGCCTGCTGCCGCTGCCCACCGGCGAGGTCACCACCGAGGTCGCCACCGTGCTCGACGACACGCCGGCCGACGCCGCGGGCCTGCAGGAGGGGGACCGGCTCGTGGCCGTCGAGGACACGGTCTCGACCGACTTCGAGGTGCTGCGTGACGCGATCCGGGCGCGGCCCGGGATGCCGACGACGCTGACGGTCGAGCGCGGCGAGGAGACCCTGGAGGTCGTCCTGACCCCACAGCAGGAGCAGGACCCGCAGACCGGTGAGGTGGTCGGACTCGCCGGGTTCGCGCCGAGCCAGGTGGCGTCGCGGCTGCCGGCCGGTGCCGCGGCTCGGCGGGCCGCGGTGGGTGATGACGTCGACCCCTTCGGTGGGGTGGTACCCCTGCTCGGCGCGAGCGTCCAGGGGCTCGCGTCGATCTTCAGCCCGTCCGGGCTCGCCGACCTCGTGTCCACCTCCGTGGGCGCGCAGGAGCGGGACCCCGAGGGTGTGGTGTCGGTGATCGGGATCGCCTCCATCGCCGGCCAGACCGCCGAGGCCGGCAGTGCGGGGCTCTACACCTTCGTGTTCCTGCTCGCCTACCTCAACGTCTTCCTGTTCATCTTCAACCTCGTGCCCCTGCCTCCCTTCGACGGGGGGCACCTCGCCGTGGCCGGCATCGAGAAGGTCGGCAACCTGGTGCGGCGCGTCCGAGGGCGGGACGAGGACTTCGTCGTGGATCCCCGTGCGATCACGGCGGTGGCGCTGCCGGTGATCGGCGTGCTGCTGCTGGTGGTGGTCACCTCGATCTGGTTGGACATCAGCGACCCCCTCCAGCTGTGAGGTCCCCCGACCGGCCGGTCCTGCCCCCGGTCACCGCCACCGAGACCGGTGCGCGAACCTCGGTCCCGGACCGGCCAGCGGTACGATCGGCCACGAACCCGTGGTGTCCCGCCCCGACACCCATCCGCGAGCCACGATCGGCCGGTGCGTCCGT
>CAYXJD010000205.1:0-5964 GCA_964465225.1 uncultured Actinomycetota bacterium
ACCTCGTCGATGAGCTGGCCGCGGGTCAGCACCCGGCCAGCGTTCTCGACGAGGTAGGCCAGCAGGTCGAACTCCTTGGGTGGCAGCTCCACCGACGCGCCATCGACCTGTACCTCGTGGCGGACGCGATCGACCCGCACACCCGAGGCTTCCACCGGGACCTCGTCCTCCAGTTGCTCGGTGAGGGGAGCCCGGCGCAGGATGGCCTTGATCCGGGCGACCAGTTCCCGGGTCGAGAAGGGCTTGGTCACGTAGTCGTCCGCACCGAGTTCCAGGCCCACGACCCGATCGACCTCCGCTTCGCGGGCGGTCAGCATGATGATCGGCACGTCAGAGCGGCTCCGCAACGTCCGGCAGATCTCGGTGCCACTCATCCCGGGCAGCATCAGGTCGAGGACGACCAGGTCGGGACGGACCCGCTCCCAGGCGGGGATCGCCTCCAGCCCATCCTTGACCCACGCCACCTGGAAGCCCTCGGCCTCCAGGGTGATCGCCAGGCCCTCGGCGATCGACTTCTCGTCCTCGACCAGCAGCAGCTTCGGCATCCGTCGGACCTTCGTCGCGTGCGGTTATAGTGCGGCGGGAGGTGCGCCATGCGAGATGAACTCGATCGACAGACCGACCAGCTCAGCAGCACGGTCGTCACGATGGGCGAACGTGCCGACGAGATGCTCGGGCGTGCCCTCCAGGCGCTGCAGGACAGCGACCTGGCCGCCGCGGACGTCGTCATCGACGCCGACCGCGCCCTGGACCGCGCCTACGAACAGATCCAGAACGGGGTCCTGGCCACCGTCGCCCTCCACGGGCCCGTCGGGCGTGATCTCAGGATCCTGACCGGCCTGCTGCATGTCAGCCTGCACGCCGAACGCATGGCGGACTACGCGGTCGGCGTGGCGCGGACGGTCAAACGGGTCGCCGACGAGGAACCGGATCCGGATCTGCTCGAGCAGCTGATCGAGATGGGTGAGCTGGCGCGCGGCGTCGGTCGACAGTCCTTGGAGGCGTTCGTCCAGGCCGATGCCGAACTGGCGGCTGCCGCGAGCCGGCTCGATGACGGGGTGGACCGGTTGAACGCCGGCATCTTCCGTCGTCTGGTCCGGCTCGCCGCCGACGAGGACCGCCTCGAGTGGGCGACACGGATGATCCAACTCACCCGGCAACTCGAGCGCTACGCCGACCACGGCGTCGACATCGCGGAGCAGGCGGTGTTCGTCGCCACCGGGAAGAACCGTGAGCTGTCGTCCGAGGCGATGGCCGGCAACTGAGGACGGGACGTCGCCACCCGCGCCGACCTCACGGCCCGACATCGACCCGCTCGCCCGTCACGACGAAGGTGACGTGCTGCGCGAACGCCACACCGTGGTCGGCGAGACGCTCGAAGTACCGTCCGAGGAGTCCCAGCACCATGACCTCGCTCGGCGCGCCTTGCAGCTCCTGCGCGTGGGAGATCAGACCGACACGCAGGGTGTCGACGTCCCCGTCGCTACGGTCGAGCTCGTGCACCGCCAGAGCATCGCGCTGCCGCCAGGCATCGACACCTCGGCGGTAGACCTCGATCGACCGGCCGGCGAGCTCCTCGAGCTGTTGGCGCAGCGCCAGCGGGAGCAGACGCGCATCCAGCCGTTCGACCCCTTCGGCCACATGGCGCATCAGACGTCCCGATCGCTCGGCGTCGTGCACCAGACGCAGCATCGCCACCAACCGGCGCAGGTCCCCGGAGACCGGCGACTCGCGGGCCAGCAGGACGAAGCCCTGCTCCTCGACCCGACGGCAGTGCTCGCGCACGTCCGCTCCCAGCGCAGTGGCCTCATCGAGCACCGCACGATCGGCTGCCAGGAACGCGCGGGTGATGCGGGGCATCGCCTCCGCGACGATCAGCGCACCACCCATGAGTTCGTCGTCAATCTCGTCCAGCCACGCGGCGTACTCACCCCGCAGCTCACCCGCGCCGCCGGACAGCAGCGACGCAGGCACCTCACCACGGCCCGGAACTGCCACGTTCTGCCCTTCGCTCGTCGGTGCCGCCCGCGGTCCGTCGACCCGGTTCCGCCCCGGCCCCCGGGGAACCAGGTGCGAACGACGACGGTAAGCCCGGCCCGGTCACGGACCCTGTCGATGAGATGAACGGTACGTGAACGGCGGCTGACGCGTTCACGTCGAGGACCGCGGCGCGCCTGCGGACCCCCTCCCCGACCGCCAGCAGGTGAGCACCCCATGCTCGGGCGGTCGCGTAGGCTGCCGAGCCCTCTGGGCCGTCGCCGTGAGCCAGCGCGCCGGTCGCCGCCAGGAACGACAGCGAAGGGGTCCGCGTGGAAGCCACCCGTCCACCACGACGCGATCGCGGCGGGCACCTGTGGGCGAAGGACCGCGTCGCGACCAGCGTGGACGGTGCGCAGATCGCCTACACCGTCCGCGGGCCGGTGGGGGCGCCCCCGGTGCTGCTGTGCGCCGGGTACCTGTGTCCGGACAACTTCTGGCGGGACCTCGCACCGGGGCTGGCGGCCGATCACCGCGTCGTGGTCCTCAACTACCGCGGCATCGGCGCCTCCAGCGAAGCGGGCGGCGCCGACCTGCCACCGGACGCCAGCGGCTACTCGATGGAGCTGTTGGCAGCCGACGTGGCGGCGGTGGCCGACGCCGAGGGGATCGATGCGGCGATGGTCGTCGGGCACTCGATGGGGGTCGAGGTCGCGCTGGCGCTGTGGCGGACGCGGCCGGACCTCGTCGGGGCGCTCGCGCTGATCGCCGGCCCGTACGCCTCACCGCTGCTCACCTTCTACGGGTCGCGGATCGCCGCAGCCGTGTTCCCCCTCGTCTCCGTCTCCGTGCCCGCACTGCCGCGGTCGGTGACCGGGGTGGCGATGCGTGCGCTGGAGCTGCCGATCACCCTGCCCGTCGCCCGGGCGATCAGGGCACTGGGTCCGCACACCCCCGACGAGGGGATGCGGGACTACCGGTGGCACCTGAGTGAGGTCGATCCGCGCACCGCCATCTGGACCGCTCGAGGGATGCACGACTTCGAGCCGACCCCCTGGCTGCACGAGGTTGACGTCCCGGCGCTGGTCATCGTCGGGTCGGCGGACGCGTGGGCGCCCGCAGAGGTCGGTGAGCGGCTCGTGGAGATGCTGCCCGATGCCCGCCTGGTGGTGATCCCGGAGGGCAGCCACGGGCTCCCGATCGAGTTCCCGGAGCTCATCGAGCAACAGCTGCGGTCCCTGGCACGGATCCTCCCGGCGGCAACGGGCGACGGTGACCGGCCCCTGCTCGCCGCTCAGTAGGGCTCAGTACGGCACGGCCGAGTACGCCCGGAGCTTCTCGAGGCGGTGTCGGGCGCGGATCGTGCGCACGGTGCCCGACTTGGCCCGCATCACCAGCGACTCGGTGGTCGCACCCCGCCGATCGAAGCTGACACCACGCAGCAGCTGGCTCGTCGTGATCCCGGTGCAGGCGATGAAGCAGTCGTCGGCGGCCACCAGATCATCCTGGGTGAGCACCGCTGACAGGTCGTAGCCGCCATCGAGGGCCGCCTGCCGCTCTGCCTCTGAACGCGGCCAGAGACGGCCGAGCATCTGACCCTCGAGCGCCTTGACCGCGCACGCGGTGATCACCCCCTCGGGTGTGCCACCGATGCCGTACAGGACATCGATCTGTGGACGGTCGACCCACGCTGCGACCAGACCGGCAGCGACATCGCCGTCGGTGATCAGCTGCAGCCGGCAGCCGGCCGCCCGCACCAGGCGCTTGGCATCGTCGTGACGCTCACGATCCAGCATGACCACCGTGAGGTCCTCGATCGGCCGGCCGCTGGCCTCGGCGATCGCGGCGAGGTTCTGGTCGATCGGGCGCTCGAGGTCGATCGACCCGACGGCCTGCGGCCCGACCACGAGCTTCTCCATGTAGACACACGGCCCGGGATCGAACATGGTGCCCGACGGCGCCCCCGCCATGACCGCCAGCGACCCCGGGCGCCCCTCTGCGAGCAGACGGGTGCCCTCGACGGGGTCGACGGCGATATCGACCGCGGGATGGTCCCCCGTACCGACCCGCTCCCCGTTGTAGAGCATCGGGGCCTCGTCCTTCTCCCCCTCCCCGATGATGACCGTGCCGTCGAAATCGACGGTGTCGAGCACCGTTCGCATGGCGTCCACGGCTGCCTGATCGCCGGACTCCTTGTCCCCGCGGCCCTGCCAGCGGGCGGCCGACATGGCGGCGGCCTCGGTCACCCGGACCAGTTCGATGGCGAGGTTGCGGTCAGGCTTCTCCGGGCTCACGTCACACCCCCATCGCGCGTCGCCAGCGACGCCCACTCGGTGAGCGGGTCGTCATCGGCCCGCTGCAGAGGATCTTAGTGCCCAGCGGCCGTCGGCCGGCAGTCAGGGCGCCTTCACGACCTCGCCGGCCAGCTCGGTGAGCATCTCCTTGGCGTCCCCGAACAGCATCACCGTGTGGTCGCGCTCGAACAGCGCGTTCTTGATCCCGGCGTAGCCCGGAGACAGGCTCCGCTTGATCACGAAGACGCGGCGGGCGTTGTCCACCTCGAGGATCGGCATGCCGGCGATCGGGCTGCCGGGCGTGTCGTTGGCCGCGGGGTTCACGACGTCGTTGGCGCCGACGACGATGGCGACGTCGGTCTGCGAGAACTCCGGGTTGATCTCCGACATCTCGTGCAGCAGCTCGTAGGGCACCTCGGCCTCGGCCAGCACCACGTTCATGTGGCCGGGCATCCGCCCGGCCACCGGGTGGATCGCGAACTTGACGTCGGTACCACGATCGATCAGCGCCCTGGCGAGGTCGTAGGCGGCGTTCTGTGCCCGGGCCGCCGCCAGTCCGTAGCCGGGCACGATGATCACCGAGCCAGCTGCTTCCAGCACCATGGCCGCGGACTCAGCGTCGGCGGACACGACGTGCCCGTACTCCCCGTGCTCGACCTCCCCGGCTTCGCCGAAGCTGCCGGCGATCACGTTGAGCAGTGACCGGTTCATGGCCACGCACATGATCTGCGTGAGGATCAGCCCCGCGGCACCCACGATCGTGCCGGCGATGATGAGCAGTTCGTTCGACAGCGCGAACCCGGTCGCCGCCGCCGCGAGCCCCGACAGTGAGTTCAGCAGGCTGATGACGACCGGCATGTCCGCGCCGCCGATCGGCAGCACGAGCACCACACCGACCAGCAGGCTCGCGACCACGACCGCGATGACGGCCAGTGCCGCGCCGGCGGCGTCGGCGATGGAGAACATCGCGGCCAGTCCGAGCCCGAGGCCGACCAGCACCAGGGCCGCCATCACAACGGTGCGTGCCGGGACCCGCGGGTCCTTGGACAGGGTGCCCCGCAGCTTGAGCTCGGCGAGGATGCTGCCCGACAGCGTGGCGCTCCCGATCAGCACCGACAGCACGAGGGTGACCGCGGCGGTGCCGCCGAGGGCCGCTGCCGCGGTGGTCCCACGGGGCACCTCGACCACCTCGAGCCAGAACAGCGACAGCGCGACCAACGCGGAGCCGGCGCCGCCGAACCCGTTGAACCGGGCGACGATCTCCGGCATCTGCGTGGCCTGGGCCCGGAGCACGATCGCCGCCCCGATGCCCCCGCCGATCAGGAGCCCGGCGATGATCCACCGGTAGTCGACCAACCCGATCTCGAGCAGGGTGATCAGGACGGCGAGCAGCATGCCGCCGGCCATCAGGGCGTTGCCGCTCCGGGCGGTCCGCACCCTGGACAGACGCTTCAGCCCGATCACGAACAGCGCGATCGAACCGAGGGCCAGCAGGGCGGTCAGGTCGGTGATCGTCACTTGCGGCCCCCGAAGGTCGCCAGCATCCGGTCGGTCACCAGGAACCCGCCGACGACGTTGATCGTGGCCAGGATCAACGCCAGCACTCCCAGCACGACCCCCACCGAGGGGCTCGCGACGGTCACCAGCGTCAGCGCCCCGATCACGGTGATGCCCGACATGGCGTTCGCGCCGG
>CAYXJD010000206.1:0-5961 GCA_964465225.1 uncultured Actinomycetota bacterium
CGAAGCCCGTCATCGTGCGCGACAAGGGGCCCAACAGCCCCGCCGCGTACAGCGCGACGTAGGGGCCGCGCCCGAGCAGCGGCTCCAGCAGGTGGCCGAGCTGCCACAGCAGCAGCCCGTTGAACCCGACGTGCATCAGGTTGGCGTGGAGGAAGCCGCTGGTCAGCAGCAGCCACGGCTCGCCGATCGCCCGCGCCAGTGACGACGGCTCGTACCACGCCGCGACGCTCGCCAGGAACCCGACGCCGCTCGGGGTCAGCAGCAGCGGCCGCAGCCCGAAGGTGGTGGTGACGGCAGGTACCGCACTGGTGAGGACGAACAGCACGGCGATCACCCCGACCAGCGTGCGCGTGACCGGCGCGTTCCGCGCGGCGTCCACCATGCGCTGCACCGGCTGCCCACCGCTGGCACAGCGCGGGCACTGGTACCCGACCGGGGCCTCGATGGCGTCGTCGCCGCAGATCGGCCGCTCGCACCGCGAGCAGCGCAGCAGTGCCGGTCGGCCGGGATGCAGGTAGCACGCCGGTCGCTCGGGCTGGCCGCCGTCATCCGGCTGGCTCTGGCTCACCTTCCACCTCGCCGTCTCGGGCGGCCCGCCGACCCGGGCGGTCGTGGGAGGCGCGACGGTAGCGGGCGTCCGTGCGCCTCCCGCTGCGTCCGTCGCTCCCGAGCGCCGACTACCGTCGCGACCATGACGCCACCGCCACCAGTCACCGACCTGCCGATCGACACCGCCTGGATGCAGCAGGTGCTGCTCGAGCTGCTGCGCATCCCGAGCCCGACGGGCCGCACCGACGTGATCATGCAGCACGTCGGTGAGCGCCTCGAGGAGATCGGCCTGGAGTTCGAGCTCACGCGCCGTGGGGCGCTGATCGCACGGCTGGAGGGGGCCGAACACGGTGTGCCGCTCGACCGGGCGGTCGTCGTGCACACCGACACGATCGGCTGCATGGTCACCCACCTCAAGGACGACGGGCGGTTGCAGGTCACCCAGGTGGGCACCCACAGCTCCCGCTTCTCCGAGGGCACCCGGGTCAGCATCTTCACCGATGACCCCGAGTGCACCTACACCGGCACGATCCTGCCCACCAAGGCCTCCGGGCACGCCTTCGGTGACGACATCGACACCCATCCGCACAGCTGGGAGGACGTCGAGGTACGGGTCGACGAGAAGGTGCACACCAGCAGCGATCTGCGCGACCTCGGGATCCAGGTCGGCGACTTCGTGGCCCAGACGGCCTACCCGGTGATCACCCGCTCCGGCTTCGTGACCTCACGCCACCTCGATGACAAGGCCGGGGTGGCGGCCGCCCTCGCGGCGTTCAAGGCCGTGGTCGACAGCGGTGCCCCGCTGGAGGTCGGCACCCACCTGCTCATCACGATCTCCGAGGAGGTGGGGCACGGGGCCTCCAGCGGGCTGTCCCGCGATGTCGCGGAGATGGTCTCGGTCGACGCCGCCGTGGTCGCTCCCGGACAGCACTCCACGGAGACCGGCGTCAGCATCGCGATGCAGGACCTGTCGGGTCCCTTCGACTACCACCTCACCCGGCGGCTGGACGCGCTCGGCCGCGCGCAGGGCATCGAGGTCAACCGCGACGTCTTCCGCTTCTACCGCTCCGACGTGGCCGCGGCGCTGGAGGCCGGGGCCGAGACCCGGGCGGCGCTGATCGGGTTCGGCGTGGACGCCACCCACGGGCACGAGCGGACCCACCTCGACGCCATCGTCGCGACCGCCCGACTGCTGGCGCTGTACCTGCAGACGCCGCTGACCTTCGGCCGGTGGGATGCGGCGCCGACCGGGCCGCTGGAGCGCTTCCCCTCCTCGGCGGTCCAACCGGTGCGGCGCGAGCCGGAGCTCGACCCGGAGTCCGAGGAGCTCGTCGAGAACGAGCCCTTCCCCGAGCTCGACGAGGAGCTCGGGGGCCCGCACCCGCCGCCGCGTCGCGGTGGGCCACGGCACGGGGTCGCCGGTCCCGACGCGCGGTAGGTTGCCGACGACGTCATCCCGGCTGCGTCAGGTGCTGCAAGCGGGCGCCGCCGCATCCGCCGATCCGTGTAGGGGCGACCTCCGTGGACCTCACGCCCGATCTCCTGCGCCGTGCGCCGAAGGTGCTCCTCCACGATCACCTCGATGGCGGGCTGCGACCCCGCACGGTCCTGGAGCTGGCTGCCGAGGTCGGACATGTACTGCCGGCTGCCGATGAGGACGCGCTGCGTGCCTGGTTCCTCCAGGGCGGCCGGGGAGGTGACCTGGGCAGGTACCTGCAGGCGTTCGGGCACACCGTGGCGGTCCTGCAGAGCGTGCCGGCGATCGAACGCGTCGCCCGCGAGTGCGTCGAGGACCTCGACGACGACGGTGTGGTCCACGCGGAGATCCGGTACGCACCTGAGCTGTCCACCGCCGGTGGTCTGGAGCTCGATGCGGTCTTCGACGCCCTGGCAGCGGGCATGGCCGCGGGGCCGGCCACGATCGAGACCCGGCTGCTGGCCTGCATCATGCGCCAGGACGACCGCGGCCAGGAGGTCGTCGATGCGGCGCTCAGCGCGCGCGATCGTGGCGTCCCCGTGGTCGGTGTCGACCTGGCAGGACCGGAGAGCGGCTTCCCGGCGGCGCGCCACGCCACCGCGCTGCGTCGGGCGCACGACGGTGGACTCCACATCACCCTCCACGCCGGTGAGGCCGAGGGTCCGGCCTCGATCGCCGACGCCCTCGACCACGGCGCCGAACGGCTGGGGCACGGGGTCAGGATCATCGAGGACCTGGCGGTCGACGGCACCCCGGGCCCGATCGCCGAGCGTGTGCTCGAGGCCGGGATCGTGCTGGAGGTGTGCCCGACCTCCAACGTCCACACCGGGGTGGTCGCGCAGCTGGCCGACCATCCGGTGGAGCGATTGCGGCGGGCCGGTTTCCGGGTGACGGTGTCGACGGACAACCGGCTCATGAGCGGTGTGCGACTCTCGGAGGAGCTGGCCCGCACCGCTGCGAGCCAGACGTGGTCGCTGCACGAGGTCCGAGCGGTGACGCGCACGGCGGTCGAGGCCGCGTTCCTCGACGACGAGGTGGCACGGGCAGCGCTGCGCATGCAGGTCGAGCGGGGCTTCGCGGCGCTGGTGCCTTGACCGGCGCACGGCGGGCTGGTCGCCGGCAGGCACAGCTGCGGGCACAGCTGCGGGCACGGCCGCTGGCGCGGCGGGGAGCGCGGATGGCAGCGGTAGGCTGACCGGTCGACGCAGGCGAGGAGCGAGTCGTGGCGGGTCACAGCAAGTGGGCCAACATCAAGCACCGCAAGGCGGCCCAGGACAAGAAGCGCGGCAAGCAGTTCGCGAAGCTGATCCGGGCCATCGAGTCGGCCGCACGCGAGGCTGGGACCTCGGACCCGGAGATGAGCCCGTCGCTCGGTCTGGCGGTGCAGAAGGCCAAGGACGCCGACGTCCCCAAGGACAACATCGAGCGGGCCTGCAAGCGTGGTGCCGGTGACCTCGACGGTGCCTCGGCCTACGAGACGGCCACCTACGAGGGCTACGCCCCCGGGGGGGTCGCGGTGCTGGTGGACGTGCTGACCGACAACCGCAACCGCACCGCCTCCGACGTCCGCAGCGCCTTCACCCGTACCGGCGGCAACCTGGCCGAGCCGGGCAGCGTGTCCTTCCTGTTCACCCGCCGCGGCCAGGTGGTCGTCGACGCCGCCGGGACCGACGAGGACGAGCTGCTGCTGGCCGGGATGGACGCTGGCATGGAGGACCTCGAGGATGAGGGCGAGACCTTCACCGCCTGGTGCGACCCCTCCGAGGTGATCACGCTGCGCACGGCGCTGGAGGAGGCCGGTCACCGGGTCCTGGAGGCCGGATCGACCATGGTCCCGGCGAGCACGGTGCCGATCACCGACCGGGGGGAGGCCTCGCAGGTGCTGCGGCTGCTGGAGGCCCTCGACGACAACGACGACGTGCAGGACGTCTACGCCAACCTCGACATCGACCCCGAGCTGGTGGCCGCGCTCGAGGGCTGAGGTCCTGGGCCCGTCACCCAGCCGCCGTCACGGGCATCATCGCGGCCGCGGCCCCTGCCGCGCCCGCGCCGGTCCGGCTGGTAGGGTGACGAACGCCTGTTCGCCGTGCGGCCGTCCACGTTCGGCCCGATCCGCCCCCGCTGCCGGAGGTCCCGTGGTAGGAGCGATGCTGGTCCTCGGGGTCGACCCCGGCCTGACCCGTTGCGGCCTGGGTCTGGTCAGGGGTCCCGCCGACCGGCCCGGGGTGGCCCTCCAGACCTGCATCCGCACCGGGCCGGACCTCGCTCTGGAAGACCGGCTGCTGCGGGTGCACGACGCGATCCTCGAGGTCATCGAGGCGCATCGCCCCGACGCGGTCGCCGTGGAGCGCGTGCTGTTCTCCAGCAACGTGCGCACCGCCATGGCCACGGGCCAGGCGGCCGGTGCCGCGCTGCTGGCCGCCGCCAGGGCCAGCGTCCCGGTCACCTCCTACAGCCCGAGCGACGTCAAGCTCACCGTCGCCGGGGCCGGGGACGCGGACAAGGATGCGGTCACCCGGCTGGTGACCGCCCAGCTCGGGCTGGCCAGCGCGCCCCGACCGGCCGACGTCGCCGATGCGTTGGCCATCGCCCTGACCCACCTGGCGCGCACGCGTCTGGCCGCGCTGACCGCCGACACGCCCGCCGCCACGACGGTCGCCACCGCCCAGGTGGACGCCGGCCGGGCCGAGCGGGGTGGCTGGGAAGCGCACCTGGCAGCGCGTGGGCTGCTCCCGACGGCGGCGGGAAGCAGCACCCGGAAGGGACAGCAGCCGTCGAGCCCGCCAGCCAGGAGGCGGACGTGATCGCCCGGCTGACCGGCACGGTCCTCGACCGCACGGCGACGACGGTGGTCGTCGACGTCCACGGCATCGGCTACCTCGTGCACGTCACCCCGGCCGCGCAGGTGCCGCCCCGGGGTCAGGAGGTCACGCTCCACACCTCGCTGCAGATCCGTGAGGACTCGATGACCCTCTACGGGTTCACCGCCGCTGCCGAACTCACCGCCTTCGAGCTGCTGTTGACCTCCTCGGGGGTCGGACCCAAGCTCGCGCTGGCCGCGCTCGGGACCCACCGCCCCGACGTCCTGCGCATGGCCATCGCCACCGGCGACGAGGACACGCTGACCGCCATCCCCGGGGTCGGGCGCAAGGTGGCCCAGCGCCTGGTGTTGGAGCTCAAGGACAAGGTGGGGGCCGTGACGGTCACGACCACGGGGGTGGCCGCGGACGGTGGGGCGTCCGTGCCCGTCGGCGTCCACGAGGAGGTCCGCGACGCGCTGGTGTCGCTGGGCTACTCCGCGAGCGAGATCACCGCGGCCCTGGACGCGGTGGGCGGCACCGCCGCCGACGACAGCGCCGAGCTGCTGCGGTCCGCCCTGCGCCACCTCGGCACCGCCCGGGCGGTGCCGTCGTGACCGGCGACGACCGTGACGGCGACGTGCTGGGGTCCGCTGCTCTGCCGGGGGAGGACGGCTGGGATGCGAGCCTGCGGCCCGCTCGTCTCGAGGAGTTCATCGGGCAGGACCGTGTGCGCCGCCAACTGGAACTGGTGCTGGCGGGTGCTCGGCAGCGGGGGCAGGCGGCCGACCACGTCCTGCTGTCCGGCGCTCCGGGGCTCGGCAAGACCACCCTGGCCGCCATCGTCGCGGCCGAGGTCGGCGCGAGCTTCCGGGCCACCTCGGGACCGGCCATCGAACGACCGGGTGACCTCGCGGCCATCCTCACCGGGCTGGAACCCGGTGATGTGCTGTTCCTCGACGAGGTCCACCGCCTGCCGCGGACCGTCGAGGAGGTCCTCTACCCGGCGATGGAGGACTACCAACTCGACATCGTGATCGGCAAGGGCCCCGGGGCGCGTTCCATCCGGCTCGACCTGCCCCGCTTCACCCTGGTCGGCGCCACGACCCGCACCGGGCTGATCTCCTCGCCGCTGCG
>CAYXJD010000207.1:0-5955 GCA_964465225.1 uncultured Actinomycetota bacterium
GCGGGAGGCCCGCGCCGCGGGGGGCGCCCAGTGAGCGGCGCGCGTCGACCATGGACGGCGCAGGGCGACGCGCCCTCCGACCGGCCCGCCACGCCCGCCACGCCTGCCGAATCCGAGACGCCCGGGACGCCGGCCGCGCCTGCCGAACGCGATGCGCCCGCCACGCCCGCCCCACCTGCCACATCCGCGGCGGCCGAACACGCGGCCACGGACCATCCCGCGGGTCACGGCGACGCCCTGCCGAGCACGGGCCGGCTGCTCGGTATCGATCTCGGCGAGGTACGCATCGGCCTGGCCCTCAGCGATCCTGGTCAGGTGGTGGCCTCTCCGGCGGAGACCCTCCACGTACCGCGTGATGCCGACGCCCCCGCCATCGACGCGCTCGCCGATGCGGCGGTGCGGCACGAGGCGGCCGGGCTGGTCGTCGGCTACCCGCGTACCCTGGAGGGTCGTGAGGGTCGCGCGGCCGGCCGTGCCCGTCGCTTCGCCGGCGAGCTCCGCCAGCGCACCGGGCTGCCCGTGCTGCTGTGGGACGAGCGGTTCACCACCGTGGAGGCGGAGCGGGTCCTGCTCGACGCCGACCTGTCGCGGGCCGACCGCAAGGACACGGTCGATCGCGTCGCCGCCAGCGTGCTCCTACAGGCCGTGCTGGAGGCGCAGCGCCAGCGACGCGCCGGTGGACATGACGAGGAGGCCCGACGGTGAGCTTGAGCCGGGGTTCCCGGTGGTTCCTCGCCTTCGGCCTGCTCGCCGTGGCGGGGGTCGCCGCCGGCGTCTACTACCTCGACACCGAGGTGTTCGTCGATGAGGTCGAGCCAGGCCAGCCGGTCGAGTACACCGTGCAGCGCGGCGCCTCGGTGCGTTTCGTCGGTGACGAGCTCGCCGAGCTCGGGGTGGTCCGCAGCTCGTTCCGGTTCCGTTCCGCGGCCGAGGAGGTCGACCTGGCATCCAGTCTGCAGCCAGGTGTGTTCGAGCTGGAGACGGGCATGGAGCCCGAGGAGGCGGTCTCGGTCCTGGAGTCCGGACCGCTGGCACCACCGAGCATCGTGTTCACCGTCCCCGAAGGCCTGACGGTGGACCAGACCCTCGAGCGCCTCGCCGAGCAGTTCCCCGCCCACGAGGTGGAGGACTACGAGGAGGTGCTGGCGGCGCGCCGTGCCATCGACCTCGAAGACGACGAGGTATCGGTGGCCGGTCTGCTGAGCGTGCCCGACTGGGTCCCGGACCCCGCTGCGGTCGACGGGGACCTCCAGGCCTTCGAGGGGTTGCTGTGGCCGCAGACCTACGAGGTGGTGGACACCGCCTCGCCACTGCAGGTGCTCCAACGCATGATCGATCAGCTGGACGTCGAACTGGCGGCCCTGCCCGACGAGCTGCGTGAGGCCGTCCCCGCGGAGGCGCTCTACGACAAGCTCATCATGGCGAGCCTGATCGAGCGCGAGACCCGCGTCGACGAGGAGCGCAACCTGGTCGCCGGGGTGATCCAGAACCGACTGGACGAGGGGGTGCCGCTCCAGATCGACGCGACGGTCGTGTACGCGCTGGGGGGCGGTCCCCGTGACGTCGTCCTGCTGGAGGATCTGGAGATCGACAGCCCGTACAACACCTACCAGACTGAGGGCTTGCCGCCGACACCGATCGCCGGGGTGGGGACGGCCGCGTTCCAGGCCGCCTTCGAACCCGCGGAGACGGACTTCCTGTTCTACGTCCTGGCACCCGAGTGTGACGGCAGCCATGTGTTCGCCGAGACCTTCGAGGAGCACCAGGCCAACGTGGCGGCGTTCCGCGAGAGCAACCGCTGCCAGGACGACCAGATCGGCTGAACCGTGACGCAGGAGGCGCCCGGCGCCTGGCCGACGGCCAGCACCCGGCTGGTGGTGCTGCTGGGGTGGCCCGCCCGGCACTCGTTGTCGCCGGAGCTGCACAACGCGGCGTTCCGTGCCCAGGGCCTGGACCTGGTCTACCTCGCCGTGCCGACGCCGCCTCGGTCCGTGCGGGAGGTCGTGACGGCGCTCGGCGTGATGGAGGTGCTCGGCGCCAACGTGACGGTGCCCCACAAGCAGGCGGTCGTCGCGGCCTGCGACGAGCTCACCGAGGAAGCGCGCCTGATCGGCGCGGTCAACACCCTGCACTGGACCGAGCAGGGCCTGGTCGGGGACAACACCGACGCCCGTGGGCTCCTCGCGGCGCTGCACGACGACGTCGCACCAGCGGCGGGGGAGCGGTGGGTGTTGTTCGGCACCGGTGGGGCGGCGCGTGCGGCAGCGGTCGCCATCGGTCGGCTGGCGGGTGCCCTGACCGTGGTCGGGCGTCGTGAGGGCGCCGCACGGGACGTCGCCGCCATGGCGGCACGCGCGGGTGCCCCCGACACCGAGGTGGTGCGCACCGATGACGCGGCGCGGCTCGGCGAGGTGACCCGGGCAGCGCGCACCGTCGTCAACGCCACCCCGCTCGGTATGGGTGGGGAGCGGCTGCCCGAGGCGTTGATGACGCTTCAGCCCGGCCAGGTGGCCTACGACCTCGTCTACGACCCCGCGCCGACACCCTTCCTGGCTGCGGCACGGCAGCGCGGTGCCGCCAGCCACCACGGCCTCGGGATGCTCATCGGCCAGGCCGCGGTCAGCTACGAGCGCTGGACGCAGATCACGGCTCCGCGTGAGGTCATGGCGGCCGCGGCCCGTCGCGCGCTGTTGGCCCGCCAGGCGCCGCAGCGCCCGTAGCGCGGGCCCGTCCCTCAAGCCACCTGCCGCGTGCGCCGATGGGTGGGTGATATCCGCCGCACCTCGTTCACGGGACGCGTTCGTCGACGTCCCTGTCCGCGGTGCCGCCGGCCAGCGACAGCGACGGAGGCCAGCATGACCGCGAGCGGCCCGAGCCGCCACGCCGGTGCCGCTTGCCGTCGACGGGCCGGGTGATGCCCGTGTTCGCTGGAGAACTCACCGAGTTCGCCCTGCCGGCGGTGCTGCACGTCCTGGCCGACAACGCCAAGACCGGCCTGCTCGAGGTCGTCACTGCCGGTCGTCGGGGGGGCGTGGAGTTGGTCGACGGGGACGTCCGGGCAGCCAGCGTGGACCGCCGCCGGGTCGGACTCGCACGTCGCCTCCTCGCCAGCCGAGTCCTGGACGCCACGATCCTGCTCGAGGTACTCGAGGCACAGGGGCCGTTCACGGGCGAGCACCACCTCGCGGACCAGCTGGTCCGCGGCGGGTACCTCCAGGCGGACGTGGCGGCGGCGGCCCTGCGCGAGCACACCATCGATGCGGTGCTGCAGATGGTGCGCAGCACCGAGGGCTCCTTCCACCTCCGTTCCCGTCGGGTCCCCGATGACGCAGCCCTGGTAGGCACGCTGCCGGCCGCCGAGGTGATCGACGAGGTGGCACGTCGCCAGCGCCGGATCGACGGCCTGACCAGCGCGGATCTGCCGCTGCACGCTGCGGTGGCCGTGGTCGCGCCGTCGACCGCGGCGCCGTCCGCCGCGGCACCGTCCGCCGAGGGGCCGCTCGCCGAGGCAAGCGTCGCCATCAGCGCCGGTGCCTGGAGGTTGCTGGCGCTGCTGGACGGACGGTGCCGGCTCGCCGAGCTCTTCGACCGCTCCGGGCTCGGGGTGGAGACCACCTACCGCCACCTCGCTGAACTGCTGGACGCCGGTGTCGTCACCGACGACCCGGCAGCCGCGACACCCGGAGCGCGCGATGGTCAGCGACTCCTCGACGATCTCGAGGAACGGTGGGCTGGCAGTGAGCGAGGTCCGGACGAGACCGATCCTTCCCGCTCGTCCGCGGGGTCGACCGCGCCCAGCACCCCTGCGCCGGTTGCCGGCCCTGTCGGCCGCGAACGCACCGCCACGGTCACCGAGCTCGCGTCGCGCGGGCGGCAGCAGCACCGCGCCGTGAGCTCCGTGGGCATCGACGAGGACACGTTACGTCGGTTGCTCGAGGGTGTGGAGGCGCTGCCATGAGCCCAGCGTCGAGTCCCGCCATCCAGCCGGTCCGGACCGCCAACCTCGTGGTGGCCGGTCCCTTCGGCGCGGGGAAGTCGACCTTGCTGTCCACCCTGGCGGGTCCAGGGCCGCACGTCACCGAGCATCTCGTCAGTCGCGGGCTCGGAACGCGGCCCGGCCGGACCACGGTCGCCATCGAGTCGGCGCGGCTCGCGGTGGCCGAGGACCTGGCACTGGCCCTGTACGCCACACCCGGGCAGGATCGCTTCGGCTTCCTGTGGCAGATCGTGGCCGACCGGTTGGTCGGCTACGTCCTGATGGTCGACGTGACGCGGCCCGAGACGATCCCGGTGGCGCGTCACGTCCGCGACCACTTCGAGTCGCAGGTCGACGTGCCGTCGACCGTGGCGCTGCACCGCACGCCCGGCGATCCCGCGCCGATCGAGCGTCGTGTCCGCGCGGAACTTCAACTGCCTTTGGAGGTGCCCGTCATGCCCATCGACGTCCATGATCGTGACGATGCGAAGCGCCTCGTCCACTCCGTGCTGGCCCAGGCGCTGCCGGCCGAGCGCGATGGACCGCTCTGGGAGGCCCGGACCCGGGTCGGTGATGCCGGATGAGGAACCTCGGGAACATCCTGGTCGACCGGGGGCTGCTCACCCTGGAGCAGTTGCAGCAGGCCGAGACCCAACAGCAGGAGACCGGACGCACCCTCGGGCAGGTGCTCGTGAGCCAGCGCGTCGTGACCGAGAAGGACCTGGTGGCCGCGCTGGCGACCCAGATCGGGATGGGCTTCGTCGACCTGGCCGAGGCCGATGTCGATCCGCGGGCGACGACCATGGTCTCCGAGAAGATCATGCGCCGACACAACCTGCTGCCCATCGGGTTCGAGGACGGCAAGCTCGTCGTGGCCATGAGCGATCCCTCGAACGTCGTCGCCATGGACGATGTGCGGACCATCACGAAGATGGAGGTCAAGACCGTCGTCGCCACCAAGGACGACGTCGTCAACGCGGTGACCAAGTACGCCTCGATGAGCGAGGACATCGAGTCGATCGCCGACGGTCTGGTGGACGACGGAGACGACGGGGCGCTCGCCGACCTCGAGGCGATCACCGAGGACGCGCCGATCGTCAAGTTCGTCAACGTGTTGATCACCCAGGCGGTCGCCGACGGCGCCTCCGACATCCACATCGAGCCCGGCGAGCGGGAGCTCAGGGTCCGCTACCGCATCGACGGGGTGCTCCACGAGGTGATGAAGAGTCCCCGCTCGATCCAGAACGGCGTCATCAGCCGACTGAAGATCATGGCGGACGTGGACATCGCAGAGCGGCGGATCCCCCAGGACGGCCGCATCGGCCTCACCGTCCACGGCAAGCAGATCGACCTGCGCTTCTCGACGTTGCCGACCGTGTACGGCGAGAAGGTCGTGATGCGCATCCTGGACAAGACGTCGGTGATGCTCTCCCTCGACGACCTCGGCTTCCTCGATCACAACCTCAAGCGCTTCGAGGAGTCCTACCGCAAGCCCTACGGGATGATCCTGGTGACCGGCCCGACCGGCTCGGGGAAGTCGACGACCCTCTACGCGACGCTCAACGTCGTCAACCAGGAGGGCGTCAACATCATCACCACCGAGGACCCGGTCGAGTACCGGCTCCCCGGCATCAGTCAGGTGCAGGTCAACAACAAGGTGGGCCTGTCCTTCGCCGCGGCGTTGCGATCGATCCTGCGCCAGGACCCCGACATCGTGCTCGTGGGTGAGATGCGTGACCGTGAGACGGCCCAGATCGGCGTCGAGGCGGCGCTCACCGGCCACCTCGTGCTGTCCACCCTGCATACCAACGACGCCCCCTCGGCGGTCACCCGGCTGACCGAGATGGGCATCGAACCCTTCCTGGTCGGCTCCGCCGTGGACTGCGTCCTGGCCCAGCGGCTGGCGCGTCGGGTGTGCGCGCGGTGCGTCGAGATGGTGCGCCCCGAAGCGGAGATGCTCAAGGCGGCGGGGTTCAGCG
>CAYXJD010000208.1:0-5952 GCA_964465225.1 uncultured Actinomycetota bacterium
CGTCGCCACCAGCCCGCCTGGGCCGCACACCGCTACGTACGCCCCGGTCAGGTCGCCGCGGACAAGTTCGCTCAGCAGCGCGGCATCGAGTCGCCGTCCCTCCGCCGAGGCGACGACCTCGAGGTCGATCCGGGCCTCTGCGGCGGCCCGCCGCAGCACCTCGATGGCCGTTGCGTCCTGCGCACGGCGGACGCAGTACACGAGCAGAGGCCGGTGCTGCGTGGGAGCACCAGCCGGCAGCGTCGACACCACACTGAGGAACGGCGTGATGCCCACACCCCCGGCAACCCACACGATCCGTCCAACCCAACGCGCCTTCGGGAGCGGCTCGAAGCGTCCGTAGGGGCCCTCCACCCGCACCAGGGCGCCAACGAGGTCATGCTGCCGCAGCCGTGCGGTCCAGTCGCCGAGGTCACGCACGAAGAAGCGCAGGTGATCCTCGTCCGGCGCCGAGGCGACCGTGAAGGGGTGCGGCTCGCGGAGACCTGGCAGCTGCAGCTTGACGAAAGCGAACTGGCCAGCGCGTCGGCGCAGAGAGCGCCCGACGGCCGACAGCTCCAGCTCAAGCGTCCGTCCGTGTACCTCGGCGCTGACAACGCGGTACGGCAGCCCCGGACGCAGCGCATCACGACCCACCACACGCCACAGCCACGCGACGACGCCGATGACACAGACGAACACCAGCGCCACGCTCCACGCACTATCGGACGGGAACGGCTTGTCGACCGTGATCGTGTGCAACGCCGCGAACACGAACGGGACCCCCAGCAGCTTGTGACTCAGCCGCCACCATCGGTACGGCACCCACCGCACCAGGCTGATCGCGACCAGGACGTAGAACGCCAGCTCCGCCCCCTCGGCAGCTTCGGTGGCCGCGTCCTCGAACGTCGCAAGCACTCCACGGAAGCCCCCTTCGACCTCGGGTTCAAGCCGCACATGGAGCAGCATCGCTCCTATCGACAGGATCCCGGCCCACCGGTGCACGGCGTACATCCGATCCAGCCCGCCGAACAACGGCTCGAGCCACCGCGGGCGGACCGCGAGCACGAAGCTCCACGTCATCAACACGATCGCGGCGGTGCCGGTGAACAGCCCGAAGGCGACCGTCAGACCTTCACCGGTGTACGGGAACCACCAGACGATGCCGCTCACCACGACGAGCAACGGGCCGAGACTGCCAAGGGACACGCCATGACGCCACGGGCGCGGCGGGGTCACCGCCCAGTCACCGGGACGCCCAGCCAACGCACCCAGTAGAGACCGTCCGCGACTGGCCAGGGAACGGGGACTTGGACTCTGCTTCACCTGGACACCCTGGCAGTATGGGAGGGCCCCAGTCAACCTGGCGGCCGAGCCTGTTCCAGGCATCCTGGGGGTGCCGCAGATCTCGACCGACCTCGCGGCTGACGGTCATGCAGGGTTGTCATCATCAGCTACCGCAGCCGGCACGCGCCGTCCGACCGACCGAGACCCGTACCTTGGCTCACGAGGCCGAAGACCTGCATCGGACGAACCAGTGGCGCCGATCACACCCACCGAGGGCTCCGACCTGTCGACCAGGCAGGAGTCGCGAGTGGCATGGAGTCGAGTAGCGCGTCGGGTCGTGGTCGCCCTCGTCCTCGCCGCATCGCTCCTGACGGCAGTGCTGTGGACGATCGGCGCGGCGACGCGATCGGTCACAACCCAGGAGCAGATCTATCCCGCGACCGGCATCGACACGTTGCGGATCGACGGAGGTGCGGGCCCGGTCACCATCGTGGTCGTCCCCCGCGCTGACGTGGTCGTGACGTCACGGCTCACGGATTCCGCGCTCGGCCGCATCGCCAGCCGGCGGGCGGTCTCCGGGCGCACCCTGACCATCACCACCGACTGCGAGTGGCGTTGCCTCGCATCGAACGCGACCGCGGACCATCAGATCGCCATCCCCCGCGCGATGATCGAGACGATGGACCTGAGACGTGCTACGGGTGATGTCCGGGTCGATGGGTTCGCGGGGAACATCGAGGTGGCGACGACCGACGGTGACATCTTCCTCTCCCACTTCAGCGGCGAAGTGACACAGCTAAGAACGACGCGGGGCGCTATCCGGGTGGAGGCCGGCGAAACTGGGACACGGCAGGTCCCTGGCTGAGTGTGCGGCACACCTCGATCGAGCCGAGGTGGCCACGAACCGGGGCCACCAGCCCATCGGTGCCCGTCATGGCACAGCAGACCTCCCCACTGTCCGGCCGACGTCGCGGATCGTCGTCACCGCCCGCGAAGCTGAGCAGCCAGGCCCCGATGGGTGGTAGCTCCACGCTGGCCACCTGCTCACCATCAGCGCCCTACTCGCCGGCCTGCGGGCCGCGGAAATGCAGCCCAACGGAGCTGTCGGTGGCGGACCGGACGGTCAGGAACGCGCCGACGTCGCGCTGGTCCACCTCGGCCGTGAACCCGCCCTCCACGGCGGCCAGCACCAGTCCCTCGGACTCGAGCTCGGCATCGTTGCAGTCCGCCACGTCGCGGCTGTCGTCGGCCTGGCCCCAGGACGGCCAGCGGATCGTGTCGCCGGTGGCGACCCAGTCGCCGGTGAAGTGGCGGCAGCCGGAGAACATCTCGAACGTCCCGCCGTCGGGGGTCCCGTCCATCCGGAGCGTCGCATCCGCGGCGTCCCAGTCGGCGGCGATGATGTCCTCACCGTCCACGAACCCGACCAGGGTCCAGTCGGTGCCCGTGAACGCGCTGCCGTCGACCTGTTCCTGCTGCGCGAAGCGAAGCTCGACCCCGTCGCCGGTCAGGATGAGGTCGCCGTCGTCGAGCGACCACCGGGTGGTGGCGCCGAGCGCGTCGAGGTAGGCGTCCTGGGCATCCTGACGGGGCGCCTCGCAGCCCATCTCGGTCACAGCGATCAGCTGCCATGACCAGGTGCCGTCCGCGGCCGAGGTGGCCTCGCCCCCGAAGCTGTTGCACGGCGTGTCGCCGCCGGCCTGCATCGTCCGGTCCTCGAACCCGCCGAGCTGGAGCGTCGCCCGGGCGCCGTCCGGCACGCCGACGTCCAGCGATGACGATGTCAAGACCCACGTGCCGCCGGGCGGGGTGGCGGCCGTCGAACCGGCGACGACGCCGCCCGTCGAGCCGCCGCAGGCGGCAAGGGCGAGGAGCAGGGCGGGCAGCAGGAGTGTCGGTCGCACGGCAGCTCCGGTCAGAGGAGAGGGGTGTGCCCTGTCCGACGCTGTCGGGATGCCTGCGGTTCCCCGCCGGAGCGTGACCCCTCACCACGCCGATCGCCGCTCGGTCGTCCGGCCAAGATCGACGCGGAGACGAAGCGCTCAATAGCGATATGGCTCAGGCGCCCCCGGTCGGTCCGGGGCCTTCCGCCATCCGCTGGCGCGTACCGGAACCACGTGCCGGACTCCTGCGTTGCGATCGATGACGACGGGACGCTGGTCCACGTGGTGTGCGACCCCGACCCGGACCCGGACCTCGAGCTCCACTTGCTTCCATCACCGTCCATGCCGGTTCAGGCGAGTGGGCTGTCGAACGAGCTGTCATCGGCCGCCAGTCCGGGGGTGCGGAACCGGCCGACACGGTCGGATCGAGACGCCGTCGCGGTCACCTCGTCGTACCACCGAAAGGCGAGGTCATGCCAGCGCGGACGCAGGCTGTACACCGCGGCGAGGCGCAGCCGGGTTGCCCGCACGTACGCGGGGAGGCGAGCGAGGGTGCCGGGGACCGCATCGTCGGCAGCGCGGCACAGGATCGCGGCAGCCTGCCGTGCCCGGTCGGGTGCCAGCAGGCCCTGCGCGACGCGCAGCTCGAGGTGGACCAGCAGGTTCGCGAGGTCCAGGACCGGCTCCGCCACCGCGAGGGTGTCAGGGTCCAGGAGCCCGAGCCGGCCGTCGCTGACGAGCAGCTGGCCATCGTGCAGATCGCGGTGCACGACGCCGGTTGCGGTCCGTGCCCCGTCGGTCAGCGCGACCAACGGACCGTCGATGTCACGCGCCGGCAGCCGACCGGTCGCCACGGCACGCGCCACCCAGCTGCGGGCCACCTCGGCTTCCGCGTGGGCGTCGTGGACCGGCAGGCCCTCTGGCTGCGCAGCCGCGAGCTGCGTGAGCACCGCACCCACCTGCTGCCAGGTGCGGCGCCAGACGGCCCGGCCGCCATCGGGCAGCTCCAGCGGGGTCATGCCGGGCACCGCGGCGAGCACGACCCGATCCTCGGTCACGTCGAGGACCTCGGGGACGTCCGCGAGCCCGGCCACCAGTCCCGCCAGCAGCCGGTGCTTCGCGTCGAGTGCCCCGGCACGGCCGCTGCGGGTGACCTTCACGTACCGGCCAGACAGCATCCGCACGACCGCGCGACGACCCGGGCGGTGCGCGAGCAGCTGCGCGCCGTCCTGGAGCATCGGCGCGAGCCCGGGCAGCCTGCGGTCCGCACCGTCGGGCTGGAGCACCAGGCGCAGATCGTCGCCGTCGCGGGCCCCGGGCGTGCGTCCGCGCTCGCGTCGGGCGTCCTCAGGGGAGGCGAACCACTGGCCGACGACGGGGTCACGACCGGGCTGCTGCAGCTCCAGGGGGCAGACGTCCTCGGTGCGGGGCCAGGCTCGCCGGAGCGGCCAGGAGACGCCGTCGACGAGGAAGGAGTCGGGAAGCCTCATGCGGCACCGACCTCGGATCCGGAACCCGCCGCGAGCTCGACGATCCGGGTCAGCGACGTGGACCAGTCGGCGCGGCGGTGCCGGAACGGGTCGGTCGCGCGGCGCAGGAGCTCGACCGGCAGGTGGTGCAGGACATGGTCGATCGACGCGGGACCGTCGACGCTGCGGTAGCCCTCCAGCAGCGGATCGGGCAGGTGCGGCACAGCCGGGTCCTGCGGGGCCTCGACCACGGTGGCGGCGATCCAGCTGGCCAGATCCGCCGCCGGACAGCCAGCACCGGCGCGGTCGAGGTCGAGGAGCGTGACCCCGTCCGGACCGTGGACGACCTGGTCCCGTGACAGGTCGCCGTGGACCGGGATGGCGCTGCATCGGCCCGTGGGCGCACCGATCGTGCCGGCGACATCGGCCAGATCGGGCCGCAGTCGAGCGACGGCCTCCACGAGCTTCGTCCGGGAGGGCGTCGGACGATCGGGCAGGCCTGTGGGGTCGAGCTGGTGGAGCCGGCCGAGCGCCTTGCCGACCCCACGCAGCGTGGCGCGGTGTCGCTCGGGCTGCTGCTGATGCAGGGCGGCGCCGGGGATCCAGGCGGTCAGCGCGACCCCCGTCTGTGGGTCGGCCCCCAGCAGCCGGGGTAGCGGCGCCCGGTCCGACGTCACCTGTGACACCCACGCCAAGGCCGCGAGCGGTGCGCGGGCCGCGGCCGGCTGATGCACCTTCACGACCGCGGTGGGCTCGCCATCGACCTCGACACGTGCCACGAACCGGCGGTGTGGCTTGTACGCGAGCGGACGGAGCCGGCCGCCCCGCAGGTCACGGTCGAGCCAGCCGACCCGGTCACCGAGCCGACGGAGCCCGGGGAGGTGACGGTCGGCCTCGAGCGGAAGGAGCATGAGCCGGAGACCGTCGTCCGCCGCCTCGACCTCAACATCGCGTCGCGCCGCGTAGGCCCGCAGCTTGTCGAGCTTGGCATGAGCGGACGCCGAGGTGGCGGCCAGCAGACGAACGTCGTGAACCCCGTCGGTCACCACCTCGGCCGCAGCGACGACCATCGTGCGCGGCTTGTAGCGCAGGTAGGTGACCCGGACCGCTTCGGGCTGAGGACCGACCCCGGCCCAGCACCTGCGTAGGTGCTCGGTCAGCCGGTCGTCGTCGAGCAGGATCGGGAGCGCCGCCAGCTCAGGATCTCGCGCGACGACCTCCGCGTCACCCGGCAGCAACGCGGACCTCCGGCGTCGGCGGTGGGGCGGGCAGACGCTCCTGCACCCTGCCATCCTCGACCCACAGGAAGCGGTCGCAGTCGACGATGCTGGAAC
>CAYXJD010000209.1:0-5866 GCA_964465225.1 uncultured Actinomycetota bacterium
CGGTGATGCGCGTCCGCACCCAGGTTCCTTGACCCCTACGCGACGAATCGACTGCTCGGCACCGGACGACACAGCCCCGTGCCCGGCGAACGAAAGGTTCAGCTCGATGAGGAAGACCATCAGCCGCGCTGCCGCGGCCGTCCTCGCAGGTGCGCTGGTCCTGGCCGCCTGTGGCGACGCTCCCGAGGAGGACGCCGACACCGGCGCCGAGGAAGAGACCGACCCGGCCGATGACGACGCCGCCGAGGAAGACGACGCTGCCGAGGAAGAGGACGCCGCTGAGGAAGAGGACGCCGCTGAGGAAGAGGACCGCCTCGAAGCCGCGGCCGGCGCTGACTACCGCGGCTGCCTCGTCACCGACCAGGGCGGCGTCGATGACGAGTCGTTCAACGAGACCGCCTGGGAAGGCATGCTCCGGGCCGAGGAGGAGCTCGGTGTGGAGGTCTCCGTCCTGGAGTCGACGTCCGAGTCGGACTTCGAGCCCAACATCCAGGCGTTCCTCGACCAGGACTGCGACCTGATCGTCACGGTCGGGTTCCTGCTCGGTGAGGCCACCCAGGCGGCTGCCGAAGCCAACCCGGACCAGAACTTCGCGATCGTGGACGAGTTCCTCGAGGAGCCCAACCTCCGCGGCCTGAGCTTCGCGACCGACCAGGCCGCCTTCCTGGCCGGCTACGTGTCCGCGGCGGCCTCTGAGTCCGGCACCCTCGGCACCTACGGCGGCATCAACATCCCGACGGTGTCGATCTTCATGGACGGCTTCCTGGCCGGGACCGAGTACTACAACCAGGAGAACGGCACGGACGTCGTCGTCGAGGGCTGGGACGGCTCCGACGGCCTGTTCACCGGCAACTTCGAGTCGCAGGATGACGGGCGCAACATCACCGACACCCTGCTCCAGGCAGGTGCGGACATCATCATGCCCGTGGCCGGGCCGGTCGGCCTCGGCACCGCGACCGCGATCCAGGACTTCGGTGAAGGCCTGATGGTCTGGGTCGACACCGACGGCTACGAGTCCACCCAGTTCGGCGAGCTCATGCTGACCTCGGTCATGAAGAACATGGACACCGCGGTCTTCGATGCGATGGAGGACGTGGTCAACGGCGAGTTCGACGGCGGCCTGTACACCGGCACGCTGGAGAACGACGGCGTCGCGATCGCGCCCTTCCACGACAACGCGGACCGGGTGCCGCAGGAGGTCCAGGACACCCTGCCGCAACTGCGCGATGGCATCATCGCTGGCGAGATCTCCGTGGATCCCGCCGACTACTGATCGCCTCGTGGTCTCGGCGGAGGGGTGCTCCTGATGGGGCACCCCTCCGCGGCGTCCGGCGGTGTGCCGCTCCGCCGGCCGCACCGTGTCAGGCCTGGGCCGGGGACACGTGGACCACCGACGCCTGGACCACGGATGCGGGGCCGACGGTTGGTGTTTCCTCCCGGGCCGTCTCGGGGCTAGCGTCGAGCTTCGCCCCATCCCGTACAGCGCTGGCCTCCGCGCCCCGAAGCGTCGCACGTGAAGAGGAAGGCTGGATCGGTGCAATTGGAGCTGCGGGGTATCACCAAGCGCTTCCCGGGCGTGGTTGCCAACGACGCGGTCGACCTGAAGGTCGAGTCGGGCGAGGTCCACGGTCTGCTGGGCGAGAACGGGGCCGGCAAGACCACCCTGATGAACATCCTCTACGGCCTGTACCGGGCCGACGAGGGTGAGATCCTCATCGACGGTGAGCCGTTGCTGCTCGACGATCCGGGCGACGCGATCGACGCCGGCATCGGGATGGTCCACCAGCACTTCATGTTGGTGCCGGTCTTCACGGTGGCCGAGAACATCGTCCTCGGCGTGGAGCAGACCGATCGTCTCGGCCGGCTCGACCGGGCGACGGCGTCACGCAAGGTTTCCGAGCTGGCCGAGGAGAGCGGCTTGCCGGTCGACCCCGATGCCCTCGTCGAGAACCTCCCGGTCGGTGTCCAGCAGCGCGTGGAGATCCTGAAGGCCCTCTACCGCGATGCTCGGCTGCTGATCCTGGACGAGCCGACGGCGGTGCTCACCCCCCAGGAAGCCGATGACCTCTTCGACGCCATCCGGGGATTCACGGCCCAGGGCCGCTCGGTCATCTTCATCTCCCACAAGCTGCGAGAGCACCGGGCGATCGCCGACCGGATCAGCGTCCTGCGGCGGGGCCGCATCGTCGGCACCGCCGACCCCCGTACCGCCAGCGAGCAGGAACTCGCCAACCTCATGGTGGGACGGCCCGTCGAGCTCACCGTCGAACGATCACCTGCCGAGCCGAAGGAGGTGGTGCTGGAGGTCTCCGGGCTGCAGGTCGCAGATGCCGTCGGCACCACCGTCGTCCACGAGGTGGACCTCGAGGTCCACGCGGGCGAGATCATGGCGGTCGCCGGGGTCGAGGGCAACGGGCAGACCCCGCTGGTCCGCGCCATCACCGGGCTGCAGGAGATCGCCGGGGGATCGGTCAGCATCGCCGGTCGCGACGTCGCATCGCGCACCCGCAAGGAGGTGCTGCGCGACGGCATCGGCCACGTCCCCGAGGACCGCAACCGTGACGGTCTGGTGGCAGAGTTCTCCGTCGCGGAGAACCTCATCCTGAACCTCTGGGACGCGGAGCCGTTCGCCCGACGTGCGTCGCTGCAGTTCGATGAGATCCGCGAACACGCCCGGAAGGTGGTCGCCTCCTACGACATCCGCACCCCGTCGGTGGACACCCCAGCAGGCAGCCTGTCCGGTGGGAACCAGCAGAAGCTCGTGGTCAGCCGGGAGTTCGACCGGCCGATCGACCTGCTCGTCGCCTCCCAACCGACCCGCGGGGTGGATGTCGGTTCCATCGAGTACATCCACCACCAACTCCTGGCCAAACGGGACGAGGGGACCGCCGTGCTGCTCGTGTCCTCCGAACTCGATGAGGTGCTCGCTCTGGCCGACCGGGTCACGGTGATGTTCCACGGGCGCATCGTCGGGCCGTTCGAGACCCCGATCAGCAAGGAGGCGGTCGGGCGGATGATGGCCGGTGCGGACCCGGCCGAGGTGTTCGAGGACCCCGACCCGTCGAACCGGCCGAGCACGCACGGACCACCCTCCGATGCGGCGGCCTCGGGAGGACCGGCATGAGCGACGATCCGACCGGCAGCGGGCAGCGGAACGAACGCGATGAGCCGGATCCTGCCGTGGCCCCGGACGAGCCGGGCTCGGTCGCGACCGGCACGCACGACGAGGCGCGCGCCGAGATCGAAGCGGCGAAGGAGCGCGAGGCCACTGCTGCCCGCCTCGCCCAGGACGCCACGTTCACCCAGCGGTTGGTCGCAGCGCTGACGGGGACCGGCGTCATCGTCACGGTCCTCGCGATCCTCTCCGCGCTGTTGATCGGGGCGTTCATCATCGCCTTCAGCGAGGAGGCGGTCCGCGATGCGCTGCCCTACTTCTTCGCCCGTCCCACCGACGCCCTGCGGCTTGGCTTCAGCAGCGTGGTCGCCGCCTACAGCGCGCTCGTGGAGGGAGCGCTCGGTGGGTCGAGCCAGCTCTCGGAGACCTTGGTCTCCTCGACACCACTGATCATGACCGGCCTCGCGGTCGCGGTGCCACTACGGGCCGGGTTGTTCAACATCGGCGCGGAGGGCCAGTTCCTGGCCGGCGGCACGGCCGCTGGCCTGATCGGGTTCACCCTCACGGGGCTGCCGCTGGTCATCCACCTGCCGCTCGCGATCGCCGCGGGCCTGATCACCGGTGGGCTGTACGGCTGGATCCCCGGCATCCTCAAGGCGAAGACGGGTGCGCACGAGGTGATCTCGACGATCATGCTCAACAACATCGCGCTGCTCGTCACCGGGTACCTGATCTCCACGACGCTGTTCCGCCGGCCCGACCGCAGCGATCCCATCTCGAAGTCGGTCGAGGAGTCGGCACGTTTCCCACCCCTCATCTGGTGGGAGCCCAGCCTGCGGGTGAACACCAGCCTGGTCATGGCCCTGGTGCTCGCGGTGCTGATCTTCTGGCTCATGGAGCGCTCGACGCATGGGTTCGAACTGAACGCCGTGGGCCTGAACCCTTCCGCGGCGACCTCGGCCGGGATGAACCCCGCGCAGGCCGTCGTGACTGCCTTCTCCGTCGCGGGGGCGCTTTCCGGAGCAGCCGGCGCAGCCACCATCCTCGGGCTCCAGCACCGGCTCACGATCGGATTCGCCGCCGGACTCGGGTTCGATGGCATCACCGTCGCCCTCCTCGGCCGCGGACGCATCGGTGGCACCGTGGCTGCCGGCATCCTGATCGGGATCCTGAAGGCCGGCGGCCGGAACATGCAGGCGCAGACGGGCACGTCGCTGGAGCTCGCGCTCGTGATCCAGGCGCTGATCATCGTGTTCATCGCGGCACCGGGACTGGTCCGTGCCATCTTCCGCATCAAGGCCGAGGATCTGGCTACCGGCCAGGTCGCGAAGGGGTGGGGCTCATGAGCCAGGCGACCATGACCCCCACGAAACAGAAGCGCCGTGAACGTCGCTTCGGCGGGTTCTCCGTGCTCGTCCTGGCGGTGATGCTGGGGGTGTTCGCCACCAACGCTCGCGGCGAACAGGCGACCTTCGTCCTCAACGACGCACGTGGCGAGGCCATCCAGCTGCCCGACCTGGTCGTGACGGTCGTTCCCACCGTGATCGTGTTGTCGATCCTCGTTGCACTGATCGCGGCGAAGCAGCTCACCACGGGCTTCGGCGACCGCGCCGTTCCCATGGTCGGCGTGGTCGTGCTGCTGTTCGTGATCGCGTTCCTCACCTGGGCCGCCGCCGGCGGCGACCTGTCGGTGGTGGGCCTGCTGCGCGGCTCGCTGGCGCGGGCGACGCCCATCGCGCTGGGTGCCATGGCCGGGGTCCTGTGCGAACGCGCGGGCGTGATCAACATCGCCATCGAGGGGCAGTTCCTGGCCGGGGCGTTCACCGCGGCGGTCGTCTCCTCCCTCGCCAGCGACCCCTGGGTCGGACTCGCGGGCGGCATCGCGGCCGGTGTCCTGATCGCGTTCATGCTGGCCGGTCTGTCGATCCGCTTCCAGGCCGATCAGATCGTCGTCGGCGTCGTGCTGATCGTCTTCGCCACCGGTGTGACCTCCTTCCTCAGCACCCAGATCCTCTCCGGCAGTCCCGAACTCAACTCGCCCACGCGGTTCGCGTCCCTGGAGATCCCCCTCCTCGTCGACATCCCGCTGCTCGGGCCGGTGCTGTTCCGCCACTCCCTCCTGGTCTTCGGCATGATCGCCGCGGTGATCATCCTGCAGTACGGGCTGTTCCAGACCCGGTGGGGGCTGCGTCTGCGGTCGGTCGGCGAGCACCCGAAGGCCGCCGACACCGTCGGGATCAACGTGCTGGCCACCCGGTACCGAGCTGTCCTGCTCGGCGGCGTGCTCGCCGGGATCGGTGGCTCCTGGTGGACCCTGGACGCGGTCGGACAGTTCTCACGGGAGATGACCGGAGGCCGAGGTTTCATCGCGTTGGCCGCCATGCTGGTCGGTCGCTACACGCCGGTGGGCGGGCTCGCCGCGGCGCTGCTCTTCGGGTTCTCCGACCAGCTCGCCACCTCGTTGCAACTGCTGCAGGTGCCGGTGCCCTCCGACCTGCTGCTGACCGCACCGTTCGTGGTCACGATCGTGGTGGTCGCCGGACTCATCGGCCGGCTGCGACCACCAGCCGCCGACGGCAAGCCCTACACCAAGGAGTAGTCCGCCGAGCGCGCTCGGTGACGTCGTGGCGGCGCAGAGCTGGCGGGTCGCCGCCGATCGACCTGTCGGGGGTCGATCCGTTGCGATCCGCGTCGGAGCCGGGCCCGGCGGACGCGTCGCCTCAGCTGCCCAGCAGCAACGACGCCATCAGC
>CAYXJD010000210.1:0-5834 GCA_964465225.1 uncultured Actinomycetota bacterium
CGACGATGGCTGAGCTGACCATGATCCAGGCGCTGAACCTGGCGCTGCACCAGGAGATGGCCGCGGACGACGCGGTACTGGTACTGGGCGAGGACGTCGCGCAGACCGGTGGGGTCTTCCGTGTGACACAGGGTCTGAAGGACGAGTTCGGCTCCGAGCGGGTGATCGACACCCCGCTCGCCGAGGCGAGCATCATCGGCGCCTCGCTCGGCATGGCGGTCAACGGCTGTCGGCCCGTCTGCGAGCTGCAGTTCTCCGGGTTCGGGTACTTCGCGATGCACCAGCTCGAGAGCCACGCGGCCCGTCTGCGGTGGCGTTCCCGAGGGCGCTACGAGGTGCCGTTGGTGGTCCGCATGCCGTACGGGGCCGGCGTCAAGGCCCTCGAGCACCACTCGGAGAGCAAGGAGGCCTTCTTCGCCCACATCCCGGGACTGAAGATGGTCATCCCCTCGGGCCCACGCGTCGCCCGCGGGCTGCTGGTGAGCGCGATCCGCGATCCCGACCCCGTGGTCTTCTTCGAGCCCAAGGCGGCCTACCGCGCGTTCAAGGAGGAGGTCCCCGACGAGGAGGAGACCGTCCCGCTCGGCACCTCCCGGATCGTGCGGGAGGGCGACGACGTGACCCTGATCGCCTACGGAGCCATGCTCGATCGCACCCTGCAGGCCGCGGACCGGTTGGCTGAGGACGGGATCGAGGCCGAGGTCGTCGATCTGCTCACGCTCTCCCCCCTCGATGACTCCACCTTCACGGCGTCGGTGCGCAGGACCGGTCGCGTCGTGATCGTCCACGAGGCTCACCGCAGCTTCGGCCCAGCCGGTGAGGTCGCCTTCCGGATCCTGGAGCGGTCGTTCTGGTGGTTGGAGTCGCCGATCCGACGGGTCACCGGCTACGACGTGCCGGTGCCCTTCTTCGCCCGGGAACAGGCCTACCTGCCCGACGCCGACCGCATCGTCCGTGCCGCCCGAACCGCGTTGCGCGAGGAGTAGTCGATGTCACGGCAGTTCACCTTCACCGACCCTGGCGAGGGCATCCACGAGGCCGAGATCGTCGAGGTGCTCGTCGCTGCCGGCGACACCATCGAGGAGGGGGACACGGTCCTGGTCATCGAGACCGACAAGGCCACCACCGACCTGCCGTCGCCGTACACGGGCGAGGTGGAGGACCTCCGCGTCTCGGAGGGCGACACCATCGAGGTGGGCGATGTCCTGCTGCTCGTCGCCGATGGGGAGGACGAGGCAACTACGACGGACCAGTCAGGCGAGGAGGCTCCGGAGTCGGACGAGGGGTCGGGCGAGGAGTCGGCCGAGGAGCCGGCCGAGGAGCCGGCCGAGGAGCCGGCCGAGGAGCCGGCTGCGGAGGAGGGTGAGGGCCCCGAGGCCGACGAGGGCGGCAGGGCCGCCGCGGTGGGGGAACTGCCGACCGAGCAGCGATCGGTCGGCGAGGCCGAGGCGCGCGAGCGCGCCGAGGGCGCGGCCCGAGAGCGGCGTCAGGGCCCGGTCCCGGCGTCTCCGTCGACCCGCAGGCTCGCTCGTGAGCACGGCGTCGACCTGGCCGAGGTCGAGCCGACCGGCGAGCACGGGCGCGTCACCTCCGCCGATGTCGAGGCTGCCGCTGAGGGCGGTCCGGTAGAGCAGGAGCCCCGTGAGCCGGTGTCGGACCGACGCGAGCAGCCGGAGTCCAAGCGTGAGCGGGCCCCGGAACCCGACCACGAGCGGTGGGGGCCGGTCGAGCGGGTCCCGCTGCGCGGCGTGCGGCGGACCACCGCACGCCGGGTCGCGGCGTCGTGGCGGCAGATCCCCCACGTCACGCATCACGACGTCCTGGACGTCACGGCCCTGGAACGGTGGCGTCGTGAGCAGGCACCCCGGGTCGAGGAGGCGGGGGGCGACCTGACCCTGATGGTGCTCACGATGAAGGCGGTCGCGGGCGTGCTGGCCCGCCATCCCCGCTTCAACGCCAGCCTCGACCTCGATGCCGAGGAGTTGGTGCTCAAGCGCCACTACCACCTCGCGATCGCCGTCGACACCGACGACGGCCTGATCGTCCCGGTCGTCCGGGACGTCGATCGCACGTCCCTGCTCGATCTCGCCGTCGAGGTCAGTGACCTCATCCGCCGTGTCCGTGATCGCGATGTCGAAGGTGACGAGTTGCGGGGCGGCACGTTCACGATCACCAACGTCGGCCCGCTCGGCGGCGCCGGCTTCACGCCGCTGATCCAGCTGCCGCAGGTCGCCATCCTCGGGATGGGGCGCGCCCGGCTCGAGCAGGTGGTGACCGGTGATCTCGACGCGCACCGGACCGAGGTGCAGTTCCGCCTGCCACTCTCGCTGGCCTACGACCACCGGGTCGTCGACGGAGCGGATGCGGCCCGATTCGTCGCCGATCTCGCCGAGGCGATCGCCGACCCCGGCGCCCTACTGCTCACCAGCTAGGAGGCACCGTGGGCGATGCGTTCCCGGACCACACCGAACTGCTGATCGTGGGCGGAGGTCCCGGTGGCTACGCGGCGGCGTTCCGTGCTGCCGATCTCGGCCTGGACGTCACGCTGGTGTCGGATGAGGAACAGCTCGGGGGGGTCTGTCTGCTCCGAGGTTGCATCCCCGGCAAGACCCTGCTCGAACTGGCCGATCTGCAGCTGCTCGCTCGGGAGGCGCAGGAGCGTGGCCTGCGCTTCGGGGATCCTGAGGTGGATCTCGACCGGATGCGCAGCTGGAAGCAGGAGGTCGTGGGGCACCTGGTGGATGGCTTGCACGCCTTGGTCGACACGCGCGGCATCCGGGTGGTGCAGGCCCGTGCGAGCTTCGACGGGCCAGATCGGGTCACGATGACCGTGGACGGCGAGCAGCAGCGCACGGGGTTCGACCACGCGATCATCGCCACCGGCTCGGCGCCGACACCGCTGCCCGCTACCGCCTTCGGCGGGCGCATCCTCGACTCTGCCGGCGCGCTCGAGCTCCCCGATGTTCCCGAACGGCTGCTGGTGGTGGGTTGTGGGTACGTGGGGCTGGAGCTCGGCTCGGTCTACGCCGCACTCGGCAGCCGTGTGACGCTGGTCGAGGTGACCGACCGGGTCATGCCCATCGCGGATCAGGAACTGGTCGGGCCGCTCGCGGATCGGCTCGGCGATCGGTTCGAGGCGGTGTACCTCGAGACCGTCGTGGCCGAGATGGTCGAGGACGACCAGCAGGTCCGCGTCTCCCTCGACGGTCCGGATGCGCCGGGTGAGGCCACCTTCGATCGCGCCCTGGTCGCGGTCGGTCGGGAGCCGAACACCGAGGGGCTCGGCCTTCAGACCACCGGGGTGGAACTGGACGAGGACGGCCTGATCCGCGTCGACACCTCGGGCCGCACCCGCGAACCCGACGTGTTCGCGGTCGGCGACGTCACCGGCGGACTCCAGCTCGCGCACGAGGCGTTCCACGAGGGCATCGTCGCTGCTGAGGCCATCGCCGGGCGGGCAGCGGCCTTCGATGCCCGCGCGGTCCCGTCGGTGGTCTACACCGACCCGCAGCTGGCCTGGTGCGGTCTGACCGAGCCCGACGCCGTCGAACGCGACATCGAGGTCGAGGTCGTTCGGTTCCCGTGGCGGGCCTCCGGCCGCGCGGTGTCGATCGGGGCGGGTGATGGGCTCACCAAGCTCGTGTGCGAGCCCGGGACCGGCAGGATCCTCGGTGTCGGGATCGTCGGGCGCCGCGCCGAGTCGTTGATCACCGAGGGGGTGTTGGCGGTCGAGATGGGGGCGGTGCTCGAGGACCTCGCCCGTTCCATCGCTCCGCATCCGACGCTGTCGGAGACCCTCCACGAGGCCGCTCAGCTCGGCATCGGCAGTCCGCTCCACCTCGCTCCGTCCGCGGGTGGTGCACGGGACACGTGAGGCCGCAGCACCGAGGACCGACCGTGACCCGCCACCGAGCCCAGGAGAGCCGATCATGAACGACATGTCCGAACACGTCCGGTGGTTCTCGGATCTGACGAGCGACGACGTCGCGGTCGTCGGTGGCAAGAACGCCTCCCTCGGCGAGATGATCCAGCGGCTCGAGAGCGAGGGCATCAGGGTGCCGCAGGGTTTCGCGACCACGGCCGACGCGTACCGCGCCTTCGTGGCGGACAACGACCTCGCGGCCGTGATCGAGGAGCAGATCGGCGCGTTGGAGCAGGGCACTGACCTCTCGGAGGTCGGCGAGGCGATCCGTAGCGCCTTCCGTGACGGCGGGATGCCGCCGGCCGGTGAGGAGGCGATCCGCGCGGCGTACCGGCAGCTGTGCGAGGAGGTCGGGCGGCAGGACGTGGACGTCGCGGTCCGCTCCAGCGCGACGGCCGAGGACATGCCCGAGGCGAGCTTCGCCGGCCAGCAGGAGACCTATCTCAACATCCGCGGTGAGGACGCGGTCGTCGCCGCCGTGATCGCCTGCTACGCCTCGCTGTTCACGGACCGGGCGATCGCCTACCGCCAGGAGCAGGGGTTCGGTCACCTCGACGTGGCCCTGTCGGCCGGCGTGCAGCGCATGGTCCGTTCCGACCTCGCCGGGGCCGGCGTCGCGTTCACCCTCGACACCGAGACGGGGTTCCCGGACGTGGTGAGCATCGATGCGGCATGGGGATTGGGAGAGGTCGTCGTCTCCGGCGAGGTCAACCCCGACGCCTACGTGGTCTTCAAGCCACTGCTCGACGAGGACGGCTACCGCCCCATCGTGACCAAGGACCTCGGCGACAAGCGCAAGAAGATCGTCTACGCCGAGCAGGGCGAGGAACCGACACGGGCAAAGGACACCAGCGAGAAGGAGCGGCGCACGTTCGTCCTCGACGACGACGAGATCCTCACGCTGGCCAGGTGGTGCACCGCGATCGAACGGCACTACGACCAGCCCATGGACATCGAGTGGGCCAAGGATGGCGACACCGGGGAGCTGTTCGTCGTCCAGGCCCGCCCGGAGACGGTGCAGTCGCAGCGCGAGGGCGCCCAGTTGAGCACCTTCCGTCTCACCGAACGTGGCGAGGTCCTGTCCTCGGGCGTGGCGATCGGCGATGCGATCGCCACCGGAGTTGCCATCCACCTCGACAGCGCCGAGGAGGGCGAGAGGTTCGAGGACGGCGCCATCCTCGTCACCGCCATGACCGATCCGGACTGGGTGCCCATCATGAAGCGCGCGGCGGCGATCGTGACCGACCACGGTGGTCGGACCGCCCACGCTGCGATCGTCAGCCGCGAGCTCGGCCTGCCCGCGGTCGTCGGTGCGACCGACGCCTCGGAGCGGATCCCCGAGGGCGAGACGGTCACGGTGTCCTGTGCGGAAGGCGAGGAGGGCAGGGTCTACGCCGGCGAGCTCGAGTTCGAGCGCCGTGACGTGGATCTCGACGCCCTGCCACAGACGCGGGTGAGGATCATGATGAACATCGCCAGCCCGGCCGCGGCGTTCCGCTGGTGGCGACTGCCCGCCAAAGGCATCGGTCTGGCCCGGATCGAGTTCATCATCAACAACCACGTCGAGGTGCACCCCCTGGCCCTGACCCGGTTCGACGAGGTCGAGGACGAGGAGGCCAGGACGCGCATCGAGGAGCTGACCCACGGCTACGACGACCGCACCGACTACTTCGTCGAGCGGCTGGCCCGTGGGGTGGCACGCATCGCCGCCTCGCAGTACCCCGAACCCGTGATCGTCCGGCTGTCGGACTTCAAGAGCAACGAGTACGCCGACCTGCTCGGCGGCCACGGCTTCGAGCCGGAGGAGGCCAACCCGATGCTGGGTTTCCGCGGCGCCTCCCGGTACTACAGCGAGCACTACCGCAGATCGGAAGAGCACACGTCTGAACTCCAGTCACTCCGGAGAATCTCG
>CAYXJD010000211.1:0-5825 GCA_964465225.1 uncultured Actinomycetota bacterium
TGGCGGCGAACAGCAGCGTCATCGGCCCGCCCTCGGAGTTGCCGAACAGGTGGGCATGCTCGATGCCGGCGTGGTCCATCACCGCCCGCAGGTCGTCGACCCGTTCGTCGAGGTCCGCGATCCGACCGCTACGGTCCGAGCATCCCGTACCACGCTTGTCGAAGTGGAGGTAACGGCAGAAGGACGCGAACCGCTCCAACATCGCACGGACGGCCGGCTGCTCCCAGGACATCTCGATGTTCTGCGCCGTGGGTGGGATGGCGACCACGGTGTGCTCGCCGGCACCGAACAGCTGGTAGGCGAGTCGAGCCCCCCGAGCCGCGGCGAAACGGGTCTGTGGCACGGGGTCCATCACCACACCGCTGCGCTCCCAGGCTGACCGCCACACCCTACTGTCGGTCGTGCTCGGCGGAGAGATCGTGCTCGTCACCGTCCGGCTGCTCCGCTGGGGCTGAGGGTGAGGAGCTCGATGAACACCGCCGGGGTCGCAGGTACGGGCGCCGGCCCGCACGGACGCCGACGTTCGTTCACCTGAGGTCCGCCGTCACCCCCATAGGGTGACCGCGACGACCGACCGGGAGGCGTCGATGGCGGTCTACCGCTGGCACCTGGAGAACGCCGCGCAGGATGAGCTCCAGCGCATCGCGCGTACGCAGATCGACCGGGCCCTGGGCGAGCTCGACGAGGGCGACCGGCACCACGCCGTGCATGCCGTGCGCAAGCGCGGCAAGAAGGTCCGGGCACTGCTGCGTCTGGTCCGCCCTGCCGCGCCCGAGCTCTACCGGAGGGAGAACGCCGCGTTCCGGGACATGATGCGCCGCGTCGCCTCCGACCGGGATGCCGGGGTCGCGGTCGAGACCTTCGACGGCCTGCTGGCACGGTTCAGCGAGGACGGCATCGCCGAGGAGCTGGCACCCGTGCGTGCGGCGCTGGCTCAGCGACGGGCGGAGGTACTCGGCGAGGAGCTCGACCGCCGCTTGCACTTGATCCGGATGGACCTGGTCGCGGCGGGTGAACGGGTCGGGGACTGGCGGCTCGAGGGTGACGGGTTCGACGTGCTCGAGGGTGGGCTGGCCAAGACCTACGGCAGGGCCCGCGCACGCAGGGCCGATGCGTACTCCGACGCGACGTCTGCGGCCTTCCACCTGTGGCGCAAGCGCACGAAGTACCACCGCTACCACCTCCGGCTCCTCCAGGATGCCTGGACGCCGGTCGTCAAAGCGCACCGTCGGCAGGCCCACGAGCTCACCGACCTGTTGGGCGACGACCACGATCTGGCCGTCCTACGGCAAGACCTCCTCGGTCAACCCGAGCGGTTCGGGGGCGAGCGTTCGGTGGCGGCGGTCTGTGGGCTGCTCGACCGTCGTCGCGCTGAGCTCCAGAGTGCGGCACGGGTGGTCGGGCAGCGGTGCTTCGCCGAGGAGCCGAAGCGCTTCGCCTCGCGGCTACGCAGCTACTGGGAGAGCGCGTCCGCCACCGCTCCGGGCGGTGCCGGTCCGCTGGCGGATCCGACCGTCCCGCCCGGACGATGAAGGATCCCCGCGTGGGGCCCACCCGTGGACAGGGGGAGTGGGGGCGGGATGCCTTCCAGCCTGCTAGACCCAAGGCCGACCCACCGGGAACGCCCGCTGCCGGGCCGGTGGCGGAACGGCGGTTCGGTTCCGACCGTGAGGCGCCACGCACGCCGCGTCCGCTGGCCCCGTACCCGTTCCCAGGCGAAGGAGCGACGATGACCGGACACCGACGTGAGGGATCCGCCCGGACCGGCCACCTGGGCCTGTGCACCGACCTGTACGAACTGCGGATGTTCGACTCCTACCTCCGCCAGGGTATGACCGCGCCGGCCACCTTCAGCTTGTTCATCCGCCCCAACGCGGCTCGGCCCTGGTACGTGGCGCTCGGGATCGAACGCGCCCTCGAGTTGTTGTCCACGTTCACCTTCGGGCCGGAGGAGCTCGCCGAGCTCGAGCGACTGGGGGTCGACCGTGAGGTGCGCGACCAGCTCGCTGACTGGCGGATCGATACCGGGGAGTTGTGGGCCGTGCCCGACGGCACCGTCGTGCTCGCACAGGAGCCGCTGCTCGAGATGACGGCACCCCTGCCCATGGCCCAGCTGCTGGAGACCGCGGTCATGAACGTGGTGCAGTACCCGACGTTGGTGGCGACCAAGGCCGCGCGGTGCGCGCTGGTGGCCGGAGGCCGCAAGCTGGCGGACTTCGGCTTCCGCCGGGCGCACGGCCTGGAGACCGGCATCGAAGCGGCGTTGGCCGCCTACGTGGGTGGGGGGTTCGCGACCAGCAACGTGGAAGCAGGTCGCCGTTACGGGATCCCCACCACCGGCACGATGGCGCACTCCTACGTGCAGGCCTGCACCGACGAGCGTGAGGCGTTCCGCCGCTTCGCCTCCGACCACCCCGAGCACAGCGTCCTGCTGGTCGACACCTACGACACCATCGAGGGGGTACGCCGCGCGATCGAGGTGTCCCAGGAGCTCGGAAGGGCCCCGCGTGGCGTACGGCTGGACTCGGGCGATCTCGGGCAGCTGGCCGTCGAGTCACGGCGGCTGCTGGACGAGGCGGGCTTCTCGGACGCCGAGGTGATCGCCTCTGGAGGCCTGGATGAGGAGCAGATCCATCGCCTGCTCAGTGAGGGTGCGCCGATCGATGGGTTCGGCGTCGGCACGTCGTTGACGGTCTCCGAGGACCACCCGGGGCTCGACATCGTCTACAAGCTCGTCGAGTACGACGGGCGTCCGGTCGCCAAGTTCAGCGGGGAGAAGAGCATCTTCCCGGGCCGCAAGCAGGTCTTCCGTCGCGACGATGACGTCTCGAAGGACACGCTCTCGACGCGTGCCGCCGAGGAACCCGGGACGCCACTGCTGGAACCGGTGTGGCGCGACGACACCCGGCTCATCGACAGCTTCGAGCTCGAGACCGTCCGTGAGCGGGTGCGCCACGGGCTCGAGATGCTTCCCGACGCCTGGCGACACCCGCCGTACGTGGAGACGGCACCGCTTCCGACCGTGGGTCGCGACCTCGACGGGCTCAACGAGCAGGTCCGTCGCAGCGCGTTCGAGGAGACCGGATCGTGACGTAGGGACGTCCGTTCGGACGATGCCCGCCGCTGGCCGACGCGGCAGGGTCGAGGTGATGGGCCGTCGTCGGCCTCAGTCGTGATGGAGGATCCGATGCCCTCTCCCTCGTCGTCCGGTCAAACTGCTGGCCGGTCGCAACGCGAGCTCCGCCAGCTGCCGTCGGCGCTGCCGGTGCGGGAACGCTTCGGGGAGCAGGTGCGAGGTCGGCTCGCGGTGTTCCTCGACTACGACGGGACGCTGACGCCGATCGTCGATGACCCGGATGACGCGCTGCTCAGCGATGAGATGCGGGCCGCGATCACCGAACTTGCCGCCACCACCCTCGTCGCCGTCGTCAGTGGTCGTGACCTCGAGGACGTCCGGCAGAAGGTGGCGATCGACGGTCTGGCGTACGCCGGCTCCCACGGCTTCGACATCCGGCACCCCGACGGGTCCTCCGAGCAGCTGGCGATCGAGGCCCTCGGGGCTCTCGACACCGCACAGGCGACGCTCGAGGAACGGGTGGCCGAGGTGCTCGGCGCGCGTGTCGAGCGCAAACGGTTCGCCATCGCGGTCCACGACCGGCAGGTCGAGGATCAGGCACAGCGAGAGCGGCTCGCTCGTATCGTGGAGGAGGTGGGCAGCTTCCACGACGAACTGCGTAGTACCGGTGGCAAGCGCATCCACGAGCTGCGGCCAGACATCGACTGGGACAAGGGCAGAGCCATCGAGATGCTCCTGACCGAGCTCGGCGCGGAGGACCACGTGCCGGTCTACGTCGGCGACGACCTCACCGACGAGGACGGCTTCCGGGCCGTCGTGACCCGGGGCGGCATCGCGGTGGTGGTGCGCGGGGAGGACGACGAGCGGGGCACGATCGCCGACGCCGCCCTGGATGCCCCGGCGGAGACCGGGCGGTTCCTCACCGAGTTGGCCGAGGTGGCGCGGCAGGAGGGAGCCGACAAAGGCGAGGAGGACCGCCCATGAGCGTCTGGACGCTGACCTACGAGGGCTTCGATCCCGCCAAGGAGCAGCTCCGTGAAGCGCTGTGCACGCTCGGCAACGGTGTGCTCGGCAGCCGCGGTGCCGTACCCGAGTCACGGGCCGACGATGTGCACTACCCCGGGACCTACCGCGCTGGGGTCTTCAACCGCTTGACCGATCAGGTCGACGGGATGGAGATCACCAACGAGTCCATGGTCAACCTGCCCAACTGGCTGCTCCTGCAGTTCCGGGTCGACGACGGCCCCTGGTTCGCCGCGGTCGATGCCCGCTTCGACGAGTACCGCACGGAACTCGACATGCGTCGGGGTGTGCTCACGCGGCACATGGGCATCGTCCTGGATGACGCTCGCACACTGCGGGTGACCCAACGTCGCCTGGTCCACCTCGCTGACGCGCGCCTGGCAGCCTTGGAGACCACGTTCCGAGCCGAGGGCTTCTCCGGCATCCTCACGGTGCGCTGCGCCATCGACACCGCCGTGGCCAACTGGGGTGTCGAGCGGTACCGCGACCTGTCTGCCGAGCATCTCGACGTGCTGTCCCGTGAGGAGGTGGACGAGGAGACGGCGCTGGTCGTCGCGGAGACGAACCAGTCGCACGTGCGTCTCGCTGAGGCGCAGCGCACGCGGGTCTTCGACGACGACAGGCAGCAGCTCAACGACCTGGAGCGATGTTGGCTCGATGAGGACGGTCTGGTCGGTCACGAGCTCGAGTTGCCGCTCGAGCCGGACCGTCCGGTCTCCGTCGACAAGGTCGTCGCCATCGTCGTGATGGGCGATCCGGCCATCTCCGAACCGGGTGAGACGGCCGTTCGCGCCACCAGCCAGGCCGAGGGCTTCGGGCAGCTGCGGGCGAGCCACCTCGCCAAGTGGGATCAGCTGTGGGACCGGTTCGAGCTGCAGTTCGGCGAGGACGACGAGATCCAGCGGGTCGTCAACCTGCACACCTTCCACGCGCTGCAGACCACCTCGCACAACACGATCGACCGCGACGTCGGGGTCCCGGCCCGGGGCCTGCACGGTGAGGCGTACCGCGGGCACATCTTCTGGGACGAGGTGTTCGTCTTCCCCTACCTCAACCTGCGCATGCCGGTGCTGACCCGGTCGCTGCTGATGTACCGCTATCAGCGGCTCGACGAGGCACGCCAGCGGGCCCGTGCCGGCGGCCACGCCGGCGCGATCTTCCCGTGGCAGAGCGGCTCGGATGGCCGCGAGGAATCGCAGGAGATGCACCTCAACCCCAAGACGGGGACGTGGAAGCCGGACAACTCCCAGCTGCAACGCCACATCAACCTCGCCATCGCCTACAACGTGTGGCAGTACATCGAGACGACCGGCGACCTCGACTTCCTGCGCTACTACGGGGGCGAACTGCTGGTCGACATCGCGCGGTTCTTCGCCAGCCTCGCGACCTACGACCACGTCAGTGACCGCTACCACCTGTGTGGGGTGATGGGCCCCGACGAGTACCACGACGCCTACCCCGACCGCGACGAGCCGGGGCTCGACGACAACGCGTACACCAACGTCATGGTCGTGTGGATGCTGCGGCGCGTGCGCGAGCTGCTGGGGCTGCTCCCCGCCCACGCCCGTCACGACCTGTGGGACGAGCTCGACCTGTCGCGCTCGGAGCTGGACCGGTGGGAGGACCTCACCCGCCGGATGAGCGTCCCGTTCCACGGCGACGGCATCATCAGCCAGTTCGCCGGCTACGAGCGCCTCGAGGAGTTCGACTGGGACGGCTACCGCGA
>CAYXJD010000212.1:0-5792 GCA_964465225.1 uncultured Actinomycetota bacterium
GACCGTCCACCGAAGGGCCCCAGCATGAACGTGATCGGCAAACTGGCACAGACCGCAGCTGCGCTCTGGATCCTGAACGTCTGGTTCAACCGGTTCAACAAGGACACCGGCTATCGAGGCGGGGATGCCACGAACATGAAGGAGGAGTTCGAGGAATACGGGCTCTCCGAGAACACGATGTATGCGGTCGGCGCCGCGAAGGTGAGCCTGGCTGGCCTGATGCTGGTGGGGCACGCGGCGCCCCGGGTCGTCCGGCCCGCTTCCATCGGTCTCGCCGCGTTGATGCTCGGCGCCATCGGCATGCACATCAAGGTCGGCGACCCGGTGAAGCGGTACCTCCCCGCCCTGTCGGTCTTCTCGCTGGCAACGATCTCAGCGATCCTGAACGGCGAACCACAGCCGGTCGAGGACGTCACGAGCTGAGGAAGAGCACCACGAGCACGGCGTTCAGAGCGCCGAGCGATGCGGCGGGCAGCATGAGCCGAGGTGCGTCGTGGACCCTGAGCCGGACGACGAGGCCCAGGACCATCAGCAGGGTCAGGCCGGCAGCACCGAACGCCCCCAGGGGGGCATACGCGAGCCCCAGGAGGACCGCGGCGCCACCGAGCACCTCCATCACGCCGACGAAGATGCGGATCGCCGGCAAGCCGTACCGCGCGAACTCCTCCCGCAGGCGAGGCCGGAACAGGATGCCGGATCCGTAGTGCAGGAACGAGAGGCCGGAGACGAGTGCCAACACCATGAGGAGCATCCCCCAAGTCAACCACACCAGGCGGGGTCGTCGTCCTCCACGCCCGGTCAGACCCGGGCGACGCCACGCACAGGCCGTAGCGGCGCGGGGAGCTCGGCGAGCTCCGGCTCCGTGGGGACGCCGGGCCGCCCTCGCGCGACCCCACCCGACACCGCGGCCGCGGAGAACAGCCAGCCCGCGCCGCCCCGGCGCTGGGCAGGCAGGCGCGAGGCGGCCTGTGGGTCCGGTCAGCCCCGACCGTGACCGATGAGGGCTGCCCGGTGCTGGTCAGGCGGTCATGCAGCGAACCAGCACCTGAGCGGGGACCTCGGGTCCCGGCCCGCTTCCTCGCACAGCTCGTCGATGCGCTCCATCCGTTCAGGAGGGCACCGGGTGCTCCGCGTGGAGTGGCACACTCGGCCGGGTCACGCCCAAGCCGAACCGCAACGGCATGGCCCTCCCCGTCTCGCGGGCCACTGGACGAACAGGCGCACCGACGTCGGCGAGACGTGCCAACCACCATCGGATCGAGGTGCGAGATGACCGCGCTGGACCAGGACGCTGCCGGCGGCGCGAGCGGCTCCGCCTGGTGGCGACGGCTGGCGTTGGCCGTGGTCGTCCTGCGCTACGCGATCCCCTTGGCCGCTGTCCCGCTGATCCCCTTCCTGATCACCAACAACATCACCCTGTTGGTGCTGCTCCGGCCGCAGAAGGAGTTCCTCTTGGTCGGCGGGGGGCAGACGCGCTACCTCGGCGAGCCGGGCGTTCTTCCCCTACTGCTCGCCTACCTCCCGCTGGGGGTGCTATCGGTCACCGCGTTCTTCGTGGTCGGCCGCGCCTACCGCCGGGTGCTGGCCGAGGGCTCGGGTCCGGGCTGGCTGCATCGCGCGATCCCACCCCGCCAGTTGGAGCTCGCCCAGCGGGTCCTGGCCCGGCGCGGCCCCGCGATCGCCCTGATCGGCCGCATCGCCGCCATGCCCCCGACGGTGCTCGCAGCAGCCGCCGGCACCTCCGAGGTGTCGGCCAGGCGCTACCTCGTGGCCGACGGCATCGGCGCGCTGCTTGCGTTCGCGATGGTGGTCATCGTCGGTCTGGGGTTGGGGCGCGCGTACGAGGAGGGTGGGGTGTGGCTCACCGTGGTCGGCGTCGCGCTGTTCACCGTGATGGTCGCTCTGGTGACGTGGTGGATCCGCCGCGAAGCGCAACGTGACGAGCAGGTCGCCGCACCGCCGTCGGAGTGAGGCGGCCGCGGTGGCGCCGCCGCCGCGGCCCCACGCCTCTCCCCTCACAGGTCGAAGTGCTGCCCCGGACCGAGCCGCCCCATCCGGCGGGCCTGCTCCTCCAGCGCCGCGATCCGCTCCGGGATCGGCGGGTGCGAGGAGAACAGCCGGCTGGCGGCGCGTCCGCCGAAGGGGGCAGCGATGAACAGGTGCTGCATCGCCTGGTTGGTCTCCGCCGGCGTCCCACCGGCCCTGAGCCTGCTGGGATCGCGGGCGCCCGCCTCCAGCTTCGCGAGCGCGCTGGCGAGTGCGAGCGGGTCACCGGTGAGCTCGGCGCCGGTGTGGTCCGCGAGCGACTCCCGGGAACGGGTGATCGACGCCTGGATGACCAGCGCCACGATGGGCGCGACGATCGAGACGGCCAGGGCCACCAGCGGGTTGGGGCCGTTGTTGTCGCTCGAACCGAACAGGGGGATCCATCGCAGCGCGAACGCGAGGTAGGTGATCATCGTGCCGATGGCCGCTGCCACCGATCCGATCAGGATGTCCCGGTTGTAGACGTGCTGCAGCTCGTGTCCGAGCACCCCTTCGAGCTCAGCCGGACTCAGGGTCTGGTACAGCCCCTGGTTGACGACCACGGCGGCGTTGCGTGGGTTCCTTCCGGTCGCGAAGGCGTTGAGCTGCGGTGAGGGACTCACGTACAGCTTCGGCATCGGTTCACCGGCCCGCTCCGCCAGCCGCTCGACGATCGCGACGATGTCACCATGGCGGGCGGGATCGACCGGTTCGGCGCGCGCCATCCTCACCGCGATGCGGTCGGAGTAGAAGTAGCTGACAGCGTTCATGCCCAGGGACACGATGAGCATCAGGGTCAGGAAGGTGTTCGAGCCGGTCCCGGCATCCAGCATGGCGCCGACCCACAACAGGACACCCGTCAGACCCGCCAGCAGCACGAACGTCTTCGCGCTCTTGAACATCTCGATCAGCCTCCATGGACGTTGCGGACGCCGAGGTGGCCCGGGTCACCGCATCGGATCGTGAGCGAGGGCGACGGTAGGCCCCCACGCCAGCTGTGGCCCGGTACCGACGATCGCACCCCGAACCCAACTGCGCTCATGCGATCCAGGTTCGGGGCAGCTCCGCGTCAGGACGGCTCCTCGAGGCGCCGGATGACGGATCAGCCCGCCGCGACCAGGCTGACCACGCTCGAGAAGCCGGTGACCAGCCCCGGCAGCACACCGAGCACGACCGTGCCCACCATGAGCACGACGACCACCGCCGAGAGGTTGAACCCGGGCTGGAGCCGGGGCAGCCCCACGGGGGCCGCGTCCATCCACATCGTTCGAACGACCCTGAGGTAGTAGAAGAAGGCGATGACCGAGTTCACCACGAGGAAGGCCGCGAGCACCACCCCGAACAGGGTGATGTCCACCGCGATCGCCTCGATGATCGCGAACTTGGCCCACAGGCCGACGGTCAGGGGCGCACCGCCGAGGCTCAGCAGGAACACGGTCATGCCCATGGCCAGCAGCGGACTGCGACCGGAGAGCCCGGCGTAGTCGGCGATCGAACGCAGGCCGGTACGCCGCTCGACGGCGATCGCGACGCCGAAGGCACCGATGTTCATGACCGCGTACGCGATCAGGTAGAACAGCACCGCTTCGATCGCAGCGGCGTTGACCGCCTCCGCGCCCGGACCGGTGCGTGCCAGACCGAACGGGACCAGCATGTAGCCGGCCTGCCCCACCGAGGAGTAGGCGAGCAGTCGGATCAGATCCCGCTGCTGCAGCGCTATCAGGTTCCCCACGGTCATCGTGAGGATCGCCAGGACCCCGAGGACGGGCCCCCACACGTCGGCGACGGGCTCGAAGGCGACGAAGGCCACGACCACCAGACCAGCGAAACCCGCCGCCTTCGAAGCCACCGCCAGCATGGCCGCCACCGGCATGGGAGCACCGGCGTAGGTGTCGGGTGCCCAGAAGTGGAACGGCACGGCGGAGATCTTGAACCCGAAGCCGACGATCACCAGCATCACACTACCGAGCAACAACGGCACGGACGCGGTCTCGCCGGAGATGGCGGCAGCGATCCCGACCAGGTCGGTGGTGCCTGCGAAGCCGTACACCATCGACATCCCGAACAGCATCAGGGCGACGGACAGGACCCCGATGATGAAGAACTTCAGGGCCGATTCGGACGAGTACAGGTCCCGTTTGCGCATGCCGACCATGACGAAGGCCGGGATCGACACCGTCTCGAGCGCGACGAACAGCAGGATCAGATCGCGCGAGGAGGGCATCAGCAGCATGCCGATGAACGAGGTCAGCAGCAGGAAGTAGTACTCGCCCTGGAAGAAGCGGTGCTCCGCGACGTAGCGCCAGCTGATCCCGAGGATCGCGAGCAACGTGCCCAGGAACAGCAGCTTGAACAGCACGGCGAAGTCGTCCACGACGAACATCGTGCCGAACGTGACACGTTCCGAGCCCCACAGGGTGAGCGTGGCGATGAACGCCGCGACGGTCCCGAGCGCGGCGAGTGGGTTCACGAACTGCTTCGCGTCGCCGCGCAGCGCCAGATCAGCGGCCAGCACGAGCAGGGCCGTGACCGTGAGCACGATCTCCGGCAGGATCGCGATGTAGTCGATCTGCATCGCCTGGTTCCTCCTCGCTGGTACGCACCGGTGGCATCGAAGCCACCCGATGGGGTCGTCGTCGGGGCGTCAGCCGCCCAGGAAGCCGACCAGGTTGGTCACGGCGGCATCCTGCACCCCGAACAGCAGGCGCGGGAAGATGCCGAGCGCGAGGATCAGTGCCAGCAACGGCAGCCACGAGACCCACTCGATGGCCTGCACGTCGGCCAGGGGCTCGTTGGCCCACCGCTCGGTGGGCTCGCCGAGGTTGATGCGCTGGATCAGCCACAGGAAGTACCCGGCGGTCAGCACCGTGCCGATCGCGGCGAACACCACCAGGCCGAGGTAGAGGCCGCCGTAGCTGTCGGCGAGCCCGAGCCCCGGGTCGATCGCCGCCCACATCGCGGTGAACTCACCCCAGAACCCCGCCAGACCGGGCAGGCCCAGTGACGCGATGGCCACGTAGGTGAACAGGACGCCGTAGACGGGCATCTTCTTGAGCATCCCGCCGCCGATCACGGCGATCTCGCGGGTGTGGAAGCGCTCGTGCATCGACCCGGCGAGGAAGAAGAGCATGCCGGTGATGATGCCGTGCGCGATGTTGCCGAACAGCGCAGCCTGGATGCCGGCCTCGTTCATCGCCGCGATGCCGAGCATCACGAAGCCCATGTGGCCAACCGAGGAGAAGGCGATCAAGCGCTTGACGTCGGTCTGTGCCAGACAGCACAGCGACCCGTAGACGATGCCGATGACCGCGAGCACTCCGATCATCGGCGCGAACCGCGCCGCTCCGTCGGGCAGGATCGGCAGGGCGATGCGGATGAAGCCGTAGGTCCCCATCTTCAGCAGGACACCAGCCAGCAGCACGGAGCCGACCGTCGGGGCCTCGGTGTGTGCGTCGGGCAACCAGGTGTGGAAGGGCCAGACCGGCACCTTGATCGCGAAGCCGAGGAACACGCCAAGGAAGGCCCAGGTCTGGAAGGTGGTCGAGCCGAAGGGCGCCATGTTCGACAGTTCGGTGATGCTCCACGTCGATGCACCCGCCTGGAAGTAGATGGCCAGGAAGGCGACCAGCATGAACACCGAGCCGAAGAGGGTGTAGAGGAAGAACTTCACGCTCGCGTAGTCGCGGCGGGGGCCACCCCACATCCCGATCATGAAGAACATCGGGACCAGGGTCAGCTCGAAGAAGATGAAGAACAGGATCAGGTCG
>CAYXJD010000213.1:0-5725 GCA_964465225.1 uncultured Actinomycetota bacterium
AGGCCGGCAGCCGAGAGCCGTGCCATGTTGGCGTAGAACGCCCCTCCGCCGACGAAGAACTCGACCTGCGTCTCGAGCAGGTTCGCTCCCGCCGACTCCACGAGCATGACCAACGGGAGCTGGTTCTCCAGGGCCAGACGCTGGGCGCGCAGGAACTTCTCACCCCCCGGTGGCGTGAGTGCTCCGGCGTTGATGCCCGAGTCGTTGGCGATCACCATGCAACGGGTCCCCGAGACGAAGCCGATCCCGATGAGTTGGGCACCGCCCGGGATGCTCGCCGACGCGTCATCGGTGTCGCGCAGGTACCCGCCGAGGTTGCCGATCTCGAGGAACGGCGCGCCCGGATCGAGCAGACGTGTCAGGCGCTCCCGCGGCAGGAGCTGGTCCCGAGAAGCGAAGAACTCCGCTTTGGAGTTCGACCTCGCTTCGGCACGGGCGACGAGCTCCCGCTTCTGTTCGATGAGGGCGAGCATCTGCTCGCGGTTCTCACGGAAGGTCGGCGACGACGTGTCGATGCGGCTCCGGAAGGCAGGCACGTCGGAGATCTCCGTTCTGAGGAAAACTCATGTATAGCACAACACGATGGAGCTCCAGCAAAAACTCACCTACGATGGAGATCGAAGACGTTGCGACGGTTCCGGCACGGGAGGCCAGATGCCATCCGAACCGACGGCGGCTGCGTATTATGATGGAAGCTCAGGTAGTATCCGGTCCGGTCGGTCTGGGGAGTGCGACCGCCGGGGACGCCGAGTGGGAACAGGGATGGAGCGATCGATGGAGGCCCGGAGATGACTGCGGCACCGTTCACCGTTGAACACGAGGACCTCCGCGCACGTGTGCGTGGCTGGGTCGATGAGGAGCTGACGCCCGACGTCGCCGAGTGGGAGGCAGCCGGGCTGTTCCCCGACGAGGTGTTCCACCGCGCCGGCGAGCTCGGCTTCCTCGGCTTGTCGGTCCCGGTCGAAGACGGCGGCCAGGGGTGGGACTATTGGGCGAGCGTGGTGTTCCTGGAGGAGATCACGCGCGCTTCCGCGTCGATCGCGATGGGCCTGGGGGTCCAGACCGATATGTGCACGCCGCAGATCCGCCAGTTCGGCACGCCGGAGCAGATCGAGCGCTACCTGAAGCCGGCCTACCGCGGTGAGAAGATCGGATCCGTCGGCATCACCGAGCCGGATGCGGGCTCCGATGTCGCCTCGATCCGCACCAACGCCCAGCGCACGGCCGATGGCTGGGTGATCAACGGCTCCAAGATGTACATCACCAACGGCGTCCGGGCGGACTGGGTGACGATGGTGGTCCGCACCGCTCCCCGCGATGACGCGTCGCCGTCGTCGGGGATCTCGCTGTTCCTGGTTGACACCGACCTTCCCGGGTTCTCGGTCTCGAAGAAGCTCGACAAGCTCGGGATGCGCTCGTCCGACACGGCGCTGCTCTTCCTCGACGACGTGCACGTCCCCGACGATGCGCTGCTGGGCGTCGAGCACGAGGGCTTCAAGCAGATCATGTGGGGTCTGCAGGGCGAGCGACTGGCCGGGGGCCTCCTCGCGCTCGGTGGTGCTCAGCGGATGTTCGAGCACGCGCTCAGCCACGTGCAGCAGCAGGCCAACGGCAGCGCCAGGCCCTCCAGTGCGGTCCGGCACCGACTGGCTGACATGGCGACCGACATCGAGGCCAACCGCCAGCTGATCTACGACAGCTGCGACAAGTGGAACCGCGGGGTGTACGCCAGGACGGAGATCGCCATGGTGAAGCTCGCCGCGGCGCAGCTGGCCTCGCGCATCGCCGACGGGGCGATGGAGGTCACCGGCGCCAGCGGCTACCGAGAGGGATCGCCGATGGAGGCCGAGTGGCGCGACTCGCGACTTCACCGTATCGGCGGGGGTTCGGATGAGGTCCAGCGCCAGGTCATCGCCCGGATGATGGGCCTGTGAGCCAGGAGACGACGATGTTGAACTTCGATCCCGAAGCATTCGCCACCGAGTCGGCCCTGCCGCTGTTCCTCGAGGAGCACGAGGCCTACCGGGAAGCAGCCCGCGACTTCGTCGCCGGTGAGCTGACGCCGCAGGTCGAATCCTGGGAGGACGACCGTGACTACCCGCGTGCGCTCTTCCGCACGGTCGCCTCGGCCGGGCACTTCGGCGCCAAGTTCGATCCGCAGTGGGGCGGTGCCGGCCCCGACCTGGCCGCAGGTGCGGTCTGGTGCGAGGAGCTGGGGCGCTGTGGCTCCGCCGGTCTGGTCGCGGACCTGCGCGCCCATGCTGAGTTCGCGTGCACGCTGCTCGACCGGTACGGCACCGACGAGCAGAAGCAGCGCTACCTCGCGCCGTCGATCGCCGGCGACCTCGTCGGTGGTTTCGGCGTGATCGACCTCGATGGCGACGGCGTCGTCGATGTCCCGGTCCGCGCGAAGCGCGATGGCGATGACTGGGTGCTCGACGGTACCGACGCGCTGGTCATGAACGGGGCGTGGGCGGACTACGTGGTCCTGGCCGCGGTGACCGATGTCGCCGGCACCCCTGATGGTCGTGAGACGACGTTCTTCATCGTCGACAGCGACACCGACGGCCTGGCATCGCAGCGCGCGAAGCTCGGAGGGTGGCGGACCTCGCACACCGGTGAGCTGTCACTGTCGGGCGTGCGGGTGGCCGACGCGAACCGGCTCGGTGCAGCCGGTGACGGTGCCGCCATGATCGCCGACCACCTGGCGTGGGAGCGGGTGGTCCTGGCGCTGGAGGCCGTGGCGACCGCCGAAGCGGCGCTCGCCGCGGCGATCGCCTTCGCCCGCGACCGTCAGGCGTTCGGTCGCCCGGTCTCATCCTTCCAGGTCTGGCAGCACCGCTTCTCCGACCTGGCGACCGAGGTCGAACTCGCCCGCTCGCTCAGCCACCACGCGCTGCGGCACTACGTGGCGGCGGATGGCGATGAGCAGGTCGGACCCACCGAGCTGGCGCGGGCCACCTCGATGGCGAAGCTCTACACGCAACGGATGGCACGTCGGGTGGCCGACGAGTGTGTGCAGGTCCACGGCGGGGCCGGCTACCTCATGGAGTACACGGCGCAGCGCTACTGGCGCGACACCCGGCTCGGTTCGCTCGGCGGTGGCACCGACGACACCCTGCGCGACCTCGTGGCAGACACCTACGTCCCGGGCTGACGGCGAGGCGCATGCAGGGCGCAGACGGGGGCGGCCGCGGGTTCACTGCTCGGTCGCTTCCGCCTGCGTCGGCGGGTCGGCGTCATCCACCGCGAGTGGAGGGGGACTGATTCGGACCCGCTCCGGGGCGCGACGCCGTACCTCGAGTACCTCGAGCTCGGTGCCCTCGACCGTGACGCGGTCCCCCCGCTGTGGGATCCGACCGAGGTGCTCGATGATCAGGCCTCCGACGGTCGTCACCTGGGTTGAGACGGCCTCCACGCCGAGATCGTCCAGGTCGTGCAGAGGGAAGGCACCGGGAACGATCATGTTGCCGTCGACATCGTGCTGCACCCCCAGGACGTCACGGTCGTGCTCGTCGTAGATCTCGCCGACCAGTTCCTCGATGAGGTCCTCGACGGCGACGATGCCCTCGACCCCGCCGTGCTCGGAGACGACCAGTGCGAGCTGTTGGTGGTGGGTCTGCAACTCCCGCAGCGCGACCACCGCGTTGAGCGACTCCGGGAGGGCGAGAGCGGGCCGGGCGTGCTCGTCGACCGTGCCCGTGCGGCCTACGAGTCCGAGCACGGAGATCGTGCGGTCGGCGTCGTCGAGCTCGTCGGTGAACACCGGCGCGCGGCTGTGTCCGGCAGCGGCGAGTTGAGCGAGCGCCTCGTCGACCGCAAGGTCGGCTGGTAGGCCGAGGACCCGGGAACGTGGGACGAGGAGCTGGCGCAGGGTGCGGTCGGCGACCCCGAGTGCGCCGTCGATGATCTGGCGCTGTTCCTCGGTGTACGTCGATTGCGTGGCGATCAGATCGCGGATCTCCTCCTCGGTCACCTCCTGCCGGTCACGGTCCGGGTCGCCGCCGAACAGGCGGACGGTCAGGTCGGTGGCGTGCGACAACAGCCAGATCGCGGGTGCGGTCAGACGAGCGAGCAGCGTCAGTGGCCGGGCGGCCAGCAGGGCCCAGCTCTCGGCGCGCTGCATGGCGAGCCGCTTGGGAGCGAGTTCCCCGAACACGAGCGTGACGAACGTCAGAACGAGCGTGATCGTGAAGATGGCGGCGGGTCGGGCAGCTCGGCCGAAGAAGGCCAGAGGTTCGACCAACGGCTCGGCGAGTGCCACTGCGGCGGTCGCCGAGGCGAGGAACCCGGCCAGCGTGATCCCGATCTGGATCGTGGACAGGAACCGGTTCGGCTCACGTGCCAGCCTCGCCAGCGCACGGCCGCGGGCCGAGCGCTGTTCGAGCCGAGCGATCTGGCCCTCGCGCAACGAGATCAGTGCGATCTCCGAACCCGCGAACGCGGCGTTGAGCACGACGAGGAAACCGACCAGCGCGAGCTGGCCACCCATGGCGTTCATCTTCCCGGCTGCCTTCGGTCGGGCGGAGCATCGTAGGTCCGATCCGGGCGATGCGGATGTGCGACGCACCGCGGAAGCATCCGCGCGTGGACCGTGGGTGGCCTGACCCCGCCAGGGTCACTGACGAGCGCTCAGCGACGTTCTGCGTGCGAAGGACGGACGTTCGGTGCCTGATCGGTATCCCTTCGCGGGGTCGGGTCGTCTGTGGGGCAGTACGAACCGGCCGGGAGGCACCTGGCTGGACAGCGAGAGCAGGAGGTTGGAGATGGAACGCAACGAGGCTGGCATCGACCGGGTGGTCCGCGGCGTGGTGGCAGTTGCTGCGGCGTTCGCGGCGTTCGCGGTGGGTCCGACCAGCGGTGCAGGTATCGCGCTGGTGGTGGTGGCCGTGGTGATGGGCGCGACCGCGGCGAGTGGGTTCTGTCCTCTCTACCGTCTGTTCGGGATCAGCACCTGCCGGGTGCCGACGAGCAAGTAGGACGACGCGATGTGGGTCCGGGAGGCTTCGGTGGCGGCGTCGAGTGGTGCTGACCGGGTGGGAGCGGCGATCGTCGCGGATCTCGATGGGTTGTACCGGTTCGCGCTGCTGCTCACCGGTGACGACCAGGCGGCGTGGGACGTCGTGCAGGAGACTGCCGCTCGCGCGCTGGCCGCCGCCGACAGCTTCCGCGGTGAGGCGTCGGCACGCACGTGGCTGCACCGGATCGCGCACCACGTCGCGATCGATGCCGCCCGCCGTTCGCGACGCGTGGTCCCGACAGAGGATGTCGAAGCGCTGTGGCGTGACGACGCCTACACCGTCGACACCGTGGAGGTGGTCGAACGGGCTGCCGACCGTGCGGAGCTCGAGGACGCGCTCGTGCGGCTCCCGGAGGGGCAGCGCACCGCGGTCGTCCTGCACGACGTGGAGGGGTGGACGGTCGCGCAGATCGCTACAGCGAGCAGGATCGGACTGCCGGCCGCCAAGCAGCGGCTGCGGCGGGGGAGGATGGCGCTGGTGACGGCACTGGCCGCGGGGCCCGAGCGGCGCCGCCAGATCGAGGGGACCCCCATGCGTTGCTGGGACGCCCGCCGACTCGTCTCGGACTACCTCGACGGTGACCTCCCCCCCGCGGAGGTCAGCCAGGTCGAAGCCCATCTCGAACGCTGTCCGACCTGCCCCCCGTTGTACGCCGCGCTGGTCGGCGTGCAGGACGAGATGGGACGGCTCCGCGACCCGGACAC
>CAYXJD010000214.1:0-5718 GCA_964465225.1 uncultured Actinomycetota bacterium
CCGACGCTGGATGCGCGGATCGCCTTCGCGGTGACCGAGCTCCTGCCGGTGGACTGGTTCCGTGAGTTGTCGCTCGGCAGCTCCCACGGGCTGATGGTGGCGCTGACGACCTACGCCCACGTGGCCGAGGCCGATCTGGCCGCTGGCCGCCACCTCGCCGGCACGGGTGGGGTCCGTGGGGATGGCACGGTGGTCGCGATCGGTGGGTTGCGGGCCAAGGCCGAGGCGGCGCGGCGGGCAGGCGCGGACGTGCTGTTCTTCCCCGCCTCCCAGGCGCTGATCCTGCAGGACTTCGAGGCCGGCACTATGCAGCTCGTCCCGGTCGCGAGCCTGGCGGACGCCATCGAGTGGCTCACCGGTCCGACCGCCTGACGCGGCCGTCACAGCTGAGTCGGCACCACCGGTCGAGCCAGGCCCACCGCCTGCAGCGGCCGGCTCGCCCGAGCGTGGCATGCTTCCCTTGGCAGGCCGCTGCGCGTAGCCTGACGGCACGGGCCCCGGTGTGCGGTGGCCCACAGGGAGGCCCTGTCGTGGAGCCGTTTCCCCACCCCGGCCGCTCCCGGTCCGGATCCGCCACGGGCCGTCCGGGTGTCGTGATCGTGCCCCTGGACGGCAGCCCGGGTGCAGAGGCGGCCGTGCCGCTGGCCACCTACCTGTCGAGCGCCTTCGGTGCTCCGTTGCACCGGGTCAGCATCACGCTGCCGAGCGACACCGCACCGGGGCCGGGCCGAGAGGCCCATGCCGATGCACTGTCGCTGCTGCACGGCAGACCGGCAGCGTCGCGACCCCCGGTCGCCAAGACCACCTGGACCGCGAGCGGTGGACCGCCACCGCCACCTCCGTCGCACGCCAGCGTGGTCGGGGTCGTGTCCGGCGACGGCGATGTCGAGGTGGTGCTCGAGGGCGCCTCGGTAGCGGCCGCGCTCGATGACTACGCCGCCCGTCATCCCGATGCGCTGATCTGCATGGCCACCCACGCCCGCGGCGGGCTCCACCGGCGGTTGGTGGGCAACGTCGTCGACGAACTGCTCGAGCAGGCTCGTTGCCCGGTGATCGCCGTCGGTCCCCGGGTGGAGGTGGAGGCCAGCGCGCAGCGGCCGGAGACCATCCTGCTGGCCGCCGGTGCGGAACTGCCGCGGTCCACGGTGCCGTTGCTGGCCTCCTGGGCGCGGCTGCTCGGTGCCCAGGTGGTCGTGGCACGGGTCACGGCAGCAGCTGGGTCGGTGGGCTCGTCTGCGTCCGGTGACGGCTGGGACGACCGGGCGATCGCCGACCGCCTGGTCAGCCGCTTCGCTCAGCACCGCACCCCGGCCATGGCCAAGCGCCTGCACGGTGACTCGGTCCCCCTGGCGCTGCTCGAGCTGGCGGAGCAGATCGGTGGGCCGTTGCTCCTGGCGGCGCCGGTGGGGCCCTACCCGGTGTCGCCGGTCAGCGGTACCGCCCACGAACTGCTCCAGCGCAGCCGGTGGCCGGTCATCGTCAGCGTCGGCGGCACCTCGTGAGCTGCGCCGCCTGATCCCCGGCGGGCGCGGTCAGCCGGCCTGCTCGAGCCACCGCAGCAGCGTGCGCACGGGCACGCCCGTGCCCTGCTTGCTGAGGTGGTCGCGCTCACTCTGTCGCCAGGACGGCCCGGCGATGTCCAGGTGGGCCCACGGGGTGCCGTCCACGAAGTGACGCAGGAACAACCCGCCGACGCTCGCACCGGCACCCCGGTCCTTGTCGCCGATGTTGCGCAGGTCGGCGACGTCGGATTCGAGCCCTTCGCTGAGCTCCTCCCACAGCGGCAGGTGCCAGCTCGGCTCGCCGGCATCCTCACCAGCGGTCAGCAGCTGGCGGAGCAGGTCGTCGTCGTTGGCGAACACCCCGACCGCGTGCCGCCCGATCGCTGCCGAGACCGCGCCGGTCAGCGTGGCCACGTCCACGATCGCATCCACCTCCGCCTCGGCTGCCAGGAGCAACCCGTCGGCCAGCACCAGCCGTCCCTCGGCGTCGGTGTTGAGCACCTCGACGGTGGTGCCGTCCCGGTAGGTGACCACGTCGGAGGGCCGGGTCGCGTTGCCGCCCGGCATGTTCTCGGCCAGGCACAGCTCGCCGTGGACCTCGACCGGGATGTCCAACGCCTGCAGCACGCTGAAGACCCCGATGATCGCCGCGACACCGCCCATGTCGCCCTTCATCGCATCCATGTTGCTGGACGGGCGCTTGAGCGAGATCCCGCCGGAGTCGAAGGTGATGCCCTTGCCGACCAGGGAGACCGACGCGACCGGCTCGGCAGGTCGGTAGCGCAACCGCACCAGCCGTGGAGGACGGGCCGAGCCGTCGGCCACCGACAGCAGGCCGGCGCAGCGCTCGGCCCGCAACCGGTCCTCGTCCCAGACCTCCACCTCGATGTCGGCGCCGAGGTGGTCGACGACGTAGGTGGCGACCTCCTCGGGACCCAGACGGTTCGGCGGCATCGCGACCAGGTCCCGGGCCACACACTGGGCGCGAGCGTGGAGCTCGGCTCGGCCGATGGCCGCCGTGGCGGCCGCGGACAACGACGATGGCACGACCAGGGTGACGTCGGTCAGCGGCAGCGGCGTCGGAGCGCTGCGCGCGTCGTCGTACCGGTAGGCACCCAGCAGGGCGCCCTCGGCGGCAGCCTGGATCGAAGCGACCGAGGTCTCGACCAACGGCAGGGTGCTGGCGACGGTCGCGGCCGTGCTCGCGACGCTGCGGATCGCGGCGCCCATCGCCCGGCGCACCATCGCGGTGTCCAGCTCATCCAGGCGTCCGAGGCCGACCAGCGTCACCCGGCCCCAGGGCTGTCCGGGAGCGGCGAGGTGGAGGACCTCGCCGGGCTTGCCGCGGAAGGAGGCGTCGCGGGGGACCTCCGAGAGCCCGAGGGCATGCAGGGCGGTGTCGGTCCCGGGCCCTTCGATCGCGCCCCGGAAGACCGGCACGATCAGCACGTCCACGGCCAGGTCGGTGATGGCGTCGGTGGTGACGTGGACGTTCGGCAGGCTCGGCACGCTGCTCGGCTCCGGTTCGGCGGTGGGGGACCGCTCGAGCCTACTGAGGACCGGCCGCCGACCGGCACCGGCCGCACCGTGATCGTCGCCGACCGACGCTGCCCATCGGCGGTGCCCACCCCCATGTCGCCAGCCGCCTGGTCGTCCCAGGACCACCCGTGAGCCCACCGGGCCAGAGAGCCCGCTAGCCTTCCAGCCCCAGCAGGGTCACCTGGATGGCGGACAGAGGCGGGACCATCGTCACGGACTCCACGCCGGCGCTCCGGCTGCGACAGGTCACCAAGCGGTTCCCAGGCACGGCGGAAGACGCGGTCTCCGCGCTGGACCTCGACGTGGAGCAGGCCTCCATCGTGGTGCTGATCGGCCCGTCGGGGTGCGGCAAGACCACGACGCTCCGGATGATCAACCGGCTGATCGAGCCGACGTCGGGGCGGATCGAGATCCAGGGCGAGGACGTGACCGACCTGCCTGCCACCGATCTGAGGCGCGGCATCGGGTACGTGATCCAGCAGGTCGGGCTCTTCCCCCACCGCACCATCGAGGCGAACATCGCCACGGTGCCGCGGACCCTCGGGTGGGACAAGTCCCGGATCCGCAGCCGGGTCGAGGAGCTCGTCGAGGTGGTCGGCATCGACCACGAGATGCTGACGCGCTACCCGGACGAGCTCTCCGGCGGCCAGCAGCAGCGCGTCGGGGTCGCCCGCGCCCTGGCCGCCGACCCGCCGGTGCTGCTGATGGACGAGCCCTTCGGAGCCGTGGACCCGATCGTGCGCGGTCGCCTCCAGGACGAGCTGCTCGAGCTCCAGGCCCGGGTGCACAAGACGATCGTGCTGGTCACCCACGACCTCGACGAGGCGATCAAGATCGCCGACAAGATCGTCCTGCTCAACGTCGGGGGAGTGGTGGAGCAGTACGCCTCACCGGACGAGCTGCTGCGCGAGCCCGCCAACGAGTTCGTCGAGTCCTTCGTCGGCGACGACCGCTCGATGCGCCGGCTCACCCTGGCGACCGTCGGGGACCTGGCCTACGACCAGGGCCCGGTGGTCCCGGTCGACACGCCGCCGGCCGACGCCCGGGCCGTCCTGGCCGACCAGCGCAGCGAGTGGCTCGGCGTGACCGACGGCGATGCGTTCCTCGGCTGGGTCGACGGCACCGAGGTGGTGGACGGGGTCCACCTCGACGACCTGCACCGTTTCCTCCCCGCTGCGCAGGTGGAGCCGTCGAGCACCCTGCGCAACGCCATGGAGGTCATCATGAACTCCCGGACCTCGGTCGCGGTCATCAACGACCAGGGGCGGTTCTGCGGCGTGGTGACCCTGGAGCGGATCCGTTCCGGCCTGGAGGGCGATCTGTCCGCCGTTCCCGAGCCGGCGGGGTGAGCGTGTTCCTGGCCACGAGTCCGGCCAACCCGCTCCTGCGGTGGAGCTACTTCGTCGAGCAGTGGGACCGCATCGCGGAGGCGATCTTCCAGCACGTGCAGCTCACCCTGCTGGCCGTCGGGTTCGGGTTCGTGATCTCCGCGGGGCTGGCGTTCGTCGGCATGCGCTACCGCTGGACGGTTACCCCGATCACGCTGTTCGCCGCCTTCCTGTACACCATCCCCTCGGTGGCGTTCTTCGGGGTGCTGGTGTCCTACCTCGGCCTCGGCCTGGTGACCGCGCTGATCCCGCTGACCGCCTTCACGATCCTGATCCTGGTGACCAACATCCTGGACGGGTTCGCGTCGGTGCCCGAGCCCGTGCGTGAAGCGGCCGACGGGATGGGACTCACCTCGTCCCAGCGGCTGTTCACCGTCGAGGTGCCGATCGCCGTGCCCTACATCATCAACGGGCTCAGGATCGCGACCGTGACCACGGTCGGCCTGGTGACCGTGGCCGCCATCGTCGGCTACGGCGGGCTCGGCCGGCTGATCCTGGACGGGCTGCGCCGGACCTTCTGGACGCCGCTGACGATCGGGGCGTCGCTGTCGATCCTGCTGGCGCTGCTGTTCGACCTGCTGTTCTTCCTCCTCGGCGTCTGGCTGACGCCCTGGGCCCGACGCAAGCAGACCCTGTGATCGCCGCCGCGGCCGCCGCCACACCCGCGACCTGGCTGGCCCAGGTCGCGGTGCCACGCGACATCACCCTGGTGGAGTGGTTCACCGACCCTGCGACCTGGACGGGCTCGAACGGCATCATCGCCTCGCTCGGTGACACCCTGCTGCTCGTCGTCGCGGTGATCCTGTGCTCCGTGCTGCTGTCGGTCCCGACGGCATCGCTGCTGGCCCACTGGCGCAGAGCCGAGCTGGCCTCGGCCTGGGCGGTCAACATCGGTCGCGCGATCCCGACCTTCGCGATCGCCGGCCTGCTCGTCCCGATCTCGCTGCGAGCCGGGTACGGGTTCGAGCCGTGGCCGATCTTCATCGGGCTGACCCTGCTCACGGTGCCACCGATGTACCTCTCGACCTACACCGCGGTGAAGCAGGTGGATCCGGCCGCGGTCAACGCCGCCCGGGCCATGGGCTTCACCGAACGCGAGGTGCTGCTGACCGTCGAGGTCCCCCTGGCGCTCACGGTCATCTTCACCGGTATCCGGGTCGCCTCCGTCCAGGTGGTGGCCACCGAGCCGATCCGTGCCTTCCTCGGTGGCGACGGCCTCGGTCGGTACGTGCGTGACGGCATCGGCCAGAACAACCCGACGCTGGTGCTCGGTGGGGCGATCCTGATCG
>CAYXJD010000215.1:0-932 GCA_964465225.1 uncultured Actinomycetota bacterium
GGCGTGTCCTCACTCTGCGGCGGCGGGGAGGCACCGAACATCTCCGAGGTCCCGGCCTGGTAGAGCCGGGTGTCGATGCCGGTCTCCCGGATCGCCTCCAGCAGCCGCACGACCCCGAGCGCGCCGACGTTGCCGGTGTACTGCGGCTGGTCGAAGGAGACCGCGACGTGCGACTGCGCGGCGAGGTTGTAGATCTCATCCGGTTGGACCTGCCGGATCAGCCGTGCGAGCTGGGAACCGTCGGTGAGGTCGGCGTGGTGCAGCGTGAACCGCACGTCCTCCTCGTGGGGGTCCTGGTAGATGTGGTCGATCCGCTCGGTGTTGAACGACGATGCCCGCCGGATCGTGCCGTGGACCTGGTAGCCCTTCTCGAGCAGCAGCTCGGCCAGGTAGGAACCGTCCTGGCCCGTGGTCCCGGTGATCAGGGCCGTGCGTCCCGTCGTGTCTGCCATCCTGGTCCCTTCCCCGTCGATACCACTGGAGGAGCCCTACCGCGCCGGTAGGCTAGCGACGTTGTGCTCAAGGGTGTCGGCCGTCGTCTCGAAGCATGAGGGGACAGCTGCGGAACACGTGCCGCAGCGAGCAACGAGAGAGAGACCGATGATGCAGGGGTTCGAGCGTTCCACCGAGCGCTCCTTGGAGCGGTGGGCGGAGGGTCCCTCCATCACGGCGTCGATCTGGCGATACAAGTGGATGGTGCTGGCATCGGCGGTCATCGTCGGGCTCATCGGGTTCGTGCTGTCCTCGCTGCAGTCGGAGGAGTACGAAGCCTCCGCACGGCTCACCCTCACCAGTCCGGGGACCACGGTCGTGTTCGACCGGCAGGCGTTCGTCCCGCTCGAGCGCTACCTGCCCCAGCAGGCGCAGCGGGCGACGTCGCCGTAGGTCCTCACCGCTGCTGCGGAGGCACTCGGTGGTAGCACGACCCCGGG
>CAYXJD010000215.1:942-5608 GCA_964465225.1 uncultured Actinomycetota bacterium
TCGCCCGGGGTCGGGCCACCACCGAGTGAACTCGCCGGCCAGTTGACCGTGGAGACGAACATCCAGCTGGTGGCGATGACGATCACGGCGACCGCCGGATCGGCTGAGCGTGCCGCCGAGGTCGCCAACGCGGTCAGTGCTGCCTACCAGGCATCGGTCCGGGAGGCCGGCCTCGAGCGGGTGAACCGGGCCGTAGAGGAACTGGAGCAGACCGCCGCGGAGATCCAGGCGCAGATCGAGGGACTGACGGCGCAGGCCGATGACGAGGGCCAGCTCCCCCCGGGAGTGGCCGGACAGGTCGGTGTCCTCACCCAGCGCATCGTGGAGATCGACTCCCTCGCACAGCAGCTGCTGGTCGATGCCCGGGTGTTCGGCGCCGGGGTGGACCTGGAGGTGGCGGCCGAACCGCCGGTCGCCCCGGTCGCGCCCCGACCGCGTCTGGCCGCGCTCGGGGCGGCGGTCCTGGCGGCCATCTTCGCGTCAGCCGTGGCGTACTGGCTCGCCGGCCGGCGCAAGCCCGTCGTCTCCCGCGACGATCCTGCGGAGGTACTCGGTGTCCCGCTGCTGGGCATCCTGCCGACCTACGACGTCCCGGAGGTCGGCACGCTCGCCCAACGGACCGCATTGGAGCCGAGTACCGCCGAGGCCTACCGCTTCGTGTACTCCTCGCTCACGTCGATCCTGCGCGACACTGACGCAGCGTCGGTGATGGTGACCAGTGCCAGCCCGGGTCAGGGCAAGACGGAGACCGCGCTCCAGATCGCCGTCACCGCGCACCGCCGGGGGCAACATGTCCTGCTGATCGACGCCGATCTGCGCATGCGGGGACTGAGCACGTTCCTGCGGGCCGATCGCATCCCCGGACTCATCGATCTCGCGGAGGTCACGGCCGGCCACGAGGCCGAGCTGATGATCATGCCCTACGAGATCGACGGCCATCGTCACCTCGACATCCTGACCGCAGGTCGGACCTCGGAGCACGATGGCGAGCACCTCAGCGAGGGGTGGTTCGGCCAGGCTTTCGACGCGGTGACCGGGGGCTACGACCTGTCCGTCGTCGACAGTCCCCCGCTGCTGGCGGTGGCCGACACGGCCACGATCGCCGGCTTCACCGACGCCATCGTGCTGGTCGTGCGCGAAGGTTCCGATCTGGACGAGCTCCAGCGCGTCCAGCAGCGGCTGCGCTTCGTCCGGCAGCGGCTGGTCGGCTACGTCTACCTCTCACCGTCGGCACTCGAGGATACGAGCTTCGACTACGGGCTGGTCCGCAGCCGCGCGTGGACCGACCTCGACGGGCTCAAGAAGAAAGAGAAGGCCGGCGCGAAGCGCGGCGACGCGGACGGCGCAGGTTCGGATGAAGCGTCCGAGGTCTACCAGCGTTGGTTCGGGGCGCAGAACCCGTCGGTGCCACCGTCCAAGGGCCCGTCGAAGCGGCCATGAGCGAGGCATCCGAGCCCTCGGAGCTCGAGCACCCAGGTGCGGCCACCAAGGTCGCCATCCTCGGGACACCGATCTCCCGGACCAGCTACGCCGAGGTACTGCGATGCCTTGACGAGCCGGCAGGCGAGCGTGGACGGGTCCTTGCGTTCTGCAACGTGCACTCGGTGATGACGGCGCGGAAGGACCCGCGGGTCCGCAGCGCACTGGCCGACGCCGACATCGCAACACCGGACGGGATGCCGCTCGTCTGGGTCCTGCGTCGCCGCGGACACCCGCAGCAGCCGCGGGTCTACGGCCCGGATCTGATGGAGATGGCGCTTCCCCACGGTGTCGAACGCGGCTGGCGTCACTTCTTCCTCGGCGCGACCGAAGAGACCCTGGAGCGGCTCACGACGAGCGCTCACGAGCTGGCCCCGGGCGTACAGACCGTCGGCACCTTCGCACCGCCCTACCGCCCACTCACGGCGGCAGAGGAGGACGACGTCGTCGAGCGCATCCAGAGCTCCGGCGCGAACCTGGTCTGGGTCGGGTTGGGCATGCCGAAGCAGGAACTGTGGATGCACCACATCCGCGAGCGGCTGCCCGGCGTGACGCTGCTGGGGGTCGGAGCCGCGTTCGACCTGTTGAGCGGCACGGTCCCCCAGGCGCCCGACTGGATCCAGGACCGCGGACTCGAGTGGGCCTATCGCCTGTGGCGCGAGCCGCGCCGGCTGTGGCGCCGGTACCTGTTCAACAACCCGGCGTTCGCCCTGCTGGCCACCACGGAGACCGTCCGATACAGCGCGAAGAGCCGTCCCCGTGGCTGAACCCCCGCCGGAGCACCGAACGACCGACCTCTCACGGCAGACCTTGGGAGGTCTGAAGTGGACCTACGTCGGCACCACCGTCGCCGCGGTCCTGCAGTTCGGCATGACGGCGGTCCTGGCGCGTCTACTGACACCCACGGCCTTCGGCCTGATCGCGCTCGCAGGGCTCTTCCTCCGCTTCGTCGACCACTTCGCCAAGGCCGGCATCACCCAGGCCCTCGTCCAGAAGCCGTCGCTCACGCGGATGGACATCCGGGCAGGTTTCACGCTGAGTGCCGCGCTCGGCCTCGCCTTCGCCGGTGTGGCGCTCGCCGCTGCGCCACTCGCCGGTCGACTCGCTCAGGACCCCGCGCTCGTCCCGGTGCTGCGCTGGTTGTCCCTGGGCCTCCTTCTCAACGGCTTCAGCGCGCCGGCGGTCGCTCTCTTGCGGCGGGAGTTGCGCTTCAAGCCACTAGCGCTGATCGAGATCGGCGCTTACGTCGTCGGCTACGTGATCGTGGGCCTGACGATGGCGATCACGGGGGCGGGCGTCTATGCACTCGTCGCTGCCATGCTCACCCAGACAGCGGTCAAGGCGGCAGCTACCTACGCAGTGGTTCGGCACCCATTGCTCCCTACCCTCGAGAGAGCTGCGGTCCGCACCATCCTCTCGTTCGGATTGCGCGTCTCCCTGATCAGCTTCCTCGAGTTCCTCCGCTCGAACCTGGACACCCTCGCCGTTGGCCGATGGGCAGGAGCCGACCAGCTCGGTCTGTACAACCGCGCGCACCTCCTAGCTCGCCTTCCGGGTAGCCATCTGTCGACGGGGCTCTCGAGGGTCCTGTTTCCCTCCTTCGCCGCGATCCAGTTCGAGAAGAGGAGGCTTCGCGAGGCGTACCTGAGCGCTGTCGGCCTGACCGCGGCCATCATCCTGCCGGTGAATGCGGGCATGGCCGTTGCTGCTCGTGAGATCATCCTGGTCGTGCTGGGCCCGCAGTGGACGGGCTCGATCCAGGTGATGCCCTGGCTGCTGTTGGCTACCAGCGTGGGGGTGACCGGCCACTTCGCGGGCATCGTCACGGAGGCCCAGTCCGCACTGAACGAGAAGATCCTGGTAGCTGCGGCTGGCACGACGACGCTGGCTGTACTCCTGTTCTTCGCGAGAGACCGTCCCCTGAGTGCGTTCGGTGCCGCGTTGGCCACAGCCGCACTGGTCTCACATCTCGGCTACGTCGGCATCTTGACGCGGACGCTCGATACCACCTTCCGGGTCCTGCTCCGCCCACTCGGACCGGCCGTCCTGGGGGCCGCCGCGGTCGCTGCCGCCATCGCTGGCGCAAGAGCTGGTTTGCTCGCCTGGACCGCTACTCCGGTGCTCGGCGTGCTGCTGGCAGAGGTCGCTACCGGCGCCCTTGCGCTCGCGGCCAGTTTCCGGTTCGGACCACTGCGTGTTTTCCGCGGAGAACTCGCGCGACGGCTGTCGCAGGCGGGTGTGATCGAGGAAGGCCGCGGTGGCCTGCTGAGCCGCACGATCAGGTGGCTGGTCGGCTCGCCGGGAAAGAGGATGAAATGAGACGTGCACCCTCAGGTGAACAGCCAGAGCATCCCGAAAGGCCACCGAGGGTGGCCGAGACAGGATGCACAGCCGGGCGGACCAAGGAAGCATGATGACCAAGCCGACCCTGCTGTTCTGGACCGGTGGGCTGGATTCCACCTACCGACTCTGTGAAGCTCTGCTTGTCGAGGACCGGACGGTACAACCGATCTACGTCATAGACGCCGCCCGTGGTAGCACGGGCACTGAGTTGCGGACCATGCAGCAGATGCGCGCCAAGCTCGTTGCACGTATGGCCCAACCGGCCCGTCTGCTGCCATCGATCGCCTTCCACAAGGACGACTACACGCCACCCCAAGAACTACGCAACCGCTTCGAGGAACTGGCGTCGAGGACCCAGGTCGGACGTCAGTACCTCTGGCTCGGCGCCGCCGCGGAGTACCACGACTGGAAGGGCGTCGAGCTCTGCATACCCCGCCACGAGCCGCCGAACGAGCTCCAGCGGGTACTTTTCGTGAACCCCGGCACCGCAGATTCGACGTTGCGAGACGAGGACTACACCCAGGTGTTCCGCTACTGGTCCTTCCCGGTCCTCGGGGTGACGAAGTCCGAGATGTGGGACAAGGCGAACGACGCGGGTTTCGGTGACATCCTGTCGATGCGCTGGTTCTGTTTCAAACCCTCCAGGGGCCGTCCGTGCGGCATGTGTCCGCCATGTCAGATCGCGCAAGCAGATGGGGTGACGGATGGACTCCCCTTCCCCTCGCAGACCACGATCTTCGCACGTCGAGCCAAGAGGTACGTGTCGCGCAGGCTGCCCCGGTTCGCAACGAGCTCGGACAAGTAGCCTCGGGCTAGAGCAATGCTCCTGCTCACAGTGTTTCTT
>CAYXJD010000216.1:0-5559 GCA_964465225.1 uncultured Actinomycetota bacterium
GCGCTCCTCGCGGTGACGGCCTGCGGGGAGGACACGCCGGACAGCGGCGCGGCACCCGCCCTGCCGACGCCGGTCCTGTCGGTCGAGGAGGTGGAGGCGCTCGAGGGCCATGCCATGGAGATGGGTCTCTCGCAGCTGGCGGCCTGGCCCGATGTCGAACGCTTCACCACCGACTTCGCCGATGACGTCACCTTCGCGGACCTCACGTTCGGTGACGTGCGCAGCGGTCGAGAGGACATCGTGCGCATGCTGGAGGGGTGGGCATCGCTCACCGACTACGAGGTCGAGGTCACCGGGGTGTACTTCTCCGCCGACGGGGCGGCCTTCGAGAGCGACTGGCCCGGCCTGAGCGACCCGCCGGGGGCGGAGCCGTCGCTCACCGAGGTGCCGCCGCCGGAGGTCCTGTCCGGCCTCGAGGCGTATCGGCTCGGGGATGGAGAGGTCCTCGAGTACAAGATCTGGCAGGCCACGGACCTCCTGCACGGCTACGCCATCGGCTGCTTCGCCGAGGACGGCGATGCGGCCATGCAGGCGACCATCGATGATTACCTCGCGGCCTGGTCGGCACGCGACGGGGGGCAGGTCGCCAGCCTCTACACCGACGATGCCGAGTTCACCGACAGCGTCCTCGGCCTGTCCGCTTCCGGTGGTGAGAGGATCGCCGGTCTCGCCGACCAGCGGTTCGGTCCCGCCGGCGAGGTCACCATCGAGGTGCTCGATCGGTACGCCTGGACCGACACCTATATGCGACCCACCGAGGGGGCCCCGGAGCTCGGGCAGCTCATCGGGATCGCGCTCCACTACGAGGCCAGCGTGGAGGGCGTCAGCGAGACCCAGGAGGCGGTCACCACCCTGCAACTGTGCACCTGGGAAGGCGACCGGTGCGAGCCTGACCCAGACGGGCTGATCCGCCGCGAGGACGTCTACCACCGCACCGGCAGTCTGGACTGGTGGAAGGCCAGCCAGCGACTCGGCGACGCCACCGACGGGAACTGACCTCCCCGTCGCAGGACGCGGCGAGCCGGTCTGAGCGTCAGGCTGGCGACGACACGTCGGCACCGGTCAGCCCGGCGAAGGCCAGTCTGGCCTGGGCGCGGAGCAGTTCCGGGTCCTCCCCGGCTGCCATCTGCACCAGCAGGGTCGTGAACTGGGTGTCGACGAAGGCGGCGGCAACGCTGGTCGAGACCTCCGCGGCGATCTCGCCCCGGTCCTTGGCCCGCTGGACCCATGCGGCGTAGTCCGCGCGGGCACCGTCACGCAGGGCATCGACCCGTGCCCGGGTGGCGGGCCCGAGACGGGACGGCGAGACCCGCATGCTGCTCAGCAGACAGCCGGTCGGCACGGGGCGGTCCGGGTCGGTCATGAACCCGATCAGCGTCTCCAGGACCTCCCGGAAGGGGCGGTCGAGCCGGGTCTGCGCCAGCGTCGGCGCCAGCACCGTTGCCGCGTAGCGCTCGAGGGCGGCGTCCATCAGCCCGTCCTCGCCGCCGAACTCACGGTAGACGCCGGGCTTGGAGACCTCCGCACGACGGCAGATCTCGTTCAGCGACACGCCATCGGCGCCCTCACGCCAGTAGCAGTCCATCGCCACCTCGATCGCCCGGTCGCGATCGAAGGTCTTCGGCCGCCCCCGACGGGGCCCGTCACTGGCCTCGGCCACGATTTTCGTACCTTTCGGTTGCAAAAAGCCTCCGACCGAGTTATCGTACCGCCTGGTTCGCAACCTGGCACCCGACCGAGGTCCCCATCATGGCTCGCTCCTCCACCTCCACCAAGCTCTATCCCGACACCTTCGCCGCTACCGAGATGGACGTGCCGGAGGCTCCCAACGTGACGTTCTCCTTCGTCGTCGAGGCACCCAAGGCCCACGTCATGGACGCGTGGAACCTGCCACGGGCGCACGGCGGCGACATCGAGGTCCGCACCGACGGCAAGCCCGAGGGCGCCTGGCCCGGGATCGCCGACGACATGGAGCGGGTCATCTACGTCGGCGGGGTCGGTGTGACCCAGGTCGTCGGCAACCTGCGCACCCCGCACGACGGTGACTGGCACTTCGAGTGGAAGGCCGGTGCGCCCTACTACCGGATGCCCTTCCCCCTCTCGCTGATCATGAAGGCCGTCCACGGCACCGCGACGCTCTCGGACGGTCCCGGCCCCGCACAGACCACGGTGAGCATCGAGAACCGCCACCGTCCCGGACTCGCCCTGTGGTTCACCCGGCTGGCCATCAAGGCGAGCATGCCCTCGCTGTCCAGCGCCGCACCCAAACGCTACGCCGCGAAGGAGTTCCTCGGCCCGCGGCCCACGGCATAGCGCTGCAGACCCCCAAGACTCACCGAGGCACGAGGAGTTGGATCATGTCCACCACCGGTACATCCGCCACCGACCTGGACGTCGTCAAGGCGTTCTACACCAAGCTGCTGAGCTCACCGAGCGCACCGGACGCCTTGACCCGCGACGACCTCTACAGCGTGCTGTCCGCCGACTACGTCGGTGACCCGACCCCGCCCGCCGGTCCCGGCGCGGAGGGGGTCTTCAACACGATCATGTTCTTCGGCGAGGCGGTCCCCGACCTCACCTGGGAACCGCAGGAGATCCTCCAACACGGCAACCGCTACACCGTTCGTGGCAGGGCGACCGGCACCCCGGTCGGCCCGTTCCTGGGCGTCGAACCGGCCACGGGCAGGCGCTTCGACGTGATGTCCATCGACATCCTGAGGGTCGAGGACGGCCGTGTCCGCCACTCCTACCACGTCGAGGACTGGGCAACGGCCATCGCCCAGCTGACCGCCACGGACTGAGCACCGAAGGGTCGGCCGCGGGGTGCCCGGCGATCGATGATCCGGGAGTTGGGCCCTTCGCCTCCAGCGCGTCGTCCCGGCCACGGACCATCCTGCTCTGGTCGGCCCCAGGAGATCGTGTCCATGACGTCCGCTGCGGATCAGGCAGCACCACGGGTCCTCGTGGCCTACGCCAGCCGTCACGGTGCCACGGCCGGCATCGCCGACCGGATCGCGGCGCGGCTGCGCGCCTGCGGCCTCCAGACGGACGTGTCGGACGTGGACGAGGTCGAGGGCGTCGATGGCTACGACGCCTACGTCATCGGTGGTGCGGCCTACATGTTCCACTGGCTCAAGCCCGCGACCAGGTTCGCCCGCCGCCACCGCGACCTGCTCGTCGACCGGCCGGTCTGGTTGTTCAGCAGTGGGCCCGTCGGCGAGGAGCAGGTCGATGACAAGGGCAACGACCTGCTGGAGGTCTCCCGCCCGAAGGAGTTCGACGAGCTGCACGAGCTCCTGCGACCGCGCGACGAGCACGTGTTCTTCGGGGCCTGGGACCCGGAGGCGCCCCCGGTCGGGTTCGCTGAGAGGATGATGAAGCTGATGCCGGCCGCCAAGGGCACGCTGCCCACCGGTGACTTCCGGGACTGGGAGGCGATCGAGGCCTGGGCGGACGGGATCGCCCAGGCCCTGCTGCCGCAGCAGCCGACGCAGGACCCGTACTGAGGTCGCGCAGCACCCACCGGCGGCCGCGGCGCAGCAACCCGCACCGCGGCGCGCGGACCGATCACGACCCGGCACCCGGCAGGTCGAGGTCGCCGGTGAGGTAGCGCTGGATCGTGGGGCCGTAGGCGGCGACCACGTCGTCGCTCGACATCGACGCGATCGGTTCCGTGGGCACGAGGTAGCGCAGGAACGACAGCCCGATCACCTGGGTCGCGACCAGCAGCGCCCGCAGACGCGGGTCCGAGAGGCCGAGCTGGCGAACGACCGGCTCGAGGAGGACGTCGACCACGAACTCGCGCATGGCCTGCGCGGACCGCTCGTCCGCCATGGCCCCGTGCAGCAGGATGCGCATCCGGTCCTGGTACTGGGGCAGATCCCACACCGACAGGTAGGTGCGCATCACCTGCGCACCGGCCTCGTCACGGGACACGTGCTCGAGCCGCTCGACCACGACCGACGGTGACACGGGGAACTCGACGACCGCAGCGAACAGCTCCTGCTTGGTACCGAAGTAGTGGTGGACGAGCGCCGGATCGACCTTGGCGTCGGCGGCGATGGCACGGATCGTGGCGCCCCGGTAGCCGGCGTCGGCGAAGCGACGTCGCGCGGCGTCCAGGATCGCCTCGCGGGTGCCGGACGCACCCGGACGCCGTCCCGTCCGCCGCGTCATGTCGTCAGCTCCAGGACGACCTCCTCCAACGTTGCGGCGACCTCGTCGACGTCAGCATCGATCGTGGCGAGGACCTCACGGACCCGATCGACATCCGCGTCGACGACCCGCAGGTCCCGGCCCGCCGGGAGCACCCGCAGCCCCTCGTCGTCGAGCCGCTGCCAGGCCTGCTGCCACGCGGACGTGGACACGAGGACCGTCCGCCGATCGGCGATGAGGTCGGCGACCACCCCATCGGCGACGGACCGTCCGGCGGCCAGGAGCACGACCCGGTCACACCGGGCGGCCTCGTCGAGGTAGTGCGTCGACACGAGCACGCCCGCGCCACCCGCCGCCACCTCGCCGATGGTGTCCCACAACCGGGAGCGTGCCAACGGGTCGACGCCGGCCGTCGGCTCGTCGAGGAGGAGCACGTCGGGCCGGTGGGCGAGCGCGACGACGAAGGCGGCGCGCCGGCGCAGGCCCAGGGGCAACGACCCGACCGGACGGTCGGCGACGGCGGCGAGCCCGGCGTCCTCGACGGTGCGGTCGCCGTACCCGTAGACCTCGGCCGACAGCGAGAGGTGTTCGCGGAGGCTGAGATCGGCCCACAGACCCAGGCCCTGCGGGACGTAGCCGACCTTGCGACGGGTGGCGCGGCTCGGAACGCCACCGGCGAGGCGGACATCGCCACGATCCGGACCCAGCAGCCCGAGGACGAGGCGGATCAGGGTCGTCTTGCCGGCGCCGTTCGCGCCGACCAGACCGACCACCTCGCCGTTCGCGACCTCCAGCGAGACATCGTCCACCGCGACGACCTCGCCGAAGGCTCGGGTCACGCGGTCCGCCGCCAGGGCGCTCATCCTGCGACCTCCCGTGTGGGCGAGCGGCGCGCCTCGAGCGCGCGCTGACGTTCGATGACGACGTCCTCCAGGCGGCGATCGCCGACGAGGTCGATCGGTGGCCCCTGGAGCAGCCGCTCGCCCCCGTCGAGCACCAGGACCTCGACGGCCCGCTCGGCCTCGTCGAGGTAGGTGGTGGCGAGCAGGACCGCCGTCCCCTCGGCGGCGGCGTACCCGAAGAGCCGCCACAGCTGGGCCCGACTCACCGGGTCGACACCGGTGGTCGGCTCGTCCAGGATCAGCAGGTCGGGCTCGTGGAGCAGTGCCAGGATCACACCGAGCTTCTGCCGCATCCCGCCCGACAGCTGGCCGCCGAGACGACCCCGAGCGTCGGCCAGCTCAGCGCGACGCAGGAGGTCAGCACCTCGCTGCGCCGCACGGGACGGCTCGAGTCCGTACGCATCGGCGTTGAAGGCGAGGTGCTCGTCCACGGACAGGTCGCTCCACACGCCGGGGACCTCCGCCACGACGCCGACCCGCGCCAGGTCGGGCCGGTGGATCC
>CAYXJD010000217.1:0-5546 GCA_964465225.1 uncultured Actinomycetota bacterium
GCGCCGATGGTACTGCCGGGGCAACCCGGTGGGAGAGTAGGTCGCCGCGGGAACCCTTCTCGTTCGAGGCCGCCCTTCACGGGGCGGCCTCGAACGCGTTCTGGGGCCCGGACCGCAGGGCCAGTCCACCGATCACGATCGGGCTCCCCGCGATAGCGTGGACCGATGAGCGAGGACAAGGAACGTCGCGATGCCACAGCCCCCCCGCCGCGACCGCGATGCAGGCCGTCGTGGCTCGCGGGAGCAGCACTCCCGCTCGCCGGCGGCGGAGCGGCTGGCCGTGCCGGGCCACACCGGGGAGCCCATCGGCCGCGACCGCGCGCAGCGCAGCCAGGGTGCGCCGCCGAGGCGGCGTCCGGCGGCCGATGAGGCCGGCCCGCCACGGCCACCGCTGCCGACGGACGAGCAGCCACAGCTGCCACGCGCCGTCGTGCGCGAGATCGAGCGGGCACTCGGGAAAGGGCCCAAGTCCCACGACATCGCCCTGTGCTTGAGCATCGGGTCGCAGGCGATCGAGGAGGACCGGCCTGACGTGGCCGTCCAGGTGCTGTCCTGGGCGCGGCACCAGGCGCCGCGGCTCGCGGCGTTACGGGAGGCCTACGGCATCGCGCTCTACCACCAGCAGCGCTGGGGCGATGCACTCTCGGAGCTGCAGGCCTACCGACGCATGACCGACCGCACCGATCAGAACCACGTGATCGCGGACTGCCTGCGTGCGCTCGGTCGTGGCCTGGAGCAGGTCGCCTCCGCTGCGGAGCCACTGGTCAACGATGCGCAGGCCCCGGAGGACCGGCGCGCGGAGGCGGCCATGGTTTGGGCCGCGATGTTGGCGGAGTCCGGCGACGTCGGAGCCGGTCGTGCCGTGCTGCGTCGGTTCCTGGAGCGTCCGCGCTCCGGTGATGCTGAGCACGACCTGCGTGCGCGCTACCTCGCCGGGGAACTGGCGGAGCGAGCTCGAGATGACGAGGAGGCGCGTCGCCAGTTCGAGTCGATCGCAGCGGTCGACGACGACTTCCTCGACGTGCCCGACCGCCTGGAAGGGCTGCGCGCCCGCCGGCCGTGAGCCGCAGTGGCCGTCGCGCCGAGCGTCAGCCGAGGTCGGTCAGCGTCCCGGCATCGCGGCGGTGGAGGTAGCGCAGCAACCCGGCGGCGTTGGCTCGGGTGTCGTTGAGCAGCTCCAGGCGCGTGCGGTGATCGCTGGTGTCACTGTCTGCTGCGCCGGAGGTCGGCGGCAGACAGCGGCGCTCGAGCGTCTCGGCGACGTGATCGAGCTCGTGTGACCCGGTCAGGCCGCCCTCGCGGGCCTGCTCGCGGGCGTCCTCGGCGGTCTCGACCCAGCGCCGCAGCTGGACGCCGGCCATGTCGAGCACGGCGTCGGCTGGCGCGACCGGGCCGTAGTGGGCGAGGTAGATGCGCTCCGGGGACCGGGCGCGGTACCGCTCCAGCGAGGCCAGCGCTGCATCCAGGTGGAACTCGGGCGGTGGGGTCGCCGGTCGCAGTTCGGTCATGCCCGGCAGCTGCACGCCCACGGAGTCCCCGGCGAACACCGCGCCGATCTGCGGGTCGAAGACCCCGAGGTGGTGCTTGGCGTGCCCCGGGGTGTGCAACAGCTCGAGGACGCGCCCACCGCCGAGGTCCAGCTCGTCCCGGTCGGCGATGCTGCGCACGCGCGGCGCCGGCACCGGGGTGCACGCCCCGTAGACGCGGTCGAAGAGGGGCCCGTAGACCTGGGCGGAGGAGGCGTTCAGGCGCTCCGGGTCGACCAGGTGCCGAGCCCCGTGCTCGGAGACCACCACGGTGGCGTTGGGGAACGCGGCGACGACGTCCCCGGCACCTCCGGCGTGGTCGAGATGGATGTGGGTGAGGACGAGGTAGGCGAGATCGCCCGCCTGCAGGCCGAGGCTCCCCAGCGCGGCCAGCACCGTCTCGACCGTCAACGCCGGCCCGCACTCGATCAGGGCGGGACGTGGGGCATCGATGAGGTAGCCGGCGGTGACGTCGGTCAGACCCGCGGTGAGCGTGTCGATCGCGATCACCCCGTCGTCGTGGGTGTGGATCGGGCCAGCACCCGCTCGGGTGTCATCATCGCTCGCTGTCACCTCGGCGCCTTCGCTCGGTGCTGTCCCACGCTAGTCATCAGCGTCGGGGACCTCCGGATCGTCCTCGTCCTCCTCATCGGTGGGGTCGTCCTCCGCGCTGATCGTCTCACCGGGGAGCGCGATGTGCAGGAGCGCGTGCCCGGGTTGGACGAGCGGCAGGGTCGTGGCACCGATGACGTATCCGGCGGCATCCGCGGACACGCTGGCACGCTCGGCTCCGAGCGGGGTCGTCGTCGTCCACAGCGGCTGGCCGGGCTGCACGAGGTCCCCCGGCTCGACGTGGAGCTCCAGCACGCCGCCACGTTCGGCACGCAGCCACCGGGATGCCTCGAGCACCATGGGTTGGCTGCTGGCCGCCTCGGGCGCATCGTCGATCATGTCGAGCCGGGCGAGGACGCGCAGGATGCCGCGGAAGGCGATGTCGATCGCGTCCTCGTCGAACCGCAGCGGCTCGCCGGCCTCGTAGGTGAGCACGGGGACGCCCAACTCCAGCGCGACGGCCCGCAGCGAGCCGGGCCGCAGCGGGGCGCGCATCACGAAGGGGGCCCCGAAGGTCACGGCCAGATCCAGCGCCCGCTCGTCGTCGGCGATGCGGACCTGTGGCACGTTGGTGCGGTGGTTGGCCGCGGTGTGCAGGTCGATGCCCGCATCGCTGCCGGTCATCACCTCCTCGGTGACCAGACGGGCGATCCGTGCGGCCATCGAGCCTGCGTGTGAGCCCGGGAAGGAACGGTTGAGGTCCCGGCGGTCGGGTAGGTACCGCGAGCCGAACTGCACCCCGAGCACGTTGACGATCGGCACCACGATGATCGAGCCCCGCAGCGCCGCCGGCTCGAGTGCGTCCAGCAGGCGGCGGCACACCTCGATGCCGTTGAGCTCGTCGCCGTGCACGGCGGCGGTGACGAAGACGCGGGGTCCGTCCTCGACGCCGTTGATCACCGCCATCGGCAGGCTGGCGCGGTCACCGGTGTAGGACTCCGAGGCCAGCGGGGAGAGGTCACGGCGCTCGCCCGGTTCGATCGTGACGGCGGCGACGGTGATGGGGCCGGCGGTCATCGGCGAGGCCGTCGAGGTGGTGTGGTGCGCACGTAGCCGTGGGCGGGATCGACCAGGCAGTGGTGCTCGAGGGTGAGGCGGCCGAGCAGCATCCGGAAGTTCATCCCACTGCGATCGGTCAAGGTGATGTCGGCGGTGACGTCGAGGGGGCCGCACACGATGCGGGTCCGCACCACCGCCCGCTCCTCGGCGCGGGCGCCGGTGTCGCGGACCCGCCGGCGCCCCACGATGGGAGCCTCGATCCGGTGGTGCTCGGGGGCACGCCGCGTGCCGAGCACCACGTCGAAGCGCACGAGCGGCAGGGGTCGGCCCGTGGTCGGGTCGCGTTGCTCGCCGAGTTCGACCAGTTCGGTCACGTGGAGCGCGCTCGAACGGGCCCCGGTGTCCAGCTTGGCTCTGAGCTCCAAGCCCCATTCCGGCAGCGAGACGTGCTCCTTCCAGCCGAGGACGGGCAGCGGTGTCGACGTGCTCACACGGCGGCTCCTCGGGTCCGGACGGTGCAGGTGCCGGGCTCCGGCGCCGGGCCCGACCCGAGCCTAGGGCAGTGGCGGCACCGTACGGTCGCGGCCGAGTCCGCCAGCGGCTGGCCATGTCGCGGCCCCGGACCACCAAGCGACCGCGCTCACCGTCGGGGTCGCCGTCGTTGGTGGAATGGCGTGCGTCCGTGTCGCGAGCGCCACGAGTCGAGCAGCAGGAGCAGCAGGATGCCGGCCACGAAGCCGCCGACGTGGGCCTCGTAGGCGACCTGGTCGCCGGTCGGCGTCTGGGTGGCGTTGTACTGCAACACGAACCAGCCGCCCAGCAACAGCCAGGCAGGCAGGGTGACCACGGCGACCACGACCCACCAGCGCACCATCCTGATGCCGGGCAGGAGCCACGCGAGCACGTACAGCGGGAACGGCACCAAGGTCAGTATCCGTGCCGCGGGATGCAGGATCAGGTACGCCCCGAGCACCCCGGCGATGGCGCCCGAGGCGCCGATCAGCGGGACGGTGGAACCCGGTCGCAGTGCGGTGTAGGCCAGGGTCGCGGCAGCGCCGCCGACGGCGTAGAACAGCACGAACCGGGCGTGTCCGAGCCGGTCCTCGACGTTGTCGCCGAAGACCACGAGGTAGAGCAGGTTGCCCAGCAGATGGGCGAGGCCGCCGTGCAGGAACAGCGAGCTCACCAGCGATAGTGGGATGTTCTTCGCCGGAGCGCCCTCGGCGCAGGCACCGAGCAGGGCCTCGAGCTCAGAGGGGGACAGCGGCGCGAACGTGGTGAGCTCCCGTGGGATCGCGGCGTAGCGGTAGATGAACTGCTGCTGCGCACAACCTTCGAGCGGGAGCTGGACGGCCAGGAAGACCGCGAGGTTGGCCGCCGCCAGCAGCCACACCACGACTCCGCGACGCCTGGTCGGGGTGACATCGCCGATGGGCAGCACGGTGGGCGGCGACCTCCTCCTCGGTGGGGCGCTTTCGTGGACGGCCGTCAGAGCACGGCGCGCAACCGGATCAGGTCAGCCATCGAGGCGTCGAGCCGGAACCGGTTGGAGCTCAGCGCCCGTGAGAACGGCAGCTCGCCGGAGGCGATCCGCATGAGGTCGTCGGAGTGGACGCTGATGCGGATGTCGGGTCGGCGCAACGGTGGCTCATCCAGCAACTCGAGCTTGCCGCGCCGCCAGGTGGCGTGGCGGACGAGCTCCAGGTCCGGGCAGCGAGCCTCGATCGTGCGATGCGAGGGGAGCATGGCCCGGGTCGTCTCGTCCACGTCCCCGAGCCGTTCCAACAGCTGGACCAGGACGTCCTCGACCTGGTCCATCGTCGCCATCGTGTGTCGCTCCTGGCCCATGGTCGCCGCATCCGTTCCGGCGGAGTCGCCGGCCCATGACGGCGCGCTGACGCTACCAGCCGCGCTGACGGCGTCGTCTGACGGTGTCCCACCCGGCGCGAGGGCTGGCCGGACGACTACAGTGCCGCGCAGTCCAGCCACATGGGAGGTTGTCGTGAACTCTGCAGTCCAGCGTTACCTCGAGGCAGCATCGGGGTTGACCGAACTGACCCGTTCGAAGGCGGAGCAGGTCGTCAAGCAGCTGGTCAAGTCCGGGGAAGCAGCCGGGGATCAGGTGGGCGAGCTCGTCGAGGACCTCGTGGACCGGCAGAAGCAGAACCGGGAGGCGATCTCCTCGTTGGTCAGGAACGAGACCAGCCGGGTGGTGCACTCGATGGGGCTGGTGACCTCGGAGGAGGTCGAGCGGCTCCAGAAGCAGGTGGCCGACCTCAAGCGGGAGGTCCAGCGGCTGGAGGGCGGTGGCGCCCCGGCACCGGCAGCGGCAGCGGCGAAGAAGACCGCCAAGAAGACCGCCACCAAGAAGGCGACGAAGAAGGCCACGGCCAAGAAGACCGCTACGAA
>CAYXJD010000218.1:0-5466 GCA_964465225.1 uncultured Actinomycetota bacterium
GCGGACCCCCCAGTCGAGGAGTGCCTGGCGCGAGAGCGTGCGGTAGTAGGCCAGCCAGGCGGCCGGATCGGTCGTGACCGCATCGGCGTAGCGATCCATCGCCGCCTCGTCGAAGGGGGTCTGGACCACAGCCGAGTACCGGATCGCCGCACGCGTCAGGGGCCGCCCGGCGACCCGGAAGGCCAGCTGCGGAGCCAACGGCAGGTTGAACAGTGGGACGTGCCAGGAGACGGTCAGGTCGAGCTGCCGGAAGGGCGAGGAGGCCACCGCCAGCGCGCGCACCCGCCCGGGATGCCTGAAGGCGGTCGCCATGGCCACCGCACCGCCCCAGTCGTGGCCGACGAGCAACGCCTTGCGGGCGTGGAGGTTGCGGATCAGCTGGGCGATCTCGTCAGCCAGGGTTGCGGGGTCGTAACCGCTGTGCGGGGTGTCGGACCGACCGAAGCCCTTGAGATCCGGACAGACCACGCGGTAGCCCGCAGCAGCCAACGTGGAGGCGACGGGCGCCCAGCTGGATCCGTCCTGCGGCCAGCCGTGCAGCAGGAGCGCCAGATCGTCGGCAGGCTCCTGTGCATCGCCGACGGAGCTCCCGAGCGGGGCGTCGTCGGCAGCACCGGCCGGCTCGCGCCAGGCCGGCGAGCCGAGCGCACGGACGTAGAAGCGGGTGTCCCCACCGCGTACGTAGCCTTCACGCCACACCGACAGCACCTCCTCCCCGACAGCCTACGACCTACGGACCGCCACACCGCTACCCCGAGTCCCGACCGAGCGGCTACAGGCCGTAGAACTCCCGCTCGCAGACCGTCCGCACGTGCCGAGCGTGCCGGCGGCGGTCCGCATCGAGCTCCTGCCAGCCTCCCCTCCCGTACCCCATGGCCCGGGCCAACGTCTCCAGCTGCCGTTGCGAGGACGGCAGCACGTCCACGTCCCGGTGGCGTCGCAGGTACATCCGGTTGCGCAGCTCCGAGAGGAAGCGGTAGCCGTCCCGCAGCCACATGGCATCCCGGTGCTCGAGCAGCTCGGCGTCCTGGAGCAGATCGATCGCGGTCATCGTCGAGGCGGTCCTGAGCCCGGGATCGGCTCCGCCGTGCTGCTGCAGCTTCAGCTGCACGGTCCACTCCACGTCGGACAGCCCGCCAGGCCCGAGCTTGAGGTGGCGCTCCGCGGCAGCCCGGCGCGGGATGCGCTCCTTCTCGAGTCGGGCCTTCATCCGGCGCATGGGTCCCGCCACCTCCTCGGTCTGCGCCGGGTAGGCGTAGCCTTCAGCTGCCGTCACGAACCGCCCGCCGAGCTCGCGGTCCCCGGCGACGTGGCGGGCGCGGAGCAAGGCCTGGTGTTCCCACGGCTCCGCCCAGCGCTCCCAGTAGGCGGTGTAGGAATCGAAGGACCGCGACAGGGGGCCGTTGCGGCCCTCCGGGCGGAGATCGGCATCCACCATGAAGGCGGTGCCTTCCGAGGTGATCGCCGACAGGGAGCGCAGCACGTTGCCGGCGATCTGCAGGGCCAGCTTGGTGGCCTCCCGGGGCTCCGCGCCCGAGACGGCCTCGTGGACGAACAGCACGTCGAGGTCCGACACGTAGTGCAGCTCGCCTCCTCCGAGCTTGCCCATCCCGACGATCGCGATGCTGACGGGCAGCTCGTCGGGACCCGACAGGCCCAGATCGCGTGCCTGCCGACGGAGCTCGTCGCGCAGTGCACCGGTCAGACAGGCCTCCCCGAGCGCCGTGAGTTCCTCTCCGACCCCGCCCACGGTCGTCCCACCCGACAGGTCGCGTAGCACGATCCGCAGCAGCTCGTGCCGCTTGAAGCGCCGCAGCGCAGCGGTGGTGTCCTGCCAGTGGAGGCGACCGACCGCTAGCTGGACGAGCTCGTCGCGCGTGCGTGGTCGCCGGCGCAGCTGCTCGTCCCTGAGCCAATCCACGCCCTGGGGTTGGCTCACGAGCAGCTCACCCGCGATCTGGCTCGTGCCGAGCACGCGCCCGACCAGGTCCGCGGAGTCGGGATGATCCCTGAGGTAGGCCAGCAGCTCGCTGGAATCGGCCTGGGCTTCGACCAGTCGGCGGAAGGCAGCCAGGCCCGTGTCCGGGTCGGGGGTGTCCTGGAGGACCTGGAGGACCGCCGGCAGCACGGCACGCACGGTCCGGGCCCGCCGTGAGACCCCTCCGGTCATGGAACCGATGTCGCGGAGCGCGTTGGCAGGGTCCTGGAAGCCGATGGCCCGCAGCCGCTCGATGGCCGCTTGCTCCCCCATCGCACTGATCTCGCCTGGCACGCTCATCCCGGCCGCACGGGCAGGCACGGTCGCGTAGGCCTCGAGCAACGGCCGGTAGAAGAGCCGAGCGTGGAGCACCGAGACCTGGTGCTGTACCCGGGTCAGCTGCGTCAGGAACGCCTCCCGAGCCGCCACGTCCGCTTCGGCCCGGTAGCCCAACGTGCGTGCCAGCCACTCCTGACGGTCGGGATCGTTCGGGATCGTGTGCGTGCGCCGTTCGTGGGCGAGCTGGAGCCGATGCTCCACGGTCCGTAGCCGGCGATAGGCGTCGGCGAACGCGGTCGCGTCGTCCTCGTCCACGTAGCCGTTGGCCGCCAGCGCCTCCAGGGTCGGCAGGGTGCCGGTGAGCCGCAGCGAGCGGTCCCCCCGTCCGTGGACCAGCTGCAGCAGCTGGACGGTGAACTCGATGTCACGGATACCGCCCGGGCCGAGCTTGAGCTGCCGCTCGCCGTCACGACGGACCTCCGGTTTGGCCTCGATCCGTGCCTTCATCTCACGGATCTCGGCGATCACGCCCGGGTCGAGGTGCTCGGGCCAGACGTAGGGCTCCGCGGCCCGCAGGAGGGTCTCGCCGAGCTCCAGGTCCCCGGCCACCGGCCGCGCCTTGAGCAACGCCTGGAACTCCCAGGTCTTGGCCCAGCGCTCCCAGTAGGCCTCGAAGGAAGCGACCCGGCGCGACAGCGGGCCGGCACGACCTTCGGGTCGCAGCGTGGGATCGACGTCGTAGGCCCGGCCCATCGTCGTCGAGGCGTTGAGCAGCTCGAGCAGCCTGGTGAGCACCTGCTTGGCCTCGCGGGCAGCCTCCTCCTCCCCCGTTCCCACGGTCGGCTCGTGCACGAAGACCACGTCGACATCGGAGACGTAGTTCAGCTCCAGTCCCCCGAGCTTGCCCATCCCGACCACCGCGATCCGCGCGGCAGGCTCGGCGCCAGCGACGCTCGTGTGCACGGCCCGCAACGCCCCCGTGAGCACGCCCTCGGCCAGCCGGGCGAGCTCGGTCCCGACCTCGTCGAGCGTGGCGACCCCGGTGAGGTCGCGTCCGGCCAGATCGGCGGTCGCCCGCCGCCGGATCGCGGCGATCCCCATGGCCTGCTCGGCCGGATCGCCGCTGGCGCTCACCGCGGCGGCGACCGCGTCAGCGGTGGCGCCGACCTCGACCTGGTCGAGGGTGCGCAGGGCGTCGACGGCATCCTCGAAGCGACCGAGCAACTCCCCCAGGGGTCGTGACGCCCCGGCGACCGCCACCACCCGGCGGAACCAGTCGGGGGCCGAGCGGACGCGCTCGTACAGCTGCCGGTCGAGCCGAGCCAACGCGGCCACCGACAGCAGCGCGTCGCCCGGCGACGCCGCCTCGGAGAGGGCGTCGAGCAGTCCCGCCTCGGGATGCCCACCAACGAGCAGACCGGCGTCGGCGAGCACCGCCATCGAGTGATCCGGGTCGAGCCCGGCACGGGCCAGCTGGCCACGCAGGAGGCGCTGATCGTCGGCTGCCACCTCGACGTCCCTCAGAGCAGCGGGAGGTAACGCTCGAGCTCGAACGCCGTGACGTGGGAGGAGTAGTCCTCCCATTCCTGCCGCTTGTTGACCAGGAAGTGGCCGAAGAGGTGCTCGCCGAGGGTGTCAGCCACGAGTTCCGAGGACTCCATCACCTTCAGGGCCTCACCGAGACTGGCGGGCAGGCGCTCGATGCCCTCCGCTGCACGCTCGACGTCGGTGAGTTCGAAGGCGTTGTCCTCGCTCTCCTCGGGCAGCACGTACTCCTCCTCGATGCCCTTGAGCCCCGCCGAGAGCAGGAGGGCGAAGGCGAGGTAGGGGTTGCACGCGGGGTCCGGCGCGCGGTACTCGATGCGGCTGGAAGCGCCCTTGCGGGGCTTGTGCATCGGCACGCGGATCAACGCGCTGCGGTTGGAGTGCCCCCAGGTGGCGAACACCGGCGCCTCGCCCGAGGGCAGGGGGCCGTGGAGGCGGGCCGTGAGCCGCTTGTAGGAGTTCACCCACTGGTTGGTGACCGCGGTGATCTCGCGAGAGTGCCGGAGCAGCCCCGCGGTGAAGGATCGCGCGATCGGCGACAGGAGGTAGGGCTCGGACGGATCGTGGAAGGCGTTGGTGTCGCCCTCGAACAGCGACAGGTGCAGGTGCATGGCACTGCCCCACTGGCCCTCCATCGGCTTGGGCATGAAGGAGGCGTAGATGCCGCGTTGGAGCGCGGTCTCCTTGACCACGAGCCGGAAGGTCATGATGTTGTCGGCCATGGTCAACGCGTCGGCGTAACGCAGGTCGATCTCGTGCTGTGAGGGTGCCACCTCGTGATGGGAGAACTCGACGCTGATACCCATGCGTTCCAGGGTGTTGATGGTCTGGCGGCGGAAGTCCTGCTGGACGTCCAGCGGGGTCATGTCGAAGTAGGACCCGTTGTCCAGTGGGGTCGGGTCGTCAGGGCCTGCGAAGAGGAAGAACTCCATCTCCGGATGGATGTAGAAGGTGAACCCCATCTGCGCCGCGCGTTCGAGTTGGCGCTTGAGGACCATGCGGGGATCGGCGGCGAAGGGCTGACCGTCGGGGGTCAGGATGTCGCAGAACATCCGGGCGACGCCCTGCGACTCGGGACGCCAGGGCAGGATCTGGAACGTCGCGGCATCAGGCACCAGGACCATGTCGGCTTCGTGTACCCGGGCGAAACCGTCGATCGCCGAGCCGTCGAAGCCCATGCCCTCACTGAAGGCGTTCTCGAGCTCGGCAGCGGTGATCGCCACGCTCTTGAGGAACCCGAGCACATCGGTGAACCACAACCTGATGAAGCGGACGTCCCGCTCCTCGACGGTCCGGAGCACGTACTCCTGCTGCTTGTCCATGAGCCTCATCCTCGCAGGTCCCCTGGTCGGCAGCGAGCACGGATCGTCGGCGCTGCCGGCACCGAGGTGGCGGTGCGCGCAGCGTAGTGGCGCAGGTCGCAGGGATCGGGACGGCCGCTCTCGCCGCGCCGACCGCGATGGGACGAACGGGCGCCGAGGCGCAGCAGCGGAGGCCGCAGGACCTCGTCGGTCCCGCGGCCTCCGTCGTCCCCCAGGTGCTGCGCCGTGGTCGGCACGCCTCAGCTGCGGGCGAGCTCCGGATACCCGGCCACGCCGTGCTCGTGGACGTCGAGGCCCTCGATCTCCTCCTCCTCGGACACGCGCAGCTGGCCCATGGCCTTG
>CAYXJD010000219.1:0-2966 GCA_964465225.1 uncultured Actinomycetota bacterium
AGGCCCGTGTGGGTTCGAACCCCACCACCCGCACGACGCCGGTGCCGCGGTCAACAGCGGTCGACGGGGAGACCCAACGACAACCCCAGGGCCGTCAGTGCGCTGCTTCAGCCTGATCGGGGGTCCCAGCGTCCGTGGCGGTGGCACCGAGGGTCAGCCGGACCAGAGGGCCTCGTGCGAACGTCGGCCGAGGGGCCCGCACTCCGACGCTCCGCCAGGCGTTCGGTGGGATACCCAGGTCGGCGAGGTAGAGATCCCCTACGTAGGCATGCGTGATCGGCGCCTGCAGTCCGGCCAGTGGGAGTCCGAGCGCGACCGTGACATCCGCTGTCACGCACGGTCCGCGCAGGCCGGTGTCTGCCGCCATGCCACTGGGCAGCTCGAGGGCGACGACCGGAACGTCGTGCCGCCGGAGCCAACCGTTCGCCGCGGCCGGGAGATCGGCCAACGGCGGCACGGCACCGACACCGAGCACCGCATCGAGCACGACCTCCCCCGGCGAGCAACCATCGCGCAGGCCTTCGGGTGTGATGCGGCGCACGCGTACCCCTGCCGCGGCCAGGAGCGACACCTGCACCGGGAGTCGGGGGTCGCCGACGACCAGCACATCGACGTCCGCCCCGGCCGTGGCCAACAGCCGGGCGGCGGCCAGCCCACCCGCGCCGTTGCTCGACGGACCGGCCAACACCGTCACGCTGACCTCGGACAGCGACAGGCCCACCAACCGACGCACCGCATGTGCCGCAGCACGACCCGCCTGCTCGGCCCGGGCCTCCAGGGGCAGACCGTGCCGGGCCAGCCACGCTCGGACCGCACGGACCTGTTCGGTGGTGACGTGTGGGACCTCCGCCTGCTCGAGTTCGGGGAGTGCCCCCTCCAGCCGTGGACCCCGTCGCATCGCCGGCACGGTCTCCCAGGGTCTGACCGCCCGCTGCGGGCCGAGCTCATCGGGATCACGTCCGCCGTGCCATCCCGGGACCGCCGTATCGAGCAGGACTGCCAGCACCGCCGCCGTGGCGCCCCAGAGCAGATCGTCATCGAGCTGCCAGGCCCAGGTGGAACCCTCCAGGGACAGGGGGACCTGTCGCCACCGATCCGGATCGAGCAGCCAGGCCAGCGGGACCCGGAGGATCTCGTCGACCTCCCACGGGTTCTCCTCGAGCACGTGCGGTCGGGACCAGCGGGCCAGCACGGGTGCGACCCAGAACCGTGACGGCGGGAGGTAGAACACGCGGCCGATGCCCACCACCTCGGTGCTGTCGGGATCGAGTCCCACCTCCTCGTGCGCTTCACGCAGCGCCGAATCCTCGAGCGACTCGTCTCGCTCCCGCCGGCCGCCTGGGAAGGACAGCTGCCCGGGATGCGAGCGCAGGTCGCGGCGGCGCCGGGTGAGTACGACGCTGAGACCGTCCTCCGACTCCTCGATGAGCACGAGCACCGCACCCACGCGGGCCTCGCTGGGCGGCGTACGGGCATCTTCCGGGACCGTCTCGAGGGCGTCGCTCAGGCGGTCCCAGAACGCGGTTGGGTCCAGGGCACCGGGAAGCTCGGGGGCAGTGATGGGCTCGGTCATGGGGACGTGGGCCACCACAGCGACCGCTGAGGTGCCATCACCGGCTGGACCGACAGCGAGGTGGCGACGGACCCGAAGGTGGCGAACATCCTGGAGTCGCGGGTCCGCAGAGGACGGGGCCGGGTCCCACTACCCCGCCCGCTGTGCGGTGAGATGGCACACGCGAGCGCCGCGCCGTCGCCCGTAGCTCCTCGACCGCTCATCGTGGCCTTCTGCTCCTCGCGCGACGGTGCTCTGGACCTCCTCGCGCTCGACAACCGTGCACCACGACCCTACCGCGAGGCCCCCACATCAGCCTGCCCGCCAGGGCCCGCCCCCCTGCCCGCCAGGGCCCGCCCCCTCGTCAGCGCCATCCTTCGAGCCGGCGACCTCTCAGGCCAGCGATGCCGCCAGGCCGTCGAGGCTGTCGGCCTCGCTGATGACGACCTCGTCCAGCCCCGTGCGTGCCAGGGCGGCGTGGAGCACCATCGCACCACCGTGGATCACGTCCTCCCGTCCCGGCTGGATCGGCCCGAGCTGTGCACGCTCGGCGCTGGTCATCGCCACCAAGCGGTCAGCGAGGGCGCCGAGTGCGGCCGCCGAGATCCTGGCGCCGTGGATGCGGTCCTCGTCGTAGCGGTCCAGTCCGAGGTGGAGCGCCCCCAGGGTGGTCGCCGTCCCCGCTACCGCGACGAGTGCCGAAACATCGGACAAGGGCACCTCCGAGCTACCCAGCACCTCGACTGCCCGATCGAGCTGGGCCTCGATCAGGTCTCGGGCAGCGGCCAACTGGACGGCCGAGGCGGGGTCGGAGAGCAGGTGACGCTCGGTGACCCGGACGCAGCCGAGTTGGAGCGAGACCGCGCCCACGACCTCGTCCGACGGGTCGCCGATGATCAGCTCGGTGGAGCCACCCCCGATGTCGATCACGGCGGTGGGCCGAGGCACCTCGACGCCGCCGGTGGCTCCGGCGTAGGCGAGTAGTGCCTCCTGCTCGCCGCTGATCACCTCGGCAGGCACGCCGGTGACGGCGAGGACGCCGTCGAAGAACCGCTGGCGATCGCTGGCATCACGCACCGCCGAGGTCGCCGCGATCCGTACCCGGCCGTCGACACCGTGGCTGACCCACAGATCATGGAACCGGGCGATCGTCCGGAGCGTGCGGTCCAACGCGGCGTCGTCGAGGTGGCCGGTCGCGTCGACCCCGGCAGCGAGCCTGGTGATCGCCATCTCGCGCCGCACCCGTGCGCCGCTCGGATCGACGATGAGGAGCCGGACGGAGTTGGACCCGACGTCCACAGCGGCGCGAGGGGTCGTCACGGGGCAGGCTCCTGTGGGCCGCGGCCACCGTGCGCTCCGTCGGCCCCGCCGCGCGATGGATCGGCCCCGCCGCGCGATGGATCGGCCCCGCCGG
>CAYXJD010000219.1:3066-5397 GCA_964465225.1 uncultured Actinomycetota bacterium
TCGGCCCCGCCGCGCGATGGATCGGCCCCGCCGCGCGATGGATCGGCCCCGCCGGGCGATGGATCGGCCACGCCGGGCGATCCCCCGGTTCTGCCGAGCGATGGATCGGCCACGCCGGGCACGTCGTCGTCAGCCGGAGACGACGTCGCAGCGGTGGCCAGCAACTCGTCGGGAACGCAGGGCCCCGGGCAGGGCGCCGGTGTGGCGTGCTCGATCGTCCACGCGCCGACGGGGTTGTCCCCGGTGGCGAGGTGGTGCGCAGCGTGGACGTGGAGGCACTTGACGTGGTTGGGCATCCCACCGGCGCTCGGATCGCCCGGAAGTGGTGCGTCGAGCTGATCACGGAACGCGACGTAGCGGTCCGAGGCCTCCGCGTAGGCGGCGGCGAAGGTCGCATCCTCCGCCAGCCGCTCGTTGCAACCGACCATCGCGTGGTCGGCCTCGAGCCGACCCACGCGCGAGCGCAGGACCGGACAGCTCAGCCAGAACACGGTCGGGAACGGTGTCCCGTCGTCGAGCCGCGGCTGGACCCGCACGACCGTCGGCAGCCCGTAGACACACCGATGCACGACGGCGGGCCGTCCCCGCGCCGGGCGACCGAGCTGCGCCGACACCACCGCCACCTCGCGGTCATCGCACACCGGGGCCGCCGCGGCGGACGCGTAGGACGCCGTCGGATCGACCCGAACGGCGTCGCGACCGGGGACGGACGGGGACCGCCCGTCCTCACCGGCCAGCGCAGATGCAGGGAGTTGCTCCCCGCCGACCGACGTCACGACTCGACGCGACCACGGCGCTGACGGCGCGCTTCTCCCTGGATCATCTGGGACTTGTGCATGAAGCGGCGCAAGCGCTTGTTGAAGTCCTTGTCCAGCTTCGAGCGGAGGTTGGGCGTCTCCTCGTCCTGCCAGTCGGGGTCGGCACGCTTGATCGACAGATCGACCTTGCCGTCCTCCTTGACGTCCAGGATCTTGACCTCCACCTCGTCGCCCTCAGCGAGGTAGGCGTAGATGTTCTCGACGAAGTCAGCGTCCACCTCCGAGACGTGGACGAGCCCGGTGACAGCGCCACCATCCTCGGTGGTCACCTCCACGAACGCGCCGTACTCCTCGAGTCGGACGACCTTGCCCTTGACGATCGATCCCTGCAGTGCGATCAACTCCTCGCGGACCGGTGGGCGCCCGCGCTGGCACCGGCGGTCCGTTCTTGCCGCCCGAGCCGTGCTCGGTCGGCGTCTGAGAGCCCGCGATCGTGGTCCGACCGGGGCGCGCGGCTGACGACACGGTACGGAGCCGACGGACGCACGGCAACAACGGGGGATCGCTAGCTGGCCAGGCGCCCGCGCACTTCGTTCCAGATCCGCCGGTACCACACCTCGTCCTCGACGGCATCCGCACCGCGAGGTGGGGCGAACAGCGGTCGACCCTCCTCCGGCGGGATCAAGGTGTAGGCCACCTCACCGGGCCGTACGAGCCCGAGTTGCTCGCGCGCGAGCAGCTCGACCGTGTCGTCCTCGACGAGATCGGCGGCCCGCTGCTCGAGCTGTGCGTTGGCCTCGTCGAGCGCGGCCGCCTGCTGCTCGAGGTGGTCCACACGGGCGCGGCCATCGAGGTAGCTCTGCAGCGGGGCCGAGAGGACCACCACCGCCACCGCCAGCACCGCGATCGTGGCGACCATCAGCGGCCGGTCGCCCTGGATCGTGCGCCGCAGACGTCGGTCGTTGCGCGCGGCCCAACCCCGCACGCCACGCGCGGTCCGCTGGACCATCACCGGGCCACGCTGGTGCCCGCCGCGCCGCCGACGCCGCTCCAGGCGGCGCAGGCGACGGCGTTCGTCCCAGCGGTGGCTCGCGGTCACGTGGTGTCCCCTTGCGGCGGAGGGTCAGGCGCGTGGGAAGGCGTCCTTGCCGGCGTAGCGGGCGGCGTCACCGAGCTGCTCCTCGATACGCAGCAGCTGGTTGTACTTGGCGACGCGGTCGGATCGCGCCGGCGCACCGGTCTTGATCTGCCCCGCGTTGGTCGCCACGGCGATGTCGGCGATCGTGGCGTCCTCGGTCTCACCCGAACGGTGGCTGACCATGGTGGTCCAGCTGGCCCGGTGCGCCATCGCCACCGTCTCGAAGGTCTCGGTCAGCGAGCCGATCTGGTTCACCTTGACCAGCACGCTGTTGGCAGCGTGCTCGTCGATCCCACGACGCACGAAAGCCGGGTTGGTCACCAGCAGGTCGTCGCCGACGAGCTGCAGGCCGGCACCGAGCCGCTCGGTGAGCAGCTTCCAGCCGTCCCAGTCGCCCTCGTCCAGGCCGTCCTCGATGGACACGATCGGGTACCG
>CAYXJD010000220.1:0-5386 GCA_964465225.1 uncultured Actinomycetota bacterium
CGATCCCTTGCCGTTGGTACCGGTCACGTGGATGCTCGGGTACGCGCGTTGAGGGTCGCCGAGCAGGTGGCTGAGCGCGGTGATGCGGTCCAGATCGGGGACCATGCGGCCGGGGCCCCGTGCTGCCAACCGTTCGTTGGCACGGGCGAACGCGGCGGCGATCTCGTGCTGCTCGTCGGTGCTGGACACGGGGGACCTCGGGGCGGTTGCGGGGGGACAGCGTCGCCGGACGCTATCGGAGCAGCGTGCGCACCTCGGCCGCACTGCCACACTGCAGCGCTCGCTCGGCCAGCCCACGAGCATCGGCCGAACTCACCAGCCGCACGGCCTGCTTGATCGCGGGGACGTCCACCGGGGGGACGCTGAGCTCCGTGACACCCAGCCCCACCAGCAGGGCCGCGACCGCCGGATCGCTGGCCAGCTCTCCGCACACCGCCACCTCGGTCCCGGTCCCGGTGGCCGCATCGCCGACCGCGGCGATCAACGCGAGCACACCCGGGTCGAGCTGATCGCTGAGTTCGGCGACCGCCGGGTTGCCACGCTCGGCCGCCAGGGTGTACTGGGTGAGATCGTTCGTGCCGATCGAGACGAAGTCCACCGCGGCGACCAGGTGGCGTGCCTTCAGCGCCAGGGCCGGGATCTCGACCATGACACCGAGCCGAGGACGCTCGGGCACCGCGTGGCCCTGCGCCTGCAGGGCCGCGAGCGCCTCCCCCAGCAGTGCTCGGACCGCCGCGATCTCCGCGAGCGTGGCCACCATCGGCACCATCAGCTCGAGCGGGTGGTGGGCGGCGACGCGCAGCGCCGCGCGCAGCTGGGTCGTGAGCAGTGCTCCCTCGCTGAGACCGAGCCGCACCCCGCGGGTCCCCAGGAACGGGTTGGCCTCCGCGGGCAGGACGACGTAGTCGAGCGGCTTGTCGCCCCCGACGTCCAGCGTCCTGAGCGTCACCGGCCGGCCGGGTACGGCCTGGCAGACAGCCGTGTAGGCGGCGACCTGCTCCTCCTCGTCCGGCGCGCTCGACCGGTCGAGGAAGAGGAACTCGCTGCGCAGCAACCCGACGCCGTCAGCGCCCTCGGTCGCGGCTCGCTCGGCATCGCGCGGGAGACCGACGTTGGCCCGCACCTCGATGTGGGTGCCGTCCAGCGTCAGGGCCGGCCTCCCAGCGGCCACCCGCAGCTCCTCGTGCGCCCGACCGCGGGCAGCCACCTCTTCCCGGACGGCCATGACGCGGGCGCGGTCCGGGGCCGTCTCCACGATCCCGGTGTCACCATCCACGACCACCTCGACACCGCCGTCGAGCGCCAGCACGGCCGTTCCTGCCCCGACGACGGCCGGCAGCCCGAGCGCACGGGCGATCAGCGCGGCATGGGCCGTCGGCGACCCGGCGGCGGTGACGATCGCATCGACCCTGATGGGATCGAGCCGCGCGGTCTCGGCAGGGGAGAGATCGCGCGCGACGACCACGCCCTGCGGGACGACCTCGACGCGCTCGTGCCCGACCAAGGCGGCCAGCACCTCACGACCGACCGCATCGAGGTCTCCGGCCCGCTCGGCCAGGTACGGGTCCTCCACCTCGGTGTAGGTGGCCAGCACGGAGCGCACGGCCGCCGACCACGCCACTGCGGCCGTGGCCCCCCGGTCGATCGCGCCCCGGGTGGGCTCCAACAGCGCAGGATCGTCGAGCACCAGCGCCTGGGTGCCGACCAGATCGGCGGCGGCGGTCCCGGCGCGCGCGGCCAGCTCGGCCCGTGATCGTTCCAAGCGCTGGTGGGTGCTACGCAGCGCCGCGTCGAGGGCCGCGTGCTCGTGGTCGGGCGCCTGCGCGTCCACCCGCGCCGAGGCGAGCAGGTCGTCGAGCGGGGGCAGGTGCACGACCCCGAGGTGCTGTACCGCGCCGACCGTGATACCCGGTGCCGCGGGCAAGCCGCGAAGGACGCCGTCGTCCGGCCGGTCGTCCTCGGCCGTCCGGGGGCCCGGGCCCTCGACGGCCGAGCCCACGGCCCCGATATCGGTGTCGGGCCCGGGCTCCGGCTCGTCGTCGAGGGGGTCGCCGAGGTTGTCGGCGGCCAGCCCCAGGAGGCGGTCGATCGCCACCTCGGCGTCGCTGCCGGCGGCGGTCAGCAGGAGCTCGTGCCCCTGGCGCGCTCCGAGGGTGATCAGCGCGTTCATGCTCCGTGCCGAGACCGGACCCCGGCCCGTGGTCCGGTCGGTGAGCTCGACCTGGACCTCGAGGCCGGTCAGCGCCTCGACGATGCGGGCCGCCGGACGAGCGTGGAAGCCCAGGGCGTTGGGGACGGTGAGCGTCGCCGTGCGCGCCTGGCCATCCTGGGCTGGCGACGTCGGGGTGGCTGCCGACGTCGCCGCCCCGGTGACGCCGAGGTGGCTGGCCTTGGCGGACAGCCCGGCGCGGGCCTCGGCGAGCACCTCCTCGATCGGTGCACCAGCGGCGGCCTGGACCGCAGCGGCGACCAGCCCCTCGACGATCGGCGCCTCGCACAGCACGACGCGATCGGCGGTCTCAGGCAACAGCAGGTCCCTGGCCATCTCCGCGGACAGCACCGCCGAGCCGAGATCCATGAGGACGACCACCCCGGCCTCGCTGTCCACCTCCTCGATGGCCTGCACCACCTTGACCGCATCGGTCCCGAGCGGGTCGTCCTCGTCGTCGATCCCCCCCGCGAGCGCCAGCCGCAGCTGATCGCCGGCCATCTCGGCGGCCAGTTCGCCCGCCGCGGCTGCCAGCGCTGCGCTGTGGGAGACGACCACGATGCCGACCGTCATCGGTGCTCCTGTCCGTCGTCCACCGCCGCGACCCGGGCAACGCGACGGGTGGGTGGCTCAGACCCCTCCTGGACCGAGCCGCCGCGGGAGACGGCGTCCCGGTCCAAGAGGGGAGCTCTCAGGCCGACAGCATCTCCGCCGCGGACCTGATAAGCAGCCACGATGAGGTCGCACCGGGATCCTGATGACCGATACTGCGCTCCCCGAGGTAGCTGGCACGCCCCTTGCGCGCGAGCATCGGGATCGTGGCCACCATCCCCTGCTCGGCGGCGGTGGTTCCCGCTCCGAGGGCATCGGACAGGGAGCCTCCCCCGTCGAGAGAGCTCTCCATGGCGGCGATGGCGGGCAGCAGGGCGTCGAGCATGGTCTTGTCGCCCGGCTCCGCCTTGCCCCGTGCCCTGACCGCCTCGACGGCGGCCTTGAGCGCCGCCACGGTGCCGACGCCGTCCAGCGACGGGGTGCTGCCGCCTGCGGTCCCGAGTGCGAGGAAGAAGCTGCCGTACAACGGTCCGGAGGCCCCACCGACGGTGGAGATGATCTTCATGGCGATGGCGCGGCCGAATCCCGTGACGTCCTCAGGCTCGGCCGCTGCCAGCGCCTCCACGGCTGCGCGGCAGCCACGGCGCATGTTCGTCCCGTGATCGGCGTCGCCGATCGCCGAGTCGAGCTGGGTGAGTTCGTCGGCGTGATCGCCGATCACCTCGCAGAACCGGTGGATCCAGGCCACCAGGTCTTCGACCGTGACCGTCGTTCCGTCCGCCATGCTCAGGCTCCCCACCGCAGCCCGGGGGTCTCGACCGGGGCGTCCCAGTAGCCGGTCATCTCGTCGTCGAGCTTCAGCATCGTCACCGATGCACCCTGCATCTCGAGCGAGGTGATGTAGGGACCCACGAGGTTGCGGGCGATCTCGATGCCGTGGTCGGCGAGGAGCCCGGCGACCTCCTTGTAGAGGAGGTAGAGCTCGATCAGCGGGGTACCGCCCATCGAGTTCACGAACACCAGCGCCTTCTCCCCCTCGGCGTAGGGCAGATCGGCCAGGATCGCCTCGACCAGCAGCTTCGCCACCTCGGCGGCGGACGCGACGGGGCGACGCTCCCGCCCCGGCTCACCGTGGATGCCGATGCCGATCTCCATCTCGTCATCACCGAGCTCGAAGGTCGGCTTCCCCGCAGCCGGGACGGTGCACGAGGTGAGCGCCATGCCCATCGACCGTCCGTTGGCGTTGACGCGCTCGCACAGCTCCTTGACCTCCGCGAGGCTCCTGCCAGCCTCGGCCGCGGCCCCACAGATCTTCTCCGCGAGCACGGTGGCGCCCACGCCGCGACGACCGGCGGTGAAGCTCGAGTCCTGGACGGCGACGTCGTCGTCGAGCACGACCGCCTCGACGTCGATGCCATCCGCTGCGGCGAGCTCCGCGGCCATCTCGAAGTTCAGGACGTCACCGGTGTAGTTCTTGACGATGTGGAGCACTCCGGCCCCCCCGTCGACGGCCTTGGTCGCCTCCAGCATCTGGTCCGGGGTCGGCGACGTGAACACCTCACCGGGGCAGGCGGCATCGAGCATGCCCTTGCCGACGAACCCACCGTGCATCGGCTCGTGACCGGAGCCACCACCGGAGACGATCCCGACCTTGCCGGAGACCGGGGCGTCGCCGCGGACGATCACCTTGAGTTCGTGGTTGATCTTGAGTTCGGGGTGGGCCAGTTCCATCCCCTCGAGTGCCTCGGCGACGACGTCCTCAGGTGCGTTGATGAGCTTCTTCATCTGCTCTCTCTCCCGCGAGCGGTGCCGCTCGCTGCCATCCCATCGGTGGGGCGACGCCCGCCCCGTGCGCGCGACCAGAAGGTGCGCTCGAACCGTTCCTGTGCTGCTGCCCGGTGTCGCTGCCCGGACGCCGGGTGGCGACCTCGACGCGGGTCTCCCACGCGCGCCGGCCGGGTCACCGGGCCGGGGCACTCGTCGACCTGCGTCGCGTCGGCTCCGCGTCGAAGAGGTCCGAACATGTTTCGGCATCATCGAACACGACCGAGTCTCGCTCCGCACAGCTACGGTGTCAAGACCCGGCGAAGGGAGCGACGTGAGCACCACGAAGGGCGCCCCCGACGGCTCCTCGGGACCGGGGCCCGGTCGATCGATCACCCCGGCGACGGGCCTGGATGCTGGCCTGGTCGAGCGCTGGATCGCCGAGGTGGACCGTCGGCTGCAGACAGCCGAGTCCCTCCTCACCGAACTCGATGCCGCCATCGGCGATGCCGACCACGGCGCCAACATGGCCCGTGGTGGCCGCGCCGCCGTCGCCGCCCTGGAGAAGGCCGTGGGCGCCGAGAGGTCCCGGATCGAGGCCCCGGGGGCCGACCCCGCGACGGCCGTCCCGCCAGCGCGTCTGATCATGGCCATCGGCCACTCGCTCTCCCGCTCCATCGGCGGTGCCAGCGGACCGCTGTACGGCACCTGGTTCGGTGCCCTCGGGCGGGTCCTGCCCGAGAACGGTGACGCCAGCCCCCTCGAGCTCGCCGTGGCGCTTCGCGCCGCACTCGACGCGGTCCAGCGCCTCGGCGCGGCCGAGGCCGGCGACAAGACGATGGTGGACGCACTCGCCCCCGC